>NZ_JBBKZT010000005.1:0-466608 GCF_037889975.1 Variovorax rhizosphaerae | reverse complement strand
ACTCAAGGGTGAACAGGAAGTTCAACAAAATCAATGGGATAGCTATCGCTACCCCGCATGGTCGCTGGAGTTCGCAACCGTCAGTTATTGCACCGAAAACGAGTAGACCCCGTCACCAGCGGCAACTTCCTCGAGCAGTTCGACTTCTTCCTGTTCGGCTTCTACGCCACCTACATCTCCAAGGCCTTCTTTCCGGCCAGCAACGAGTTCGCCTCGTTGATGCTGACCTTCGCGGTGTTCGGCGCGGGCTTCCTGATGCGCCCGCTCGGCGCGATCATCCTGGGCGCCTACATCGACGAGGTCGGCCGCCGCAAGGGCTTGATCGTCACGCTGGGCATCATGGCCTGCGGCACGGTGCTGATCGCCTTCGTGCCCGGCTACGCCACGATCGGCCTGCTGGCGCCGGCGCTGGTGCTGCTGGGACGCTTGCTGCAGGGCTTCTCGGCTGGGGCGGAACTCGGTGGCGTGTCGGTCTACCTGGCCGAGATGGCGACGCCGGGCCACAAGGGCTTCTACACCTCGTGGCAATCGGCCAGCCAGCAGGTGGCGATCGTGCTGGCCGCGGCGCTGGGCTTCGCGCTGAACGAGACGATGTCGCCGGAGACGCTGGCCGACTGGGGCTGGCGCATTCCCTTCTTCGTCGGCTGCATGATCATCCCGTGCATCTTCGTGCTGCGCCGCTCGCTGCAGGAAACCGAAGCCTTCCAGGCCCGCAAGCACCATCCGACGACGCGCGAGGTGTTCCAGTCGATGGCTGCGAACTGGAAGATCGTGCTCGGCGGCATGCTGCTGGTCGCAATGACGACGACGACCTTCTACCTGATCACCGTCTACACGCCGACCTTCGGCAAGACCGTGCTGCACATCAGCGCCCGCGACGCCCTGATCGTCACCTTGCTGGTGGCGGTGTCCAACTTCATCTGGCTGCCCATCGGCGGCGCGATCTCCGACCGCATCGGCCGCAAGCCGCTGCTGCTGGGCGTGACGGTGCTGGCCATCCTGACGGCCTATCCGACCATGCACTGGCTCGCGGCGGCGCCGAGCTTCGGCCGCATGCTGGACGTGCTGCTGTGGTTCTCGTTCCTGTTCGGCATGTACAACGGGGCGATGGTGGTCGCCTTGACCGAAGTGATGCCGGTGCAGGTGCGCGTGGTCGGCTTCTCGCTGGCCTACAGCCTGGCGACTGCGGTGTTCGGCGGCTTCACGCCGGCCATCTCGACCTACCTGATCGACGCGTTGCAGGACAAGGCGGCGCCGGCGATCTGGCTCAGCGTGGCGGCTGCCTGCGGGCTCGTGGCGACGCTGATGCTGTATCGCAAGGGCGGGCACAAGGACGTGGCCTGAACGCGTTGCGAGTTCGGGTGCGCGAGGGTCAAGGCCACCGGGTATTCCCCGCCGCGAATGTCCCCCGGCCTGCGGCCTCCTCCTTGATTTCGCTGCGGGGAACACCCGATGCCCTCGACCCAGGACACCCACGTCGTAAGGGCAGATCAAATACCCAGTGCGCGGCACATCGCATCCGGCGACAACTGCTGCGGCGGCTTGGGCCACTCGCCATCCAGTAGCTCGACCATCTTGGCATTGCGCGGCGCCGCGCGGCCATGGGCCTGCGCCAGGCGCACCACCTCGCCGCACAACGCATCGACCTCGGTACGCCGACCCAGTGCCAGGTCATCCGCCATGCTGGAGCGCGCCTTGGCATCGATCTTGAGCATGCGCGCCGCGACGATGCGGAACAGCCAATTCGGCAGGCGCAGCACTGTCGGCAGGCGCTGCGCCGGCACCGCGGTCACCTGCGCCGGTTCGATGCCCGCCGCAACCAGCACGCCGATCGCCTCTTCCATCAGCGCCGCGAAGCAACGACGGTAGCCGTGCTGCAGCAACTCCTCGCGCAGCGGCAAGCCCGACAGCGCGTTGACCGGGTTGTTGAGGTTGATCAGCAGCTTTCCCCACTGGACCGCCCGCAGGTCGGCCAGCAGGTCGAGCGGCACGCCGGCCTTCTCGAAGGTGGCCAGCCAGGGCTTCAATGCGGCATGTTCGACCGACATGAGCCGGCCGGTCGTCCCGCGATGGAAGGCGCCCGGCGCCAGTTCCGCGATGTTGTACGGCACCATGGAAGGCAGCACCTTCAACCCCGGCGCGGCCTTGGACGCAACCGCCGCATTGGAGATGCCGTTCTGCAGCGACAGCACCACCGTCCCGGCCGGGAGCGCCGCGCCGAGTTCGGCGGCAGCCTCCGCCGTTGCGCCGCTCTTCACGCACAGCAGCACGATCGATGGTGTCGCGCCCACGGGCACCGCCTGCGCGAGTTGCATGGCGCCGGCCTCGACCTTCCGCGCGTTACCTTCGAGATCGGTCAGCGTCAGTCCATGCTGCGCCACGGCGTCCAGCACACGCGGACGCCCGACCAGCGTCACTGGAACGCCGGCCGCCGCCAGGCAACCTCCGACATAGCAGCCGATGCTGCCGGCACCCATGACGAGCACCGAGCCTGGGAGCGCGCCAGCCGCATTCATCGCGCCCGCGGACGGCCCGCCCTCAGCCCGTGTCGACGCGCTCAAGCGGCGCGCTCGGCCACCCAGCCCTGCACCGACTGCAGCGCAGCCGCGAGGCCGCTCGCATCCGTGCCGCCGGCCATTGCCATGTCGGGCTTGCCGCCGCCCTTGCCGCCCACCTGCTGGGCGACGAAGTTGACCAGTTCACCCGCCTTGACCTTGCCCATGGTGTCGGCCGTGACGCCGGCCGCCAGTTGCACTTTGGCGCCATCGACGGCAGCCAGCACGATCGCGGCGGTCTTGAGCTTGTCCTTGAGCTTGTCCATCGTGTCGCGCAGCGTCTTGGCGTCGGCACCATCGAGCTTGGCGGCGAGCACCTTGATGCCATTGACGTCGACCGCCTGCAGCACGAGTTCATCGCCCTTCGACGAAGCCAGCTTGCCCTTCAGCGCGCCGACTTCACGCTCCAGCGCACGCACCTGGTCGAGCACCTGCGTGAGGCGGCCTTGCAGGTCCGCCGTCGGCGTCTTGAGGGTCTGCGCCACCGTGTTCACGGTCGACTCCAGTTCCTGCAGATAGGCCAGCGCGTTGGCGCCAGTGATGGCTTCGACGCGGCGGATGCCAGCCGCGACGCCGCCTTCGCTGGTGATCTTGAACAGGCCGATGTCGCCGGTGCGCGTCACGTGCGTGCCACCGCAGAGTTCACGGCTCGTGCCGATGTCCAGCACGCGCACGGTCTCGCCGTATTTTTCGCCAAACAGCATCATCGCGCCGGTCTTTTGCGCCGACTCGATGTCCATCACACGCGCCTGCGTGGCGACATTGGCCAGGATCTCGGCATTCACCCGCTTCTCGATCTCGAGGATCTGCGCCTGCGTCACCGCGGCGCCATGCGTGAAGTCGAAGCGCGTCTTTTCGGCATCGACCAGCGAACCCTTCTGCGTCACATGCTCGCCGAGCACTTCGCGCAACGCCTTGTGCATCAGGTGGGTGACGCTGTGGTTGCGCATGGTCGCGGCACGGCGTGCGCCATCGACCGCGGCCTTGACCGTGTCGCCGACCTTCAGCGTGCCTTGCGTCTGCGTGCCGTGGTGGCCGAACACGTCGGCCTTGATCTTCTGCGTGTCGTCGACGCCGAACTGCACGCCCTCGGCGCCCAGCACGCCCTGGTCGCCGACCTGGCCGCCGCTCTCGGAATAGAAGGGCGTGTTGTCGAGCACGACGATGCCGGGCTGGCCTTCCGTCAGTTCATTGACCGATGCGCCCTCGAAGTACAGCGCGACCACCTTGGCCTGCTCTTCCAGGTGCTCGTAGCCGGTGAAGGTGTTGCCTGCGCCGGCATATTCGACCTTGCGATCGGGACCCCAGTCCGTACCCTCACGCGACCGCTCCTTCTGCTTTTTCATTTCCTCCCAGAACCCAGCCTCATCCACGTTGACGCCGCGTTCCCGACAGACATCTTGCGTCAAATCGAGGGGAAAGCCGAAGGTGTCATGAAGAGTGAACGCCACCTTGCCCGATAGAGTTGCAACGCCCTCCAGTAACTCACCTTCGAGAATTGACATGCCATTTGCGATGGTCCTGAAGAAACCCTCTTCCTCCGCCTTCAATGTCTCTGCAATCTTCTTCTCATCCGCCACCAGCTTCGGATAGGCCACGCCCATCAGCGCCACAAGATCCGGCACCAGCTTGTGGAAGAACGGCTTCTTCTGCCCCAGCTTGTAGCCATGCCGAATCGCGCGGCGAATGATCCGGCGCTGTACATAGCCACGCCCTTCGTTCGACGGAATCACACCGTCGGCCACCAGGAACGCCGTCGCACGGATGTGGTCGGCGATCACGCGCAGGCTCTTGTTGTCGAGGTCCGTCGTGTGGGTCTCGCGCGCCGCAGCCTTCACCAGGTTGTCGAAGATGTCGATCTCGTAGTTGCTGTGCACGTGCTGCAGGATCGCGGCCAGGCGTTCCAGGCCCATGCCGGTGTCGACGCAGGGCGCGGGCAGCTTCTTCACGCTGCCGTCGGGCTGCATGTCGAACTGCATGAACACGTGGTTCCAGATCTCGATGAAGCGGTCGCCGTCTTCGTCCGGGCTGCCCGGGGGGCCGCCAGGGATGTGCGGGCCGTGGTCGTAGAAGATCTCGGAGCACGGGCCGCAGGGACCGGTGTCGGCCATCATCCAGAAGTTGTCGGAGGCGTACTTGGCGCCCTTGTTGTCGCCGATGCGGATCACGCGCTCCGGCGGCAGACCGATGTCCTTCGTCCAGATGTCGTAGGCCTCTTCGTCCTCGTGGTAGACGGTCGCCAGCAGGCGCTCGGCCGGCAGCTTGTAGACCTGCGTCAGCAGTTCCCAGCCCCAGATCAGCGACTCGCGCTTGAAGTAGTCGCCGAAGCTCCAGTTGCCCAGCATCTCGAAGAAGGTGTGGTGGCGCGCCGTGTAGCCCACGTTCTCCAGGTCGTTGTGCTTGCCGCCGGCGCGCAGGCACGCCTGCACAGAGGCGGCGCGCACGTAGGGGCGCTTGTCCTCGCCCAGGAACACGTCCTTGAACTGGACCATGCCGGAGTTGGTGAACATCAGCGTCGGGTCGTTGCCCGGCACCAGCGGGCTGGAGGCCACGACCGTGTGGCCCTTCGAGGCGAAGAAGTCGAGGAATGACTTGCGGATGTCTGCGACAGAAAAAGTGGTCTGGGTCATCGGGACTTGCTTCCGACGTCGGGCGCAGGATTTGCGCCTAACTGGTTGATTTTTTTGAACATTCGATTATAGGTTTTGCACTCCCGGCGGGGGTCCGCGACCCACGCCAAGGGCAAGGCCGCAAGGGCCGGGGCCCCGGATCCGACGCCAGTCGGGACTAGTTAACACTTTCAGCGTATTGCTTACGTTGAGAAACCGATAATGGTGTTACTTCGCTACGATGCCACCCATGTCCCCCATCACGCCCAACCCAGGCGCCCCATACCGCGTGCGGCCCGTCGACGAGGCAGGTTTCACGACGCAACGGGTCGCCAAGCTGCAACACAACTTCCATGAGCACCCGATGCTGCAGTTGCCAGCGTTGGCACAGCTGGCAAAGTCGCTGGAGCCCTTGAAGCAATGCCGCTTCGTGCGCAAGAACATCACGCAGGGTTCCAGCTTCAAGCATGACTACCAGCACCCGGACGGACGCAGCATCGACGAGGTGTTCGAACGCATCCACGAGCCGCATTCCTGGATCGCGCTCTACAACATCGAGGCCAACCCCGATTACGCCCGCCTGCTCGGCCAGATCGTCGACACAGTGCGCCCGCAGATCGAGCGCGAGCAACCCGGCATCTTCCTGATCAACGGCTTCATGTTCATCTCGGCGCCGCCGTCGGTCACGCCCTTCCATATCGATCGCGAGAACAACTTCTGGCTGCAATTGCATGGCCGCAAGACCATGAACGTGTGGGACCACACCGACCGCGAAGTGGTCGACGCCCCGTCGGTGGAGGACTTCATCGTCAACAAGACGCTGAGCAAGGTGCGCCTGAAGGAAGAGTTCCGCACACGCAGCCACGAGTTCGACACGGGCCCCGGCGACGGCGTCTACTTTCCAAGCCTGTCGCCGCACATGACCCGTTCGGAGCCCGGCTGGGTGACGCCGGGGAACGGGGTTTCGGTGTCGCTGGGCGTGACCTTCTACACCTCCGTCACGCGCCAGCATGCCCGCGTGTACCAGGTGAATCGCCTGATGCGCAACGCCTTGAAGATGCAGCCGCGAGAGCCGGGCCAGTCGGCGATGCGCGACAGCCTGAAGGCCAGCGTGGGCGGGCTGGTCGGTGCGGCGCATTACCGGCGCACCGGCGTCGAGGCGCCACCGGGCGTCTACTGACTCTCCAGGACCGGGCGAATCGGCCGCCCGACCCAAAGATCCAGCCGAGAAGCGAGCCGCCGTCGACCCCGGACCAGCCGCTACTTCGCCTCGAGCGCAGCCTTCAGCTCGGCGGACATCGGAATGCCGAGTGTCCTGGACTTGCCCTCCATGGCAATGGGCTGCATGAACCACTTGTCGTACCAGGACTTGGCCTTGCCAGACGTGGCCGCGTCGGTGATCACGCCATTGACCAGCGCCTGGAGTTCCGTGTCGTCCTTGCGCAGCACGATGGCGATCGCCTCGGACGACAGGCGCTCCGGGAGCACGGTGTACTGGTCCGCGTCGGCCACACCGGCCATCTGCACGGCCAATGGCACGGTGTCGCGCGCATAGCCCTGCACCCAGCCCAGTTGGAGCTGGCTCAAGGCGGCATCGGGGTTCAGCGCCGTCTCGACTTTCCATGACAAGGACTTCTTCTGCTTGTAGGCGTCAAGCGCATCGGCCGTGGTCGCCGTCTTGATGACGACCACCGACTTGCCGTTGAGTTGGTCCACGCCCGCAATGCCATCCTTCTTCCGCACCGCAACACTCACCCCGTCGAAGAAGATCGGCTTGGAAAAGGAAACCAGCGTGCGCCGCTCCGGCGTGTCCGACACGTTGCTGCAGAACAAGTCGACCACACCGTCCTTGACGAAGCTCACGATCCGGTCGATGTCGACCGCGCGCACGTTCACCCGCAGATTCGGCACGTCCTGCCTGATCCGCGCCACGACGGCTTCGCAGTGGTCGACGGCGTAACCGACCGCCTTCTTCTGGCTGTCGGTCGAGGAGAAAGGCGCGGCGTCGTCGCGGTACCCCACGGACATCTGGCCCTGGCGCTTGATCTTCTCCAGCACGGTCTCGGCATGCACAAGGCTGGACGACGCCAGCCAGGCAGCGGCAATCGCCATGGGAATCGATGCGCGCCACGCGCGGCCGATGGTTGGGTCAAGCAGTCTTGGCATCTCTTTGCTCCCTGTTCCGGGCAAGTCCTGGCATCAGAAACTCGCGGCCAATCCGAGCGAAACGCCCGATACGTTATTCCCGAACACGTACCGCAGCACCCCCCGGATCCGGGTGACGAAAACCTGGTGCGCGCTGGTGTCCAGTTCGAGCCCGAGGCCCACGGTCGTCAGGCGGTCGAAGCCCAGGATATCGGCCTGGCTGCCCAGGTAGCGGGAGTGGGAAAGCTCCAGCACGTAGCGCAAGGGTCGGTCGAGCGCCATGATCCCGGTGGGTGCGCGGTAGCGGGCCCAGATATTGGCGGTGCGCGCCGAGGCCTTGCCCTGCAGTGACGGGTTGTCGACACCATAGGTCTGCAACCGGATGTCGGTGTAGCGCAGTTCCACATCGACTTCGTAGTTCTCGCGATAGTGCTCCCAGTCAAGCATCAGGGAACCACCGAGTCCATAGACATCGAGACGCCCGCCATTGATGAACTCGAGTTGCCGGTCGGTGACGTGGTTCAGGTACGCCTGCGCAACCCGCAGGTCGCTGGCCACCGTGCCCAGCGAGAAATTGAAGATCGGGCGAAGCGCGAGTTCCGGCGTGATCCGGAAATCCCAGCCGATACCGCCGGTGCCACTCACCGTGTTCCATTTCGTTGGCAAGCGGCGCGTTTCGGCACCGTCGCTGGCGATGAACACCGGGTCATAGCGACTGTAGGCCGCCGCACCCTCCAGGTACAAGGGGACGGACTTGCTGACGGTGAAGCCACCGCCCAACTGGGTCATGAAGATGCCGGTCTTGTCCGCGCCACCGCTCCGGATCGAGAGATTGCTGGAAGTAAGGTCGGGCACCACCGAGTACGACATCAGCGCCAGCACGCCATTGGCCTGCTCCTGCACCCGGGGTCCCAGGATGACCAGGTTCTGCGCCCACGCCCCGGTCGACAACCCTGCGCCCGCAACCCATGCCAGTACGCACCACAAACGAGCAAGCATAGTGAACATTTGTTGTAGATCTTCGAACGGCATGCTACTGGCAAGCTGCATGCCAGGCCAAGCAAAACCGGAGGCGTAGCGCTTTCAGTCGATTCGACCGGCCACATCGAGAGCTTTCGGCAATTGATCAGCGGTCGCTTCGCGCCATTCGGTCGCGCCGCACGATCTCATCGACCGGCGCGGTGACTTGCTTCGCCAGCACACGGCGCACCACCGGCACGCCGATGAGGGGCGGCACCGGAAAGTCGGGTATCAACCGGCCGGAATAGCTGGGCCGCACAGTCCCCTCAGGCAGGCTCTCGATGGCGTAGACGCCGAGCAGTGCCCTGACGTTGCCACCGACAGCGCGCGCCACGACGCGCCGCTGCGGCGACTCGATCACTTTCATGCGCACGTCGACAGGCTGCCGGAACAGCAGGAATCGGAACTCACCCTGCTTCTCGACAAGCAGCGTGTTGCCCTCGCGCTGGACGACGCGCGAGACGCGCATGTCCGGAATGAACTCGGCGAGGTTGTCGTAGTCGGTGACGGCGTCCCAGACCGTGCGTGCCTCGACCTGCATCTCGTCAGAGGCGTCCACGATGATGAGATTGCCTTTGCCTGTGGTTTCGATGCTGATCTGCGTCGGCAGGGGTGGCCGGGTCTGCACCGGCGCTTGCGCGGCCACCTGCGTGCCGAAGACCATTGCGGCGAGCGCGACCATCCGCGCGCAGCGTCGCTGTGGCACCAGCCTCATTCCTGCGGGCCGCTCGCGCGAACCACGAAGCGCAGGGCCAGTCGGTCCTGCACCTGCAACGCCCCACCCAGCACCGAGAAAGGCACGATGCCGAAGTCCGACTGGTTGAATTCGATCTGCCCACTCGCGCTCAATTCATCGCGGCTGGCCCGCAAGGACACCGGCACGACATAGCTTTTCTCGACGCCATGCAGCGTGATCGCAATGTCCATCATCGCGCCGTTGTCTGCGGCCCCGGCGCTGCGGACGCGAATCAACACGAAGGGAAAGCGCTGCGTCTCCAGCACCTTCACGTGCATGTTGTCGCGCGTTCCGCCGATGTCGGCCGCGGCGGGTTGGGTGTCGAGTGCGGCCTCCACGCGCAGGTCCGGCTCGTCGACCGTCAACTCGCTCAGCGGGATGTACAGGTCGGCACGCCCCGCATCCGGCATGACGAAGCCCTGCACGCTGCGGCTGGCAACCACGTGATCGTGCCCCAGGCGCGCCAGCGATCCGGCGCGACGCACGGTCACGACGACCAACGATCGCGAAGCGTCGACGCGATACACCCGCTTGCCCTGCGCGGCCGCTTGCGCATAGTCCTGCGCCGGAAAACCCACCGGCGCCACCCGCCCGGACGAAACGCCTGCCTCGCGCGAGGGCTGCGCGCACGCCGCAACCAGCAAGGCCAAGGCAAGGGCAGCAAGACGCGCAGGCCGAAGCATCGACACTCAAGCGCCCTTGCGCAGTCGCACACGGAACTTCACCGTCACATCCGGGCCGATGACATCGGTCGCGAGCCACTCGCCGGTGCCGATGCCGAAGGGCGCCCGCTTGACCACGAACTGTCCTTCCATCGTGGCGCTGTCGCCAACGGCATTCCACGCGAAGGGCACCTCCACCACCTGCTTCATGCCCTTCAACGCAAGCGTGCCGCGCGCCACATAGCGACCGGGCTGCGCGGCACGAATCTCCATGGCGCGGAACTCGGCCTGCGGGTGCTTGCCGAAGTCGAACCATTCGGCGCCCGCGATGGCCTTGTTGATGTCCGCGCTGGCCATGTCCGCGCTGGCCACGCGAATGCTCACGTCCAGGCGGCCCTCCGCCGGCTTCTCCGGATTCAGGCTCAGGCGCACATCGAATTCCTTGAACACCCCCGGCGCGGGCACGCCCTCGAAGCTCGCAATGAAATCCAGCCGGCTCCCCGTGGCCTCGAGCTTCCAGTCCGCTGCGCAGGCGGGTTGAAGCGCGGCACAAGCGAGCAGCGCGGCGGTGCAGACGAAGTTTTTCATCGGCGTTTCGTTCGGGTGGGAAGCATGCGGGTCAGCACATTGTCCCGTTGGACGAAGTGATGCCGCAATGCCGCGCCGACATGCACGACAAGCAGCAGCGCCAGCGCAATCCCCAGCGACAGATGGGCAAGGCTCGCGAGCGCGGCAGTGCCCTTGTCCACCGCGACGATGGCCGGCAGGGGAAGTCGCCAGAAGATCCTGAACGGCATCCCGGCGGCGGAGTTGATGATCCAGCCAGTGACGGGCATGCCGAGCATCAGCAGGTAGAGCATCACGTGGCTCGCGCGAGCGGCCCCGCGCTCCCAGGCCGGCGTGTCGGCCGGCAAGGGTGGTGCTGGCGTTGCGAGTCGGCACAGCAGTCGGATGACGACCAGACCCAGCACCACCATGCCGGTGGACTTGTGCCAGACGAACAACGTCAACTTCATCGGCGACAGGTGCCAACCGACAGCCAGCCACCCCAGCGCAAACTGCAGGAAGATCAACAAGGCGATGAGCCAGTGCAGCAGCTTCATCGCCGCGCTCCACGCCATCTCCCCGCCCGGCGCCAGCGGGGCCGGCGGGTGGGACTTGCCGGTGGGAAGGTGCGATCGCATCAGGAAGGTGTACAGGCTGGGGCCGGATTGCACAACCTCGCCGGTGCCTGCGCCGAAAGCCTGGGAAGATCGTCCCCGAAGCGCCGATGCGGCCTGCGGCCTGCGGCACAGTAGAATCCGCCCCGGTCTGCGGGTGTAGTTCAATGGTAGAACGGCAGCTTCCCAAGCTTCATACGAGGGTTCGATTCCCTTCACCCGCTCCAAATCTGTTAACCATTGCATGCCATGGGCCGCCACGAGCGGCCATTTTCATTGGGGAAATGGGATAATCGAGGCATCACCGGGATGCATGGGGCATCACGGAATATCACCCGGGTTGGGGGCGTAAGTGGGGGCACAGGGGCGGGTTACGCCCCCTCCCTCGAAGTTACGCCCCCAACCGCAGTAGGAGACCCTCTGAGATGCCTAAGCAAATCGCGCCACTGACGGCCGCGCAATGCAAAAGCGCCACGACCGGCAAGCACTTCGATGGCGGCGGATTGTTCCTCGAAGTTGCAAAGAGCGGCGCCCGGTACTGGTACATGAAGTACCGCCATGCGGGTAGCGAGCGCCGCTATGGAATCGGCGCCTACCCCGCCGTATCCCTGTCCGATGCTCGCGCCGAGCGCGAGCGTGCGAAGGCCGTGTTACGCGACGGCCACGACCCTCAGCAGCAACGCGAGGTACAGCGAGCAAAGGCGCAAGTCTCCGCTGTAACCACCTTCGAGGGGATCGCCCGCGAATTCCATGAGCGCAACCCTTTGGCATGGCAGGACGCCCACCGCCGCAAGTGGCTCGAAATGCAGGAGCGGCACCTTTTCCCCCGCATCGGCGGCCTGCCTGTCGCGCAGATCACCGCGCCCATCCTGCTCGCGCCCCTGATCGTGGTTGAGCAGCAGGGCAAGCACGAAACTGCCACGAGCCTGCGGCAGTACGCCTCGCAGACGCTGCGCTACGCAGTCCAGACCGGCCGCGCCGAGCGCGATGTGTCCGTGGACCTGCGCGGCGCCATCCGCGCGCCAATCCAGCGTAGCTATGGCGCCGTAACGGCCGTTGAGGAGCTGCCTGAACTTATACGAGCCCTCAGCGCCTACCACGGTCGCAGCCTCACACGCGAGGCATTGTGGCTATCGGTGCTGCTGTTCCAGCGGCCCGGAAATCTTCGGGGCTTGCAGTGGGATTGGGTGGACTTCGAGAAGCAGATCATCGTCATTCCGAGCGGCGAGATGAAAAGAACGCTCCGCGCCAAGGTGCAGGGCAAGGCGCACGAGGTGCCGTTATCGGCGCAGGCCATCGAATGCCTTCGCCGCTTGGAAAACCTAAGCGGGCGCGGGAAGTACGTCTTCCCTTCGGAGCGCACCGGGGAGCGCCCAATGTCCGATGGCACGGTGAACGGCGCGCTGCGCCGACTAGGGTACTCAGGGCAAGAGGCGACCGCGCACGGCTTTAGGGCGACGGCCCGCACCGTCCTCGCCGAACACCACGATATCCCCGAGGCCGTGCTTGAAGAGTTGCTCGGGCATGGCAAGCCCGGCCCCCTCGGGAGCGCCTACGACCGCACGCAATGGACCAAGCAGCGGCGTGAGGCTATGACAATCTGGGGCAACTATCTCGAAAAGCTCGCCAAGCCAGCGCCGCCGCGAGCGTCGAGGGTTGTGCGAATGGCGCGAGGGGTGGCGGCATGAAGAAGCACGCCCGATCCCTGTCCGCCATTGAGCTTCGCACGGCGACGACGCGCTCGGAGGAGCGCGCCCGGATGATGCAGGCCATGGAGAAGCAACGCGCGCAGTACCTCGACCTGAAAGAGCGAGTGGAGCGTGGCGAGGTCGCCCTCAACTCCGATGACCGGGCCCTCCTTTTGCCGCTGCTGCATTTCGCGGTGGAGCGCATCCTCTGCGAGGCGCCGGCGCCGCGCAGAGGGCGCGGGAACCCCGGCACCTACAACCCAACGATGATCGCGCTAGAGGTCGCCATCGAACTGCGGCGGCAGAAGCAAGGCGGGGAGCGGGTATCTCTACGCGCCGCAGCCGAGATGATTGCCGAGCGCCATCACATCGACGAGAGCACTGTCGAGAAGCTGTATCGAGCGAGTGCCGACGCCATTGCCATGATTGAGGGCTTGGAGCCGCCGAGAGACCGATAGCCGAAAGTTGTGGCGCAATTCCTCTCAATGCGCCTATACCGCATGCCTCCCGATGGGCCGTAATGGCGGGCATGAACACCGCACTACCTTCTGCCGGCGCTGCTGCTGAACGGCGCCCACGTGCTGCCCACGTCAAGTCTGTTCAGCGCTCTCCCGGCGGTCCGCGCTGGACCAAAGGCGACCGCGTGCAGCCGCTCGCGCTTCTCGACGTGGATGACGCTTTGCTCACGGCGGCGACCGTCGTGGCTGTCACCGGCGACTCCATCCAAACGATCAATCGCAAGGTCAAGGCCGGCAGGTTTCCGCCACCTATCGCGCACGGCGAGCGGGATCGGCGCTGGGTCGCGTGGCAGGTCCGCGAGCATCTGCGCGAGCAGGCTCGCGCGCAGGGTGTAGTCCGCGAACGGGAGGCGGCATGACCTCGCCCCGCTCGCTCCTCAAAGTTTGAAAGCCCCGACCAGCGGACGCTGAATCGAGGCTCTCGCGAACTCCGAAAAAGAGGCCGCACCGGGACAGGCGTGCCGACGATATCAGAGTTCGCGCGAACCCAAATGCGCCCCGCTGGTCTTCACAAGGAGAAGACCCCGTGACCCCCACAGCCCAAGTGCACTCCGGCGGCGCCGAGCGCTGCCAATCACGCACCCGCCCCAAGCCAACAGGGAACCAGCTCTACGCGCGGCTTGACCGCCAGCGCTGGAGACCGCAATGGCTCGTCGATCCGTCCTGGCCGGCGTGGTGCATCTCTCGCCGCCCCGCCGCAGAGCCCGCGCTTGGCAACGGGCCATCGGGCCGAGCCAGCGCCTGAAGCCATGGCAACACCTCCCAAGCTGACGCCGGGCACCATCACGGCGCTGGCGCTGGACTTCCGTGCGGCCAGCGAACTGGCTGAGCAAGCGCGGCTCGATACCGCGCGGGCGAGCGCAGGCCGGCGCGCCGCGCGCCAGGACCGCCGGTACGCAAGGCGCGAGCTGGCGCTCGTCTGCGATGCGCTGCGCGCCGGCCAGCGGCTCTTCGCTGCGCTCGCCGCCGGGAGGCGCCGCCGTGCATGAGGCGCTCGACCTGCGGGCGCTGCCGCTCGGCGAGCATCGCCTGCGTTGCCCCGAGTGCGGCAGGGAGCAGCGCGGCGACAAGACGTACAGCCTGCGCGTCATGGCCGATGGCCGCGTGGTGGGGCAGTGCTTCCGCTGCGGCCTCAGGCCCGAGAACCTCAGGGAACGCGAGCCCGCATCGCTGGCCGCGAAGGCGCAGGCCGCCGCCCTGCGCGCGCAGGAAAGGGCGCGGCAGGCGCAGCGATGGCGCGACGCCGCGCTGGCCGCCGTGCAGCGCTGGGACCGCGCGCTGCCGGCCATCCGCCACGAGTACCTCGCGGCCAAGCAGGTCCGCTCGCATGGCCTGCGCATGGAGGGCCGCGCGCTGCTCGTGCCGGTGCGCGATATGGCCGGGCGCCTGCATAGCCTCCAGGTCATCTCGCCGGGCGGGGAGAAGCGGTATCTGCGCGGCGGGCGCATCGCAGGCGGCTTTCACCTGCTCGGGCACATCGTGACTCGGCTCGTCATCGCCGAGGGCTACGCGACCGCAGCGAGTTACTTCGAGGACACCGGCGTTGCAACCGTGATCGGCTTCGACGCCGGAAATTTGCTGGCCGTAGCGCGCGCCTTTCGCGAGAGGCTGCCGGGCGCCCACATCCTGATGTTGGCCGATGACGACCGGCTGACGCCGGGAAACCCGGGCCGCACCAAGGCCGAGGCGGCGGCGCGCGCCATCGGCGCGGACGTGCTCCTGCCCGACTTCACCGGGCTGCCGCGCGAGCCGCATCACACCGACTACAACGATGCGCGTTGCCTGCGAAACCAGAGGGCCTCCTCATGAGCCATACCGAAACGCCGCCGGGCTCCATCGAGCGCTTCGAGCCCGTGCCGGGCGCTGCCCTCGACCCCATCGAGGCGCACCGGGTGGGCCTGCTGCCCAACGGCCGCGATGCAAGCGCCGAGCGCGCGGTGGTCTACCCGCAGCAGGCGCCGAAGCGGGCGCCGCCGCCTGCCGAGTGGCGCTTCCCTGAGCCCGTCACGATGGACGAGTTGCTCGCCGCGAGGCTCACGCCCGACGAGATCATCGAGGGCTTCTTGTGGGCAGACCTCGCGCTGCTCATCGGCTCTGGCGGCACAGGCAAGACGGTATGGCTGCTCTGGATGGCCGTATGCATCGCGCTGGGGCGCCCGTTCTTCGGGCATGCGGTCGCGAAGCCGGGGCGCGTCGTGTTCCTGACCGGCGAGGATCCCCGGCATGTCGTAGTCGCGACCATGCGCCAGATATGCCGCGCGATGGCCCTCGGCGACGACGCGATTGCGCTGGTACTCGACCGCCTGCGCATCAGCGATGTCACCGGCGGCAGGGCCAAGCTCTCCGCCGTGCATGAGAACCTGGTGGTGCCCTCGACGCTGCCGAGCATCATCGGAAACGCGGCGCGCGAGCGGGATGTCGTGGCGGTCATGTTCGATCCCACGATCAGCTTCGCGGCCGGAGAGAGCCGCGTTAACGACAGCGAGCAGGGCATCGTCGAGGCCGGGCGCATCGTGCGCGACCTCTTGGGCTGCGCGGTGATCTTCTCCCACCACACGGGGCAAGGGCCGGCCAAGAGCCGCGACTTCGGCATGTACGCAAGCCGCAACGGCTCCGCGCTGCCCGATGGCTGCCGCATGGAGTGGGTGATGCATCGGCCCGAGTCTGCGAGGCAGTGGGTGCAGTTGACGGGCCGCTGCATCGAGCCGCCGCGCTACGGCTTCGAGATGGCCGTCGCGCGCTGCCAGTACGCGCCGCCGCCCTCGGAGCACTACTACTTCGAGCGTGAGGGCCATGCCATCGAGCGGGTCAAGGCGCGCATCCAGGTCATCGATCAGGATGCCGCTCCCGTCGATGCCGTGGTGGCGCTCAAGGCCCGCAACGAGCAGGGGCTCAACCTGCTGCTGAGCGAGTTTGAGCAGGGCACGCGGCACTCGCGGGAGACGGCGGCGCAGGTCCTGCAGGCTCAAATGGGCGGGTCGCGGGCCGATGCACGGAAGGTCACGAACGCGTTGATCGACATGGGACTGTTCGTTGAGTGCCTGCTACCGAACCCGCCCTCCCATGGCTCTCGGTCCTATTTGCACCCTTTGCGGCGCGGCGCCAGCCTGCCCGCCGACGCGAAGGTCGCACCGCCGCCCAAGGCCAAGAGCAGCGTGGCCGGCGAGGCGACGGCGAACCGAGGCTGAACGATGTTGTCGCTTCGCCAAAACCCGCCGCTTTCCCGCCTCGCCAAAGTCGCCTCGCCGCCCTATAGACAAAAGAGAGCCGGCGAGGCGGCCTCTCTCTTGTGTCTCTATGGCGCGGCCCTCGCCTCGCCACATCGAGCGGCGAGGCCACGGCGAGGCGGCGAGGCGACGAGAGCCGTCTGCTTGAGGACGAGCGTGCGGCCATGAGCCAGTTCGTCGCGCTCATCGTGGGCCGGCTCGCGGCGGACCCCGAGCGCAAGGTCGGCCAGAGCGGGCGCCCATACACGCGCGCCCGGGTTGCTCTCTCCGGTGGCGAGGGCACTGGCGTGCAGCACGTCCTTGTGACCGCCTTCTCGACCTCGGTGCAGGCCACGTTGCTGGCGCTGCGCGCGGGCATGACCGTCGCGGTCTCCGGCCCGATGAAGGCCGGCGTCTGGGTTCCGCCCGATGGCGGCGCGCCGCGTGTGAACTTGTCGATCGTGGCGGACAACATCATGACTCTGGCCGAGCACGAGCGCGCCGGGCAGGCCGTGCGCGCCGCTCGCGCTGCGCCAGCCGCCACGCCTGCATCGACCGCCCCAAATTTGCGTCGATCTAACGCTGGGCCGCCGTGCAGCGATGCAGTCCGCAGCCGGGAGCAGGCCCGCGCACTGTGGCAGCCGGGCGCAGGCGTGGACAGCGACGGGCAAGCGTGAGTCACCGATATGTTCCACGGAACGTCGCGCGGGCTTCGGCATCGGGCCGGGCTCCTTGCCCTCCAAGGGGGGCGGGTCGCCAGCGATTCGGGCCGACAAGTTAACCGATGCCTGCCCGTCAATGCAGATTTTGTTTTCCCCGGAAAACGGTTCGGCAAAAGGGCGGAAATCCACCCTTTTAATCCGCCGGTTCCAAGCCCTACACGGCTCAAAATTCAGCCGTGCATGCTCGGCGACGGTTGGGGCCCATCGCGAAGCGCGGCGAGCGGTCGCCCCCCTCGGCGAGCACAATTAAACGCCTGTCCGGCGGCGAACTCGCCGGGTATCGAAAAGCGGCCACCGCCGGCCCTCGCAACGGAGCACACGTCATGCCCAAAACAGCCGCCTTGCCACAGACACCCAAGCGGGGGCGCGGGCGCCCGCGCATCGAGCGCGACGAGCAGGTCGCCCGGCGCATCAAGGCAATGGTCGGAATGGGCGCTTCCCTGATGATGATTGCCGACCTTGAGGACCGCGACCGCCATGTCTTGGCGAGGCTCTACGAGCGGGAGATTGCGACCGGCGCGACCGAGGCGAATCTGGCGATAGCGCAGGCCCTGTTCGCGGCGGCCAAGCGCGGGGACGTGAAGGCCATGCAGTTCTGGTTGCGATGCCGCGCCGGCTGGTGCGAGTCGCAGCCCACGCGGGTGGTCGAGTACCACGGGCAGTCGGCCCGCAGCGCAGCGCTCGGCCTGACCGCCGAAAAGGACACCGGTTGGGATGCGCTGTTGAATCCGCCGGGCTCGGGCGCCGTGCAATGACCTGTGCCCTCGCTCCCTTCCGCACGGTCTACGTGCAGCGCTGCGCGCCATGGACCTCGATGACCGCGCAGCAGATCGGCGCCGCCGCGACGGCCGCCGCAGCGGCTGCGCTGCCCGATGGCGACGACTGCGAGGACGTAGCGCTCGGGCGGCTCGCGGGCCGCAACGTCGCCGTGGTGGGTTCCTGCGTCGCGTACACCGGCACCGTGCTGGTCGCCAAGTCCATCGATGCGCGCGGCCTCTATGAATGGTGCCTGCCCGCTGAGCACGAGAGCGCAATCCTTCAGGCCGCCGGCCTCGCCGAGTTGAGCGAGGGGCTCGCCGAATGATGGCCGGCCATCAAATACCGGGCGGCCGGGGATTGGATCAAGGCGCCGCCTCGGGCCGCTAGGGGCCGCACGAAGGCCTCGCCGCTACCTGCACCCCTGCGCGGCGCAATCGCGCGCCGTAGGGCCGCCTCGGGCCTCCCACGGGCACAAATGCAGGATGGCGCTGCATTTGCTCGCGCCCACCAAGCCAATACGGGCGAATAATGATGGCTCCGATTATTCGCGGAGCAGCAGCAATGCAAACAGTGTCCTTCGGCGGCTTCCTCGGCCCGCACGCCGATGCGGTCATCCGCGCCGAGCTTGCAGCGGACGCGCGCCGCCGGTTCCATGAGCACCGCGCCCGAGAGCGCGCCGAGGCCCTCGCTGCGCGCGTTCGTGATGGCCTCATTGCGGGCACGCTGCCGCCCGCCGCCGTCCTGGCATTGCTTGACGGCCCGCCGCCGCCCGCGCCCGCCGGCCTGCTGCGCCGGCTGCTCGCGGCCCTGCGCCGGATCGCGCGCGCCTGCATCGCCACGTCCACCACCAAGGAGGCAGTCCATGCCTGACACCGATCTCATTCGCGGCACCTACGTTCAGTGGGGCGGCATCAGCGACGACCCGGATGGCGCCGCCGCCCACGCGCTGGCGCGCTCGATGCATCACGACACGATGGCACAGCTTGAGCAGTCGCGGCTTGAGCAGTGCGCCGCGCATGCAGCCGCCGCCGCCCGCTCCGCCATTCTGGGCGGCGCCTCCGCGCAGGAGGCCGGCGCGGCGGTCACTGCTGCCCTCGGCGGCGGCGCGCCGCCCCTCTGCGATCCCGCCGCGCCAGCGCATGCGCTGCATCCTGGCAGCGGCTTCTATGCCCCACGAAAGGAGGCCTGACCATGAGCTACTACACCGGCGATATCGGCGCGCTTGCGCATCGCCTGCCGCGCGATAGCGGGGGCGCGTATGCCATCACCACCGGATCGCGCGTCGAGCGCACCAGCAGACTCGATATCGCCCTGTTGCTACAGCAGCGCAGCGCGCCGAAGGCCCGGCCCGCATCGCCGCGCCAAACAGCACAGCGGCGCCGTGCTCAGCAGGCGTTGGCCCGTGCCGACGCAGCCATTGCGCGCACGGTCCCGCCGGTAGCGCAACCGGCTCTGAGCCCGCAGCAGCGCGCGGTGGTCAACGGCGCGAGCAACGCCAGCATGCTCGACGTGGTGGGCAGTCTGATCGGGCGCGAATTCGCAGCGCGCGACCGGCGCCTACAGCGGCTCGAAAGCAGGATCGCAGCCCGCAGCCCGCAAGCCTTGCGAGAGCGCGCGCGGCAGGCTATCCAAGCGGCCGAGTGCGCCCTCGCGTATTGAGGGGCCACGATGCTGCGAAGCCACCTCGACGCGAGCGAGAAGCTGCTCTTGAAGCACGGCCGGCACCTCGGCATGACCGAAGCTGTCGCCCTCCTGCGCGACGCTGCCGAGCAGGCGCGGCACCAGGCGCGCGAGGGCGGCCGCGATGACGACCCCGAAGCGCCGGGGCGCCATCACAGGCGCGACCTGCTGCCCGAGCCCGAGCGCGCGGGCTACATCACCAAGGGCTGACCGGAGGCGCCCATGCGAAAGCAGGCCGCCGCCGCTGCCGCGCCCGCCGCTGCCATGCCCGAGAGGCCGGCCATCGCGGACACGCTCGCATGGGTCGTGCGCCGGGGCGTCGCGCTGGCCGGCGGCGTGCAGGGCTGGGTACTCGTGCCCGCCAGCGCCCTCGCGAGCATGGTCGCAGCCGGCGATGCGGCGGACCCGCGCGAACATGACGGCCTGTCGCTGCCGTACCTCGAAGGCAACGAGTTCTATCGTCCGCTGCCGCGCAGGCTCTCGGGCTGAGCATGGGCTTACGCAAGGACCGGGCGCCGCCCTCCGAGGTCTTGCATCCGACCGAGGCGCTCTCGCTGGGGCAGGTCGCCGCCGCGCTCGGCGTCAGCAAACAGCGGGTCCAGCAAATCGAGAGCCGGGCGCTGCGAAAGCTGACCACGGAGTTGGCGCGCCGGGGGCTCTCGCTCGAAGACCTTCTCGCCGAGCGCGGCGACATGCCCGGGATCACCGGCCGGCGCTTTCATCGGAGCGATTGACCTCGACCCGAGTCTCCAGCAGCACGATCGATCCGTCCGTGTGCAGCCCCCACGTAATCATCCTCAAGTCGGGGGAGCGGAAATCGTCCAATGTGCGGCCCTTGAAAAACTTCGTCTCGTTGTAGCGAGTCTCGGGGATCGGGACGAGGGCGACGTCGGAACAGACCGCGACGACGGCCCCGCCGTTTGAAAGCGGGACCTGCCCCACGAATCGCGTTCCCATGCTGTCGCGCCCCGCCCAATCGCCCGGCGGCGGCGCTTGGTCGTACAGGAAGATGACGACCTCTGCGGCCTGGTTCTCCGGGGCCGGCGGTATCCAGACCGTGCCCGGCTCTTCGGACTCGACCAGAGGGACCGTGTGCGCCGACCACGGCGTCTGTATGCGGCAGGCCAAGGTAAGGCCCGGCATCAGCGGGGGCGGGCTCTCGTACACGCTGATGAATCTCGATGCCGGCACGGCGTCTTCGTCGAAGAGGTCCCGGCTACCGAACGCGAAGTGCCATCGCCCCGTCTCGTGAAGGCTCAGCTTGAAGGCGCTTCCGATGCGCCGGCAGACCAAGTAGACATCCGGGGAGTTCTGGGTGGCCCAGACCTTCCACGTCGCGGCCCGGCGCCCTGCTACTGGATCTCCAACGCCAAAGCGCAACGCGTTCTCGGTCATCGTCCGAAGTGTGTCACAGCGGGACGATCCGATAACATCCTTTCTCCGTCCAAAGGATCGCAACGATGACAGAGACGACTCAGCCGGCGCAGTTCTTCACCAAGCTCGGCGCCGCTATCTGGCAGCTTGATCGTGCCATCGCGCTCTTTCTCGACGAGGCCGACTACGCGTGCGCGATCACGCTCGCGGGGGCCGCCGACGAGATTCTCGGCAAGCTGCTCGACGAGGCGGGGAAGACGCACGCGCTCGGCCAATTCCTCGACCTGTGCTCGTACCTCGATCCGACGACGAAGCGCAAGGCCTTCGTCTCGCTCGCCAACGCGAGGCGAGACGATCTCAAGCACATCACGCACGGCGGCGGCATGGCGGTAACGAGAGATGACGCCGTCGAGATGCTCGACCGCGCGGTGAGCAATCACCAGTCGCTCACCGGGGGCGAGTCGCCGTCGATCCTGCGCTACATGGCGAGGCCGCTGAGCTGAGAAATCAGCCGGGCGTCTTCGGCCTCAGTGCCTCGGCGCCGAGCGCGCGGCCTCGGCCGAGGCGACCACCGCCCGCGTCATCGCGTGGCTCGCGTTTTCGAACGCGCGGACCACGCCGGCAACTACCTCCCGAGCGATCCCCTCGGCCTCCAGGTCGTCGCAGCCAGCGTCCGCGAGCGCATCGGCGAGGCGCCCATAGAAGCCCGCGAATGCCTGCGAGGCATCGATGGCGATGGTGTCCGCATTCGCCGCGCGGGCCAGCTTTCGTGCCAGTGATAAGGGGAGCATGGGCATCCTCCGATGGTGTCTTCTGTACCCTCGCGATTTTGCCCCCCGCGCAGCGCCCCAACCCTGCCTGGATAAATGGGCCGCGCGGCGCGAGGCGCCCACAGTGGTTGGGGGCGTAGTTGGGGGCGTAAATCGCCGACCGAATCTGCATGCGTAGCACTGGTGCGGCTCAATCGTCGGCATTCGATTCCCTTCACCCGCTCCAGTCTGACCGCCAGGCCCCCACGGGCTTGCGCCGGCACTCTCGGCCCATCCCCTGCCCCACCCTGCTTGCGCGTTGACCTTGCCTCGCCCGGCATCGGGTTCCAGTACCGTCCCTCCCCGGCAGCCATGGGGCAAGCCCGTTTTCCATCGCGAGACGGCCAAAAGCTCGCTCGGCCATTCGGCCACTTGACCCGTCAACATCATCGTGACAGATTGTGACTTATAGGTATGGATTGCTGCCCGGCGCGGTGGTTGCAGGGCGCATGATGGCCTGCACAAGGAGTCGAACATGCTGGGTGAATTCGTTCCGAGGGATGTTGCAGCGACGCTGGCCGAGCGAGGACGGGGCCTTTCGCAGCGCTTGGTCGATTTCTCGCCCGATACGGTCAAGGCTTCCTACAACCGGCGGCCCTTCCTGGTCAGTCATCACCTCGACCAGCACCCTGCCTTCAGGCTGTCGTCGCTTTTCTCGCTGTGCCGACGACTACCGCCCAGCGAAGTGAAGTACCGCGTCGGAGTGATTCCGGATACTGCAGATTTCGACTCCTCCTACGCGCGCTTCAGCAAGGGCCTTTCGCTCGATGACGTGCTCGACCGCTTCGAGCAATCCAAGGCCTACATCTGCATCTACAACCCGGAACGCGACCCGGCGTATCGGCCGATCCTCGAAGGCATCCTGTCCGAAGTTGCTGCGGCCATCAACGAATGCGACCCGGTCATCACCTGGTACTCGACCTACGTGTTCATCTCGACGCAGGATTCGGTCACGCCCTACCACATGGACCGGGAGATGAACTTCCTGCTGCAGGTGCGCGGCACCAAGCGGGTGGCGCTGTGGGACCCGGCCGACGACGAGGTCATGAGTCCGGCGGACAAGGACCGGCTGTTGTCGATGTTCGGCAGCAAGCGGGCCACCTATTCGCCCGCGTTCGAATCGAAGGCCATGACCTATGAGTTGCGGCCCGGGATCGGCGTGCACCATCCCTTCATCGCGCCACATCGCGTGACCACGGGTCCGGAACTCTCGGTGTCGCTGGCCTTCACGTTCCGCACCCAGAAATCCGACAAGCTCACCAGCGCGCATGCCTTCAACCATTTGCTTCGCCGTTGCGGCTGGCTGCCCGCGGAGGTGGGACACAGCCCCCTCGCCGACGGGATCAAGGTGGTCGCATCCAAAGCCGCGCAGATGCCAATCAGCCTGCTGCAAAAGGCGTGGCGCGCACGGCGCATGGCCACCTGAGCGCACGCGCTACCTGTCGCGCCAGGGTGCCTCGGGCCCGGCCGACGGATCGGGTCGCGCAAACATCGACAGCATGGCCCGCTCCTGCCATTCAAGCATGCGCCTGCGGGCCTGCGCGAGTTCGTCTTCCTGCACGTTCTTCACCGGGTTCGCCTCGACCGGATCCTTGTCGAGATCGAAGACCTCCATCGGCGATCCATCCATGGGATAGAGGTACTTGCGCGTGCCGCGGCGCGTCGCCAGCATGGATCCATCGATGCTGCTGGTGAAATACAGGTCGCGATTCACATCCGCCGGCGCCAGCAGCGACTGGCCCGGCAGTCGCGCCCCTTCAACCTGGTACTCCAGCAGTTGCGCAATCGTCGGAGCGATGTCGATCTGCTGGCGCGCGCCCTTCACTCTCGCGCCCTTGATTGCGGGAATGCCCGGCGCGTAGATGACGGTGGGTATGCGCAGGCCTTCCTCGTAGAGGCTGTTGAATGATTGCCTGGTGTCGTGCTCCCCGAGCATCACGCCGTGGTCGCCGAGGAACACGAACACGGTGTCGTCGAGGATGCCGAGCTTGCCGTAGCCGTCCATCAGTTGCTTCAGCACGCTGTCGATGTACGCCAGGCAGTTGTAGTAGTCCTGCAGGGAGGGGTTGTCCACACCTTTGAAGTCGATCTTCTTCCACGTCGATGGCGTCCTGAAATCATGGTGGCCGACGTTCGTCATGATCGCCGTCATGAAGGGGCGCTTTGCTTGAACCTGCGTCGCCGTCCAGGCCAGGATGGGATCGACCATCTTCTCGTCGGCGATCCCGAAATAGGTTGGGCGTTCGTCCCCTGGCCTGGCGAGCTCGGCCTCCGCTTGCACTTGCTCGAAGCCAAGGGACTGGATGACTTGCGGGTCGCTCAGGAAGCTCAGGTCCGTGGACGTGACGAAACTCGTGGCATACCCTGCCTCACGCAATGCCGACGGCAGCGACCGCACGTGAGGGTGCTTCTCGTTGATGGCCGCCCATCGCGCCGTGGCCTGGTTGGCCAGCGGATACTGCCCGTCGAGCACCGCCATCCATGCAGCCGAAGTGCGCGGGATCACGACGCTCATGTCCTCGACCATCAAGCCTTCGTCGGCCAGTTGCTTGAGGAACGGCATCGTAGGAAGCCGCGGCGCATTCACGGTGCTCGACTGTGCGCGGATCGACTCCAGCATGACGATGACCACGTTCCTTCGATGGGTGGTGTCGGTGGCCTTGAAGGTCATCCCCGCGCTGTGCCAGGGCGGTCGGCCGGTGCGCCGGAATTCCTTGTTCACGGTGACCTCCGCCTCCGACACCACCGATGGCATCGCCGTCCTGGCCAGGTTGACCAGTGTCCCCTCGGCATAGCGTTGCACCTGCGGCACGGCGGGAGAAGGCGCTGGAAACAGGAGCGCCAGCGTTCCGACCAGTGCAACGGCGACGCCAACGAGCGCCTGCGGGCCGGTGGACACGGGCTGGCGCAGCAGCGCACGCCTGCGCCAGGCCAAGGCCAGCGCGAGGACGACACCTCCCATCAGGCCCAGCACGCGAAACAAGGTCACTTCCGACTTGACCAGGGGCATCATGTCCTGCGCGTTCCGCAACGCAAACTGCAACACCATCGTGTTTGCCGGCTGACCCGTGGCGAACTGGTAGGCCAGGTCCACACCCACCAACGCGCACAGCACGATGACGACGAACTGCAGCAGGATGATCGTCGTTGCCTCCACCTTGCGCGGTGCGAGGCGGATCACGATGCCGAACACCATCACAGTCGCGGCAATCGACAAGGCATCGCGCCACAGACAGACCACCAGGGCCCATGTCTGGGCCGCTGCGATGCCGGCCCACCTTGCAAACACGGGCAGCACGCCCGTGCCAGGTTGACGCAGGGTATAGACAAACGCGAACCCGAGCATCAGCACCAAGGCAACCGGAAGCATGACCCACCGCTGACGCTTGAAGAACCAGCGCTGGATGCACCAGCCCACGAACAAGGCGGCAAGGAAGCGCAACGGCTGGAACCAGGCCAGCCAACTCGCGATTCCCAGCAGGCTGACGTCTCCCTTGGGCGCCCAGTTGAGCCCGTTCATGACCAGGATGGTCTTGGCAAACGCCAGCCACGCAGCCAAGGGCATGACCAGTAGCCATGCGAGCGTCCACGGCCCCAAGCCTTGCGCCGCGGTGTTCGACGGCCCCCCGCGCGTCGATGCCGGGCGAACGTGTGCGCCCGAGTGACCAATACTCATCTTTCTTCTGCTCCCTGGACACCGCGCCGAACGCAGACAGGAGCGTTGACGAGATGAGCCGGAAATCTTACGTCAGGAGTGTCAAAAGAAAGTTCATACGTGTGAACGCGCCGGTGGCGATCGCGCAATTTCCCCCAACCCGTCCCGGAACGTTGCATCGCGCTTGCACATGGTTCCATGGCCTGCAAACGCAGCACTTGTCGTGATTTTGACCACAGACTGGGCCGCGTTTTCACCTAACTGTCACCCCCGTTCGCATCAAGTGCTTGCGCAATGCATAGAGTGATTGCCTACGCGTGCGATCAGACACGCTGACAGGGGGAACCAATGTATTCAATCGACACCGCCTCGGCAGAGGCACGAGCCCATGTATCCGATGGAATCGAGTTGGCGTATCAGGAGTTCGGCAGGCGTTCCGCCGTGCCCTTGCTGTTGGTCATGGGCCTCGGCGGGCCGATGGTCGCTTGGGAAGACGAATTCTGCTCGGCATTGGCGCAGCGAGGGTTCCGTGTGATCCGCTTCGACAACCGGGATTGCGGGCGCTCCACTCGGCTCGATGCCTGCGGCGTTCCCGACATCGCCAGCATGTTCGGCCAACTGGCCGCAGGCCGGCCCGTGCAATCGCCCTACCTTCTCTCGCACATGGCCGATGACGCGGTCGGCCTGCTCGATGCCTTGATGATCGACAGCGCGCAGGTGGTGGGCGTCTCGATGGGCGGGATGATCGCGCAGGAGATGGCCATCCGGCACCCGCGGCGAGTCAGCACGCTGACTTCGATCATGTCGTCGACAGGCAGGCCCGGCCTGCCCTCGGCGAGCCCGGCGGCAATGGCGGCACTGATGACGCCCACGCCCATCGACTGGCCGGGCTACCTCGCGCGGCATCGGCAGGTCTGGTCGGTCCTGTGCGGCTACAAGTACCCGCTCGATCCCGCGCGCAGCGAGGCCATGGCGCAGCGGCTCTTCGCACGCGACCCCTACCCCGCGGGCACTGCGCGCCAGTTGGCCGCCGTGCTCGCGTCGGGCAACCGCAAGCCGGCGCTGGCCGACGTGCGCATTTCAACGCTGGTCATCCACGGCAGCGACGACGCACTGGTGCCGATGGCCTGCGGCATCGACACCGCGGAAGCAATCCCCGATGCGCGGCTGCACATCCTCGAAGGCATGGGACACAACCTGCCCTTCGAACTGTGGCCGGACATCGTCGACGCCATTGCGGAACAGGCGGGCCAGTCCGTCACGCAGGCCCCGCGCACCATGAATCAACAGGCACTCCAGGACTGAAACGAAAATGATCCCGATGATCGGACAACCCAGGTTCCAGCAACTGAACGGAGAGGATGCGCGGCTGCTTGCATCCGAAGCGCCACATGCGCGTGCCCATGCCACGCTGGTCCATATCTACGACCCATCGACCGCGCCGGGCGGCATGGTCCGCTTCAAGGCCATCCTGGCGCAGATCGAGAGTCGCCTGCACCTGGCCCCGGTGTTCCGGCAGAAGCTGCTGCACATGCCGATGGAGCTCGACCGGCCGTACTGGGTGGACGACGAGAGCTTCGACATCGAATCGCACGTCAGCCACTCGGCGCTGCCCAAGCCGGGCGACTGGCGACAGTTCTGCATCATGGCCTCGCGCATTCACGCACGCGTGCTCGACATGGACCGCTCGCCCTGGGAGATCCATGTCATCGAAGGGCTCGACACACTGCCCGGATTGCGGCCCGGCTGCTTTGCGCTGCTCACCAAGGTGCACCACACGCTTATCGGCATGGACGGCACCGACGGCATCACCGCGCTGATCCACGACCACACAGCCCAGGTCGAGCCCGCCACGCCACCCGTGCCCTGGTTCCCCCGGCCGGCGCCGCGCAGCGAGACGCTGTACCTTCGCCCCCGACTTGGCACGCTCAAGGACCCGGCCACCTTCGCCTGGCCGATGCTG
The DNA here is from genome assembly GCF_037889975.1 of Variovorax rhizosphaerae. Lineage (NCBI taxonomy): Bacteria > Pseudomonadati > Pseudomonadota > Betaproteobacteria > Burkholderiales > Comamonadaceae > Variovorax > Variovorax rhizosphaerae. The sequence goes on along the minus strand of NZ_JBBKZT010000005.1, from coordinate 439,347 downwards.
CGTGCCGTCGAAGGCCTGGCGTCGATGTCGCGCGTCCTGGCGCACGGCTTGCTCGAACCGCCGGCCGAGGCTGCGGTGACACGTTTCAACGCTGTCGTCTCCGCGCGCCGCATCTTCGAAACCCGGCTGTTCGCGCTCGAAACGTTCCGCCAGATGCGCGGCCTGGCGCGCGACGCAGCCATCAACGATTGCCTGCTCGCGGTATGCGGCGGCGCATTGCGACGCTATCTGGACCAGTACGGCGAACTGCCAGAGCTGAACCTGTCGGCAGTCGTCCCCTACCTCAACATGAACGCGACCTACGCCCAGTCGCGGCGCTACAAGATCGGCCGGCTGCGGGTCGACCTGGGCACCACCATCGACGACCCGGCCGAGCGCCTGGCGCACATCTGCGCGCAGACCGCCGGCCTGCGTGCGCGTGCGGTGGGTGCGCTCGATCTCATCGACGGCGACAAGCATTCGTCCTCGGCAACGCTGGCCCTGTCGGGCAAGGTGCTGAGCATGGCGCAGTCGGACCAGCGCCAGTTGGCGCCGCTGGCCAACTGCTCGATCATCAACGTGCCGGGGCCTTCCACGCCGCTGTACCTGGTCGGCGCGCGCCTCGCCCGCTTCACCGGCCTGATGCCGATCTGCGACGGCATGGGCCTGGTGCTGGCGGCCACGAGCTACGACGGCGGGATGAACATCTCGGTGACCTCATGCCGCGAGCAGTTGACCGATCCAGCGGCCTTCACGCAATGCCTGCAGGAGAGCTTCGACGAGTACGCGGCAGCGGTCGAGGCCAAGCGCGCGCAAGCCGGGAAGAAGCGCGCGGCCCGTGCCCTCGTCAAGCGCGCCGAAACCGATGCGCCGGCGTGATGAGGATGGCGGCGCACACTGCAGGATGTTGTTCGGGCAGGCCCGCTTGAGAAACCCTGATTCCTGCGCGATCGGCCGACCTGCTCGGCAGCCGCCCGCAGCCCCAACGTCAATGAACCAACACGCCAACTGCTTGCAAAGCGCAGGAATACAGTCGATGCATCACCGTTTGAACGGAGCGACTCGCACATGCGATGGCGGCGCCTCCATCATCCATTCGATCACCCACATGCCCGCCGCTCGCCCATCATGAAGAACACTCATCAAGTCACGCCCGCGCGCCGCAAGGTTCGGCTTTGGCAAACCGCGCTCGAAGGCCCTCGCGCCATGATGGAAGCGGCCGTGTCGACGTGGTCCTGGCCGCTGCTGGGCACCGCCCCCAAGGGCGACGGCCATCCGGTGCTGCTGGTGCCCGGCTTCATGGCGCCCGAGTCGACCATGATGCCGCTCAAGGCCTTCCTGTCGAATCGAGGCTACGCGGTGGAGAGTTGGGGCTTCGGCCGCAATGTCGGCTTCCAGGCCAAGCACGCCGCTGCGCTGGAGCGCAAGCTCGAATACATGCGCCATCAACATGGGCGGAAGGTCAGCATGGTCGGCTGGAGCCTGGGTGGGGTGTTCGGGCTCTATGCCTCGCATCGCGCGCCGGATTGCGTACGTTCGCTGATCACGCTCGGCAGCCCGGTGACCCCCGGCGCCGAGGGCCACGGCGCCGCGCCCAGCGTCATCGCGCTCTACCGGGCTGTCGCGCACCGCCTCGGGCCGGATGCGCACATGTTGCAGCCCCATGTGCGCGAGGCCCTGTCGCATTCGCCCGCACATCCGATGAGCTGCCTGTGGTCGCACTCGGACGGCGTGGTGCCGCCGATGGAAGCGCAGGTGGCCGACGGCTCGCCGGTGCATGAAAACATCCTCGTGCCTGGCAGCCATTGCGGCCTGGCGTTCAATGCACTGGTGCTCTGGATCATCGCGGAGCGCCTGTCGCAGCCCGAGGAGAACTGGCAGCCCTTTGCGCCGACGGGCATGCCTGGCGCAACCTACCGCGCGCTGTCTGTGTTCTGAACCCCGGGACGGGCCGTCGGCCTGCCGTTGCACAGGGATCATTCCGGGCTGCGCCCAGTCCCCTCTTCGCGGGGATCGAGTCGAGATGGCAAAAGCCAAATCGACCCAGGAGCATCGGGACCGGACGCCCCCTCCCGGCCTGTAACGGGCGCGAAATCGGGTTCAGCCGACGCAATTCTTCAAGGTGTCTTGCGCCTCTTCGTCGAAGCCCTGGACCGGTTGCGCCTTGGCCAGCGCCATCCAGACGCTGAAAGGAATGCGTTGCATCGGACGATGCAAGGCTGCGCGCGCGACAGACAGCCGGCCGCCTTCGAGCAAGAGCACACCGCAGCCCTCGGGTACTTCGTCAGGCGAGGCGATGCAGCGGCCCCTGGCGTCGTTGCCAAGCACGTACCAGCACTCACCTCCCAGGTCGAGGTAGGCGGCGCGCTTGTCGGGCTTGCGCAGGTCGCCCAGCAGGTCGGCGCGGCTGACCTTGACCTCGTGCACGACGGGGTGGGCATAGGCCTCGACGGTGGTGTTGCGGATCGAGAAGACATCCGGCTTGGCAATGCACCAGCGCGGCTTGCCGCCCTCCTCCAGTGGCGCCAGCCGCGCCCGCAGGCTGAGGCCACGCCAGGCGATGCGGCCGCCGCGCGTCATCTCGCGCGCGACCTGCTCGACCAGGGCTTCGTGTGTTGACAAGGCCGAGCGGTTGACGACGAGAGAGGTCGCGACGTGCGCAATGCCGCGGTCGGTGAGGCGCAAGGTTTCGTGGCCGTGGGTGGAGCGCACACGTTCGAGCAGGCCCGCGGCGAGCAGCTCGATCTCGATGGTGTCGCAACAGGGCCAGCCGGCCGAGCGGTGGATCTCGCGCAGGCGTCGCGCATGCGCGCGGCCGAGCGCGAGGATGTTGAGGTACGGATCCTTGACCGGCGGCGCGATGCCCGGATCGGTGATGGGTGGGACGACGACCGGAGGATCGCCCTCCGGTGGCGGCCCGGGCGGCATGTAGGGCGGCGGCATCGGCGGCACGCCGGTGGGCGGCGGGTCGACGGGAACCTCGTGGGCGATGGTTGCGGCGGCTGACATTCGCAAAGGGTAATGGCTAATGAAAGTCCCGGCTCGTGTGATTGGCGGCCAGCCGACCCATCAGCGGGGTCAAATCGCGGAAGCCGGTGGCGACCACATGGCAGACCTTGCCGCCGCTGTCGACGTCGCGCTGCCAGGTGCCCTGCACGGCGAGCAGATGCGATTGCAGCAACGGGCCGCGCCAGGCCTCGACGATGGAACTCCAGACGATCACGTTGACGTTGCCGGTCTCGTCCTCCAACGTGACGAAGATGGTGCCGTTGGCGGTCTGCGGGCGCTGCCGGCCCATGACGATGCCGCAGGCGCGCACGGTGCGGCCGTTGGGCAGGTCACGCAGCTGTTGCGCGCTGAGCAGCTTCATGCGGGCCAGGCGCGGGCGCAGCAGTTCGAGCGGGTGGCGGCGCAGCGTCAGGCGCAGCGACGCGTAGTCGCCGACGATTTCCTCGCCCTCGGGGGCTGGAGGGAGTTCCAGCTTTTCTTCGTGGATGGGCACGCCCTTGAGCAGCGCGGGGGAGCGGCGCTGGGCGGTGGCGTCCCAGACCTGCTGGCGGCGGTGGCCTGACAGCGCCATGAGCGCGTCGGCGCCAGCGAGGGCGGCCATGTCCTTGGCATCGAGTTCGGCGCGCAGGGCGAGGTCTTCGGTGCTGGTGAAGGGTTTGATTTCGCGGGCCTTGAGGAGGCGTTCGGCACCGGCTTCGCTGAGGCCGACGATGCGGCGCAGGCCGAGTCGGACGGCGGGTTGGTGGGGGTTGGCGTGACTCTCACCCCGGCCCTCTCCCGCAGGCGGGAGAGGGAGTGGATGGCGCCCTTGCCCACTCGCGGGAAGGGGCGAAGGGGGAGATCCCTCACCCCGGCCCTCTCCCGCAGGCGGGAGAGGGAGTGAGGATTCCAGCGTGCAATCGTTCTGGCTGAGGGTGACATCGACCGGGCGCACTTCGACGCCATGGCGGCGGGCGTCCTGCACGAGTTGGGAGGGCGAGTAGAAGCCCATCGGCTGCGAGTCGAGCATGGCCGCGAGGAAGCAGGCGGGCTCGTAGTGCTTGAGCCAGCAGCTCACCACCACCAGCAGCGCGAAGCTCGCGGCATGGCTCTCCGGGAAGCCGTATTCGCCGAAGCCCTGGATCTGCTTGAAGATGGCCTCGGCGAAGGCGCGGTCGTAGCCGCGCTCGACCATGCCGTTCACCAAGCGATCGTAGAAGTGGCCGACGCCGCCCTTGCGCTTCCAAGCGGCCATTGCGCGGCGCAGCTTGTCGGCCTCGTCGGCGGTGAACTCGGCGGCGATCATCGCGATCTGCATCACCTGCTCCTGGAAGATCGGCACGCCGAGGGTGCGGCCCAATGCCTTGTGCAGTCCCGGGGGATAGTTGACCAGCTTCGGGTCCTGCCGGCGCTTCAGGTACGGATGCACCATGCCGCCCTGGATCGGCCCCGGCCGCACGATGGCGACCTCGATCACCAGGTCGTAGTAGCAGCGCGGCTTCAGGCGCGGCAGCATCGACATCTGCGCGCGGCTCTCGATCTGGAACACGCCGATGGTGTCGGCTTCGCAGATCATGTCGTAGACCTTCTCGTCGTTGTTCGGGATCTGGTGCATCTCCAGTGACGTGCCGCGCCACTTGTTGACGAAGTCGAGCGCGCGGCGGATGGCGCTCAGCATGCCGAGTGCCAGCACGTCGACCTTGAGCATGCCCATGGCTTCCAGGTCGTCCTTCTCCCACTGGATGACGGAGCGGTCCTTCATCGACGCCTTCTCGACCGGCACCAGCCGCGTGAGCTTGCTCTGCGTGAGCACGAAGCCGCCGACGTGCTGGCTCAGGTGGCGCGGGAAGCCCTTGAGCTGCTGCGTGAGTTCGAGCCACTGGCGCAGCTTGAAGGTGCTTTCGCGCACGCCGGCCGCTTCCATCGCCTGCTCGAGGCGCGCGTCCTGCACATCGTGGTCGAACCAGTGGTGGTCCTTGGCAAAGGCCTCGATGAGACGGTCGTCGATGGCCAGCGCCTTGCCCACGTCGCGCAGGGCGCTGCGGGTGCGCCAGCAGATGACGACGGCGGCGATGGCGGCGCGGTCGCGGCCGTACTTCTCGTAGATGTACTGGATGACCTCCTCGCGCCGCTGGTGCTCGAAGTCGACGTCGATGTCGGGCGGCTCGCGGCGCTCGCGGCTGAGGAAGCGTTCGAACAGCAGGTTGCCGGTCTCGGGGTTGATGGCGGTGATCTGCAGGCAATAGCAGACGGCCGAATTGGCCGAGGAGCCGCGGCCCTGGCAGAGGATGTGCCGCTCGCGAGCGAAGCGGACGATGTCCTCGACGGTGAGGAAGAACATCTCGTACTTCAGCTCGATGATGAGGTCGAGTTCGCGCTGGATCTGGCGGCGGATCTTGTCTTCCACGCCGTTCGGATAGCGGATGCGCGCGCCCTCCCAGGTCTTGCGCACCAGCGTCTGCGTGGGCGTCTCGCCGCCGCCGACGAGTTCGAGCGGGTACTTGTAGTGATCGCGGATGCGTTCGAGGTCGAAGCGGCAGCGCTCCATCACGACCAGCGTGTTGGCCAGCAGTTGCGGCGGGTAGAGGTCGGCCAGGCGCATGCGCGAACGCAGGTGGCGCTCGGCATTGGGCTGCAGTGCGAAGCCGCATTCGCCCACCGGCTTGCCTTCGCGGATGGCGGTGACCACGTCCTGCAGCGGCTTGCGCGAGCGCTTGTGCATGTGCACGTCGCCGGCGGCCACGAGGGGCACGCCGGCCTGCGCGCCGAGTTGCTGCAGCGAGGCGAGCCAGAGGTCGTCGTCGATCTCGTTCTGCAGCGCGACGGCGATCCACAGGTGGGCGCCGAACAATGCGAAGGCGCTGGCTACGTCGGCGCCGACGGCTTCCAGGTCCAGCGCCTCGCCGGGCACACGGCGCGGCACGAACAGCACTTCGCAGTGCTGCAGCGAGGCCACGTCGCTGGTGGCCCAATCCACGCGGTATTCGCCCTTGGGCGCCGAGGTGTTGCGCGCGGCGGTGATGAACTCGCAGAGGTTGCCCCAGCCTTCGAGGTCATGCGCGATCACGACCAGCCTGAAGCGGCCGAAGTCAAACTCGCTGCCGAGCAGTACCCGAAAGCCGGGGTTGCGCGGCAGCTTCGGCTCGTCGGGATGCGTGCGCTCGTACTCGGTGAGCGCCTCGAGGTGATCGCGCAGGCCGACATGCGCGCGCACCACGCCGGCCACCGAGCATTCGTCGGTGAGGGCCAGCGCGCGATAGCCGAGTTGATAGGCGCGCTCGACCAGTTCCTCCGGGCTCGATGCGCCGCGCTGGAAGCTGAAGTTGCTGAGCGAATGCAGTTCGGCGTAATCGGGCAGGCCCGGCACGATGGGGCGCGGGGCGGGCAGATGCAAGGGCTGCGGCTTGCGCGCCTGCAACTGCTTGTCGCTGAGTTCAGGCATAGAGGCCTTGCAGGTACCAGCGCGGCGCCTGGCCCAGGGCAAGCGGGGCGGACAGGCGCTCGCGGTAGACCCACACCAATCCCGCCTCGGGGCTTTCGGCGATGTAGTAGTCGCGCACCGCCGGATGGCCGCCCTCTTCCTCCTTGCCGCCCCACCAGCCGGCCTCCAGCCGCTGTGGACCGCTCAGGCGACGCAGCTTGCCGCGGTAGTAGGGATGGCCGCCGCGAATTTCCAGCGGCAGGGGTTGACGCAGCAGCCAGGGGGGATAGAGGCCATCGGGTTGCAAGGCGGGCTTGGCGGCGGGGGGGCGGCCAAGCGCCGGCTGCCAAGCCTGCATGGCCTCGGGCCGATGGTCGGCCTGCGTCACCGGCACGAGCACCTGCTGCGCGCCGAGCCGTGCGCTGAGGCGTTCGACCAGTTCATGCAGCTTGTCGCCCTTGCGTGAGTCCTCGGGCAGGAAGCTGGTGCTGGTGCCGGCCCATGGCGCAGTCTCCAGCGTGCGCAGGCGCAGCCAGCTCGCAGGGGCGGCGAGCTGGGTGAGCGCGAGTTTCTCGCTCATCAGGCGACGCAGGTGCGCCATGTCCTGCGTGGGCTGTGCCGTGCGCACGGTGATGTGCTGGTGCGGTGGCAGGTCGACGCCGTTGAAGCGCTTGAGGTCGAGCGTCCATTCCAGTTCCAGCGCGACCGCGCCGCGCTGGCGGCCGCGCAGCCAGATCTGCAGGGCGGACAGCAGGCGGTTGGCCGACCACATGAGCTCGGGCGCGGTTTCGGCGAGCGCGGGCAGTTCCAGCTTCTGCTCGAACACGTCGGGCAGCGTGAGCCAGGTGTGCTGGTCGGGGCGCAGGCCCCAGGCGATGTCCAGGGCTTCGCGCAGGGTCATGCGATCCCGGGCCGAACCCTTCACTGCGCTTGCATCGAAACGCCGCGCCAGCCCGCCACGCGGCAACGCCGCGACATCGCCCCAGGTCTGGCAGCCAAGACGGGCCAGCACGTCGAGGTGCGGTTGCGCCGCGCTGAGGGTGTCGAGCGGCAAGGCGGCCGGCACATCGGCGGGCGGCTTCTGGCCGCGGGCGAACATGCGAAGGCGGGCCAGCGCGATGAGGCTGGTAGCGCCGTGAACCCGCTGCAAGCGCGCTTCTGACGGATTCGACGCGGCAATCTGGCGCATCAACGAAAGTCGGCCACCCCACAGGCGTTCGCAGGCAGAGACTTCGAGCAGCAAGCCTTCGTCCAGCCAGGTGACGCGCGGCGTGAATTGCAGCGCCCACCAGCCGAGCGCATCCCGAGGAAGACCTGGCTCAGGCGACCAGCGCAGGGCGATCCAGTGCACGGTGCACCCCCTTCCCCAAAACGCCCGGCACTTCGAGTCCTCGCTGCCTCCCGAGAGCGATGCTCACCACCGTCGCCCCCGCCTCCACCGCCACTCCGCCCAGTTGCTGCAGCCGCGCCTTGCGGCGCATCTGGCTGGCGGCCAACAGTGCCGTCATGCGCCCATTGCGCGCTGGCAGCGTGAGGGGCGCCGCGAGTGGCGGACCGCGGCGCTTGAGGAGCTGGACCTGCATCCGGCCTTCCGATTCCGGCACCACCTGCAGGCGCAGCCGCGCAGGCGAAGCGTTCTGAGCCACGGACTCCGGCCGGAACACGAACAGCAGCCCTTCATGCTGCGCAGCCGCCAGTTGCAGCCGCCGCAACTCACCCACCCGCGCCTGCGGCAGCCAGGCCAGCACAGCCGCGATGTCGGCGCAACGCAGCGCCTGCTCGCAGGCCCACAGGCGGGCGCCCGCGGCCTCCCCCTGGATCCACATCAAGGCCTCCACCGGCAAGCCCCCGGCCGCAAGCGCCGGCCCGAAGGGCTCCTGCGGCGCACCGATCAACACGACCGGCCCGCCGCGCGCCTGCACCGCCTGCGCCAGCGCGGGCAGCAGCAACTGCCAGACGTGGGCCTCGGGCGCGGACTGGAGCACCTCCGTCATCGCGCCGACGGGCCAGCCACCGCCGGGTAACTGCGCATCCAGGGCGGCGTGGCCGGTGGCGACAATCTGAGCGTCAGCGCCGCCGAGTTCGTCGCCGCGCCAGACGTTGTGACGCCCGGAAGTCAAGAAAGGGTCGAGGGAAAGGAGGCCCATGATGGAATCGATAGCTGTATTTTTATACAGTATTTCGAGCCGCCGGGTTTTTCTTTTTTGACAGTTCCGTCGAGCCCGGGAGGTCGACACAAGGGTATACCCTTACAAGTCTTACAATCACTACTGACCCACCGGTCAGTTTTGGCACAGATGTTGCAACCAGATGTGTCGCGTCCTACAGCGCTTTCTCAATATCTCCAACAACAGTTCCCCGATGAAATTCAAAGCAGCCTCCGCGCTCGCCGCCCTCGCCTTCGCCAGTTCCTTCGCCCACGCCGACTTCTTCGACTGGAGCGACACCTCCGTCGGCTACCGCTATGGCACCCAGTTCCGCGAGCCCTACAACAAGCAGGACATCGCCAAGAACATCGTCAACTTCACGCATGCCGACGGTTTCAAGTACGGCACCAACTACCTCAACATCGACGTGCTGAAGTCCGACAGCAAGGACAGCGATGCGACCGAGACCTACATCGTCTACCGCAACACGCTCGACCTCGCCAAGATCACCGGCAGCAGCTTCGCCTTCGGCCCGGTGCGCGGCCTGGGCATCACCAGCGGCTTCGACTGGAACCACAAGAACGACCCCGGCTACGCCTCGCGCAAGCAGATGGTCGTGCTCGGCCCGACGGTCATGATGGACGTGCCCGGCTTCCTCAACATCGGCGTGCTGGCCCTGTGGGAAAGCAACGAGCCGAACAGCATCGACCGCCGCTACTACTACAAGACGCACCCGGCCCTGAGCGTGACCTGGGCGATCCCGCTGGGCGACACCAACCTGTCCTTCGAGGGCTACCTGAACTGGATCGCGGCCAAGGGCCCGGACGAGTTCGGCAACCCGACGCGGCCGGAAACCAACTTCGACGGCATCCTCTGGTACGACGCGGGCGTGCCGCTGAACTGGGGCAAGAACAAGTTCCGCGTGGGCCTGGAATACCAGTACTGGCGCAACAAGTTCGGCAACCCGAGCAGCGTCCCGGGCTCGCTCGCCAAGACGCCGCAGATCCGCGCCGAATACCACTTCTAAGCGCCAACACGTATGCCGTCCGTGCTGTTCGGGAGCACCCGTGGAACCGGCTTTGCCGGGCCACTGGGTGCGCCCCCTCGAGGGGGAGGCGCCGCAGGCGCTTCGGGGGTGGGTCAATACAGACCCTATGAAAGCGGCGTGACCCGCTTCCTATAATTCGACGCGAAAAATCGGTTCAATTCCGCTGCGGCGGCACAGTGCGAAGGGCACTTCATGGAAGCGTGGTTCAGTTCGGAAATGCAGCCGATTTGCCAGTCCCCGATGTTCGTTTCCGACGATCCCGACGTGGTCAAGCAGCAGACCGCCGGCGCCTTCAAGGAACATGACCTGATCTGGGGCAAGGGCCGGGTCGATGCGGCACTGTTCGGTGCGCATGTCGGCTCGCTTTCTTTCTTCGTTCTTCAATACGGCGCGGCAGTGCGCATCGAGCCGGGGCAGCTCGATGGCTTTGTGCTGTTCCAGGTGCCGCTGGCGGGCTCCGCGGAGATTCGCGTGGACGGCAAGCCGGTGGCCGCAACGCCCAGCACCGGCGCGGTGATCTCGCCCAGCCTCGGCCTGGAGCTCGATTGGCACGAAGGCTGCCGCCAATTGCTCGTGAAGATCCCGCGGGAACGGGTGGAGACCACCTGCCGCAACCTTCTCGACGACGAAGTGGCCAGTCCGATCGAGTTCGACCCGGAACTGCAACTCGACAACGATGCAGGCCGCAGTTGGCAGCACCAGCTCGCCAGCCACTTCTGCAACTTGCACATGCCTTCGCAGGCGCTTGCACCTCAACTGCTGCCGGTACAGGAAGAAGCGCTGATCCATCATCTGCTGCTGCGCCAGCGCAGCAACTATTCGGCGCGCCTGTCGCAGTCGCAACGCGCCGCCGCGCCGCGCCAGGTGCGCGCGGCACAGCATTTCATCCACGCACGCCTGTATGAAACGCTCACGCTGGAGATGGTCGCCAACGCCAGCGGCGCCAGCGTTCGCAGCCTCTGCCTGGCCTTCCAGAAGCACCTGCAGCAGTCGCCGATGGCCTATGTGCGCACCGCCAGGCTGGAGCGGGCGCGGCAAGACCTGCTGGGCGCCCCACCGGGGGCGCAGGTCACGGACATCGCGCTGCGCTGGGGCTTCAATCACGTGGGGCGCTTCAGCACGGCCTATCGCAAGCGCTATGGCGAGTCGCCTCTGCAGACGTTGAGGGCGGCGTAGCGGCTTGAGGTGCTGCGCGTGCGCGCACCTTCACTGCATGGATCGGCGAGTGCCGGAGACGAAGCTCAGGCCGGCGTCGCCTGCGCCAGGTCGTGCTTGTCCAGCAGCCCGTCCATGCCCAGGCGGTCCAGCACGCGATCCATTGCCGCGACCAGTTGATCCACATGCTCGCGCTGATGCGGCCAGGCCAGGAACACCGTCCCGCGCCCGCCGATGTCCACGCCTTCGAGGATCAGGCCCATGCGCAGCGCGGCGGCCAGTTCCGCGGTGGGCTTGGCAACTTCTCCGCGCGTGATCGCGAAAGGATCGGAACCTCGCGGCGGCAGGCCCGGCATGAGATGCAGGCCCGAATAGCGCCCGTAGGCAAGCCAGCGCACGCCCTTGCGGTCGAACATGTCGTTCAGGCTCTCCCGTGCGTAGTCGCCCAGCGCGTTGATGTGCGTGCAGACGTCCTTCTCGACGATCTCGTCAATGGCCGCGATCGCCGCTGCCGCCGTGACCGGATTGCCGGTGAAGGTGCCCTGGTGCAAAACCTTGCGCGGCGACGACGACTGCAGCATGCCCATCACGTCCTCGCTGCCGGCGACCGCGCCGCCGGGCATGCCGCCCGTGGCGGCCTTGCCCAGGCAGGTCAGGTCGGGTCGCAGGCCCAGCAGGCTCTGGATGCCTCCGGGCGCAATGCGAAAGCCCGACACCACTTCGTCGAGGATGAACAGCGCGCCATTCGCACGCGCCAGCTCGGCGCATCGCTGCAGGTATGCGTCGGCAATGGGCACCAGCCCGAAATGCGAACCCAGCGGCTCGACGATGACGCCCGCGATATCCGCGCCGTGCTGCGCGAACACCTGCTCCAGCGCCGCAATGTCGTTGGGCGGCACGAGCAAGGTCTTCGCTGCCACTTCGCCCAGCACGCCGGGCGCCGGCGAACCGTCGAACTGCGCGTTGTAGCCCGAAGTCGCGAAGTCATGCCAACCGTGGTAATGCGTCGCCACCCGCACGATGCATTCGCGGCCCGTTCGTGCGCGCGCCAGCCGCATGGCCAGCATCGTGGACTCCGTGCCGCTGCCGGTGAATCGCACCTTCGCGGCACCGGGAATGTGCCGGGTGATGCGCTCCGCCCAGCCCACTTCCAGCGGATGACACGCGGCGTACTGGACCCCGCGCGCCATCGCCTCGGTCACCGCCGCAGTGACGCGCGGATGGCAGTGCCCCAGCACCATCGCGCCATGACCGCCGAAGAAGTCCAGCAGCACATTGCCGTCCACATCGGTCTTGTGCACGCCCGACGCATGGGCCACGTACAGGCTGTACGGATTGAACACGCGGGTGTCGACCGTGACACCGTCGGGCATGCTCTTGCGCGCACGTTGCGACCACTGCGCCGAAGTCGGTGTCCTGCGAAGGTAGTCGTCAAGAATCATCAGTCGAACACTGGCGTCTTCACACCATCCTGGTACGTGTACAGCGTGAACTGCGGGTTCTTCAGGTCGCCCTTGCTGTCGAACTGCACGCGCGTCGACAGGCCGCGGTAGTTGGTCTTGGGCAGTTCCGCCATGTACTTGGCCGGGTCCGTCGAGTTGGCCCGCTTCATCGCGTCGGCCATCACCATCACGCCGTCGTACGCATAGGGCGCGAACAACACGTACTCCTTGGGAAAGCGCTGGTCGTACTTCGCCTTCCAGGCCTTGCCGTTGTTCATCTTCTCGACGGCGAGCCCACCTTCGGCGCACACCACGTTGGCGAGCGGCTTGGCGTTCTGGGACAGCTTGCCGAGTTGCGTGGTGCAGATGCCGTCACCGCCCATGAGGCGCACGTCGCCCATGCCCAGTTGCTCCATCTGGCGCAGCATCGGGCCAGCCTGCGCGTCGTTGCCGCCAAAGAAGATCGCGGGCGCGCTCTTGGACTTGATGTTGGTCAGGATCGACTGGAAGTCGGTGGCCTTGTCGGTGGTGAACTCATGCGAGATGACCTGGATGTGCGCCGCGCGCGCCTCGCGCTCGAACACCTCTGCAACGCCCTGGCCGTAGGCGGAGCGGTCATCGATGACGACCACACGCTTGACCTTCAACTGCTCGGCCGCGTAGCGCGCCAGGCCCGTGGCAAGCGCGTTGTCGTTGGCCACCAGGCGGTACACGTTCTTGTAGCCCTGCTTGGTGAACTGGGGATTCGTGGCGCCCGGGGAGATCAGCGGAATCCCGCAATCGCTGTAGATGCGTCCGGCCGGGATCGCGCTGCCCGAGTTGATGTGGCCCACCACGCCCGCGACCTTGGCATCGCAAAGCTTCTGCGCGGCGAGGGTGCCCTGCTTCGGGTCGCCCGCGTCATCCTCTGCCGCCAGCTTGAACTCGATGCGCTTGCCATCGATCACCACGGCCTGCTGGTTCAGGTCGTCGATGGCCAGCGTGACAGCGTTGCGGGCATCGACACCGTAGTGGGCCATGGAGCCGGACGTTGGCCCGACGTAGCCGATGGTGACGGTCTGGGTGGGCTGTTGTGCCGAGGCGGCCGCGCAAGTCGTGGCGAGCCCGGCAATGAGAATGAACCGGAAAGACTTCATGTGAATGGACTCCAGGGAATTGTTTGATGCGAGCCCGAAAAGCAATGCCTCCGCTCGGTTCACTCGCGGCAATTATCGTAAATGAGAATTCTCACAAGGTAGAACATGGTTTCCACCAATGCCGCGCCAAGGCATACTGCGCGCCATCGTGCCCATGAAATCCCCCTCCACGAAGGCCTCTCCCCGCAAGGTCCGGCCGACCGCGGCCAAGCCGGTGGCGAAACCGGCGACCGCCGCGCCATCGCAGGCCACGCAGATCGATCGCCAGGCCATGGGCCACCGCATCCGCGAAGTCCGCAAGGGCTGCGCCCTCACCCTCAAGCAGCTCTCCGAGAAGTGCGGCGTGAGCCTGCCGACGCTGTCGAAAATGGAACTCGGCCAGGTCTCGATCAGCTATGAGAAGTTCGCCGCCGTTGCGCTGTCGCTCGGCATCGACATCGCACAGTTGTTCCAGCCCGAACCCAAGGTGAAGGCGGCTCGCAAGATCAAGCCGACGATCTACAGTCGCTCGTCGCTGGAGTCCACGCCCAACTACATCAGCGATCACTACGACCATCACCTGCTGGCCAACGACTTCCTGGACAAGAGCATGACGCCGGCGTACAGCCGGATCAGGGCGCGCAGCATGGACGAGTTCGAGGGCTACGGCTCGCATCCGGGGCAGGAGTTCCTGCTGGTGCTCTCGGGCGCGATCCAACTCTGCTTCGAGAGCGGCGAGACGGTGGCGCTGAAGAAGTCGGAGTGGATCTATTTCGACAGCGGCACCGGGCACGCCTACCTGTCCACGAGCAAGAAGGACGCGCAGATCCTGCTGGTCATGACCCGGCTTCAGACACCCACGTAGAAGCGCCAAATGTCCGGCGCTTCGCGCAGTTGCGCGCTGCTGCCGGCCCAGACGACGCGGCCCTTCTCCACCACCGTGTGATGGTCGGCCAGCGACAGCAGGCGCTCCACGTACTTGTCGATGACCAGCGCGGTCTGGCCTTCGGCGCGGAGTTGGCGCAGGCAGGTCCAGATCTCCTCGCGGATGAGCGGCGACAGGCCTTCCGTCACCTCGTCCAATATCAGCAGCGCCGGATTGGTCATGAGCGCACGACCGATCGCGAGCATCTGCTGCTCGCCACCCGAGAGCTGGTTGCCCATGTTGCGGGCACGCTCCTTCAGGCGAGGGAACAAGGCATGGACGCGCTCGAGGTTCCACGGGCCCTTGGCACCGCGGCGATTCGCGGCGAAGGCGACGAGGTTCTCCGTGACCGACAGGTTGGGGAATATCTGCCGCCCTTCCGGCACGAGCGCGACGCCGAGGCGCGCGATGCGATCGGTGGGCCATGCATCGACGCGTCGGCCATTGAAGTGGATGCTGCCCTTGTGCGGTGGCGTCAGCCCGAGAATCGCGCGCACCGTCGTGGTCTTGCCGGCGCCGTTGCGGCCCAGCAGCGTCGCTGTCTCGCCCTCGCGAATCGCCAGGTGCATGCCGAATAGCACCTGGCTCTGTCCGTAGCCCGCGTCGATCGCGTCGACGCGCAGGACTTCGCGGGCCTGACTCATCGGAAATCCTCCGCGCAGCGCGCTGCGGTGCAGGCGCCTTCGGGCGGCCGGGCGGCATGCATTGGGTAAACCTCCGCGCTGCGCGCTGCGGTGCGAGTGCCTTCGGGCGGCCGGGCGGCACTCATGGAACCACCTCATCGCCGAGATACGCCTTCTTCACATCGGCGTTGACGCGGATCTGGTCAGGCGTGCCGGTGGCCATGACCTGCCCCGCGACGAGCACCGAGATGCAGTCGGCCAACTGGAACACCGCATCCATGTCGTGCTCGATGAGCACCACGGTGTGCTGCCGGCCGAGCCCCTTGATCAGGGGAATCAGTCGGGCCGATTCCTCGGGGCCCATGCCGGCCATTGGCTCGTCCAGCAACAGGAGTTGTGGTGCGCTGGCCAGCGCCAGGCCGAGTTCCAACTGACGCTGCTCGCCGTGCGACAGGCTGGCGGCGATGACCTGCAGCCGATCCGCCAGGCCCACGCGCTCGCCGATTTCCGCGGCCTCCCGGAACAACGCGGCCTCGTCGATCGCACGTCGCCAGAAACGCATGCTGCTGCCCTTGCGCGCCTGCACCGCCAGCGCCAAGTTGTCGAGCACCGAGCAGGACTTGAACACGTTGGTGATCTGATAGGAGCGCGCCAAGCCCAGCGCCACGCGCTCGTGCATGGCGAGCGCCGTGATGTCGCGTCCGCCCAAGACGATGCGCCCGCTGTTCGGCTTCAGCGCACCGGCGATGAGTTGGATCAGCGTGGTCTTACCTGCGCCGTTCGGGCCGATGATCGCGTGCACCTGTCGCGGCATGACGGAAAGGTTGAGCCGGTCCGTCACCGTCAGCCCGCCGTAGCGCTTGACCAGGTCGTGGAGTTGCAGGATCGGCTCGGTCATGTGCGACCCTTGCCGGAGAAGATGCGTTCCAGCATCCCCGCCAACCCCTTCGGAAACGCGATCACCGCGCACAGCAGGATGATGCCCAACGCGAACTGCCAGTACGTCGTGTACGCCGACAGGATCTCCTCCAGCCCCAGCATCACGACGGCGCCGAGCACGCCGCCGGACAGATAACCCATGCCGCCCAGGATCACCATCACCATCAGCGTGCCCGACTGCGACCAGTGCAGCAACGCCGGCGTGACCATCATGTTCTGGTTGGCGATGAGCGCACCTGCGAGGCCCGCGAGCGCGCCGGCGATGGCGAGGCAGGCGAGCTTGTAGCGGAACACCGGATAGCCCAGCGCCTGCATGCGAACCTCGTTCTCCCGGATGGCCTGGATCA
This sequence comes from Variovorax rhizosphaerae, assembly GCF_037889975.1. NCBI lineage: Bacteria > Pseudomonadati > Pseudomonadota > Betaproteobacteria > Burkholderiales > Comamonadaceae > Variovorax > Variovorax rhizosphaerae. The sequence continues at coordinate 423,218 of NZ_JBBKZT010000005.1, read as the reverse complement.
CACGGCCGAAGCGGGAGTTGATGAGCCGATAGAGCAGGTACGACGCGATCGCCGTCACCGCCAGCACGACCCAGTAGAAGACCGGTTCCGAAGCCAGGTCCAGCGCCGATGCGCCCAGCGTCGAGCGCCCCGACAAGCTCATGCCATCGTCCCCGCCATAGGTCTTCAGCGAAGTCATCACGTAGAACATCATCTGCGCGAAGGCCAGCGTGATCATGATGAAGTGCACGCCTTTGGTCCGCAGCGACACCACGCCGATGACAAGCGCCAACACACCGCTGGCCACCATCACGACGGGCCACGCGATCCATGCCGACGAAACGCCCTGCTGCATGAGGATGCCGACCAGGTACGCGCCAAAGCCGAAGTACGCCGCATGCCCCAGGCTCACCATGCCTCCGAAGCCGAGGATGAGGTTCAGGCTCGTCGCCGCCAGCGAGAAGATGAGCAGCCGCGTGGCGAAGCCGACGTAGAAATCGAGTCCCGTCGCTTGCGCGATGAAGGGAACGGCGGCCAGCAGCGCCAGCAAGCCCAGGGCGAGCGGCGCGGAGACCGCGTGGTGCAAGGTGCTTTTCATACTGCCTTCAACCGCGTGCGGGGAACAGCCCCTCGGGCTTGAAGAACAACACCGTCGCCATCAGGACGTAGATGAGGATCGACGCCAGCGTCGGCCCCAGGTTGGACGCGATGTCTGCCGGCGCCACCGCCTTCAGCGCGGCAGGTAGCAGGCTGCGGCTCAGCGTGTCCACCACACCCACCAAAATCGCGCCGAACAATGCGCCGCGCACCGAGCCGATGCCGCCGATCACGATCACCACGAAGGCCAGGATCAGGATGCTCTCGCCCATGCCGACCTGCACGGACAGCACCGAGCCCAGCAGCGCACCCGCCATCGCGCACAGTGCCGCGCCGAGCGCCACCAGCAAGGTGAAGATGCGTTGGATGTTCACGCCCATGACACGCACCATGTCGCGGTTGGAGGCACCCGCGCGCACCTGCATGCCGAGCCGCGTCTTCACCACCAGCAGGTACAACAGCCCCGCCACCGCCAGGCCCGCACCGATGATGAACAGGCGGAACGCGGGATACGAAAAGCCGGGCAGCAACTCCACCGGATTCGACAGCGAGGGCGGCGTGTTCAGCATCAAGGGTTGCGGCCCCCAGATCATCCGCGCGGCATCGTTGAAGATGAGGATCAGCGCGAAGGTCGCGAGCACATGCGACATGTGGTCGCGCTTGTAGAGCCGCCGGAAGATGACCAGTTCCAGCACCGCTCCGACGATGGCCGTGGCCACCACCGCGCCCAGCAGGCCGAGCCAGAACGAGCCGCTCATCTCGGTGAAGGTGGCCGCGAAATACGCACCCGCCATGTACAGCGAACCATGCGCCAGGTTGATGAAATCCATGATGCCGAAGATCAGCGTCAGGCCCGCCGCCAGCAGGAACAGCATCAGCCCGAACTGCAACCCGTTGAGGGCGTGCTCCAGCAGCAGCGTCGCGTTCATGCGCGAGAGCCGCAACAGCAGCACCACCGCGGCAGTGGCACCGCCGGGCTTGCTGCTTGCAAGAGAGGCTGGCCGAATGCGGCGCTGACTGGACGACTTCTCATTTCTTGCTGCGCTCGAACCAGACGCGCGGCCCGAGGCCCTGGTCCGGACCCAGCACCGAATAGCCACCGTCCACCGGAATGTCGACACCCGTGATCCACGAGGCCGCATCGGAGCAGACGAAGGCCACCACGTTGCCCACCTCGGCCCCATCGCCCACCCGCCCCAACGGATGCAGCGGCGCAGCCACCGCATCGGCATGCTCGCGCGAGCCCTCGCTCAGCGATTCGACCGATGGCGACCAGGTCCAGGCCGGCGACACGGCCACGACCCGGATGCCTTGCGGCGCCACCGTCACGGCCATGCTCTTGGTGAGCTGCAGCATCGCCGCCTTGGAGGCCGGGTAGAGCGCGCGCCCCGCCGAGCCGAACTTGCCGCCGACGCTGCCCAGGTTGACGATCACGCTGCCGCGCTGCATGTGCGGCAGCACCTTCTGCGAGAAGATCGCCGCCGACACCAGGTTGACGCCCAAGGTCTGGTGCCACTGCGCGCGGCTCGACGCGATGCCTTCGTCGGTGTAGATGCAGGCGTTGTTGACGAGGATGTCGATGCGGCCGAAGCGCTCCAGCGTGGTCTTCACGCACTGGTCGATGTGCGCGTCCTGCTCGATGTCCATCGCGCAGAAGATGGCTTGCGCACCCGGCTGCTCGGTGAGTTCCCACACGAGTTCGTGGCCCGCGTCCTTGTTGCGCCCGACGACCACCACATGCGCGCCCGATTCGGACAGCACACGTGCGATATCGGCACCCACGCCCTGCGTGCTGCCCGTGATGATGGCGACCTTGCCCTTGAGGTCTGCGCTCATTGCTGCCCCCAAGTTCGACTCATGAAAACACCGCCTCGCCCCGCCCGATCCGCGCGATCAGGTCCATGCTGCGCAGCGACGCATCATGCTCGGCGGGCTGCGCCGAAGCACAGGCATCGGCCGCCACGGTCACCTCGTAGCCCATGTCCACCGCATGGCGCACCGTGCTCTCCACCACGGAATGCGTGGCCACGCCAGCAATGACCAGCCTCCGCGCGTCCACGATGCGCAGCAACTCTTCGAGCTGCGTGCCATAGAAGGCATTCACGCGCCGGTGACGCACCACGAACTCGCGGGTGCTCGCCGCATCCGGCGCCAGTGACTCGTAGAAGGCCGCGCCCCACGAGCCCTCCACCACGGCACCGATGGCCGCGACGTTGCGAAAGATCGGTGCGTTCTGAATGAGGTCGCGGTAGTCCGGCTGGAATGCGATGCGCACATGCACGATGGGCCACTGCCGCTGCCGTGCGCCCTGCAGCAGCGCCTGTGCCGCAGCGATGACTGCGCTGCGCACCGGGCTGTCGGCGCTCAGTCCCACGCGGATCTTCCCCTCCGGATGCAGCACGTCGTTCTGGTAATGAAGCGCGAGGACCGCACTCCCCTTGGATTGCGGGTCCATCAGATGAAGATTTCCAGGTTCTCGTGGGCCGCGTCGCAATTGACCAGGTTCACCCGCTTCATGCGGATGCGCCAGCCGCTACCCTCTGCCGCGAGCTTGTAGATGTAGTCGCCGGCCAGTTGGCGGGTCTGGCGCTTGCGCCATTCGGTCATCTGAAACACGGCGCGCACGACGAGGTTGCCGGCCGCATCGGTGCCGTCCACGCTCACGTTGCCGACCAACCGTGTCGCATGCGTCGGTGGTTGCTGCGACCAGTTGCGCGCGTGCTCGACGCGACGCACGCGCACTTCGCGCAGCATCTTGTCTTCCCAGGCCAGCGAGATGTGGTCGTAGGGGCTGGCCTGGCCGTGCTGCTGCGGTAGCCAGTACATGCCGTCGTCGGTCCACAGGGCCAGCCACTCTTCCCAACGCCGTTCGTCGAGCAGGCGGGCTTCGCGGTAGACGAACTGCTGCAGCCGCAGCCACGTCTCCATCGGCACGTCGACGGGGCTCAGCTTGTCGGTGGAAACGTCGAAGTCAAGGTCAAGCAGCATGGGCCGGCTCCTTCGCTGGCTCGGCTTGCGCGAAGGCGCTGTCGCTCATCATGAACTGCTTCCAGGCCTTGAACTGGTTGCGCATCGGCAGTTCGCTGGTGCCGTTGGTCGACACCATGCCGCCCGGCATGACGTTGTCGGTGCCGTGGTAGCGGTGCATGCTGACCCAGTCGCCGCCGTGGTTGAGGTTGCCATCCTGGCAGCGGCCGTAGACCTCGATGTCGTCAGGCATGACGTTCGACGAGGGCGAGTTGATGAGGTTGGCATAGACCAGCGCGCGTTTGAACAAGGCTGGCGGTGCGTCCTTGAGGCGGAACACTTGGATCTCGACCAGCGTGCGGTCCACCGAGATGGGGCGGATCACGCGGAACTGCTGGAACACGGTGTGCGGCGAGCCGCTGCCGTAGATGATGGTGTTGTGGCGGTTCATGCCGAGGATCTCGCGGGCGCGCTCCTCGCCGTAGGCTTGCTTGAGCGATTCGAAGTGCGAGCGCGTGACCGGGTCCTTGTCAGCGGCGCCGGGGTCGAAGATGCCCTCCATGTACCCGTGCCCGTTGTCGTAGGCGCAGAGGTCCAGCTTTTCCCAGAATTCGTAGGGCTCGCCGTTGCCGTCCATGATGTGCAGTTCCAGCGGCATGCTGCCAAGCGCCTTGGCCTCGTCGCGCGCCGCCATGAAGGAGGACTCGTGGGTGACGCGCGCATGCATGGTGTCATGCAGGTTTTCGTAGAACACCTTCCAGTTCGATGGCTGCAGCACGCGGAACACGCCGCCCGCCACTTCCACTTCGCCGGAGGGCGAACGGTCGCAGAGGTTGTCGATGGAGCTGATCACGCCGCCGAGGAATTCCTTCAGGCCCGGCCCTTCGGCGCTCTGGTTGGCGAACACGAAGCCGCGGTAGTTCTCGACCCGCGCGAGTTGGCGCATCGAGAAGTCCGGATGCTTCGGGTCGAAGCAGGTGCCTTCGAAGCCCAGCTTCATCGGCGCGGCCAGGTGCTGGCCGTCGAGCTTGAAGGTCCACGCGTGGTACGGGCAGCGGAAGAACTTGCCGACGTTGTGGTCGCCTTCCGCCACCAGCTTCGCGCCCTTGTGCGGGCAGCGGTTGTAGAGCACATGCACCTGCTTGTCGGCCGCACGCACCAGCACCACGTCCTGGTCGCCGATGCGCGTGGTGTGCGTGTCGCCGGGGTTGGGCACCTGGCTTTCATGGCCGACGTAGATCCACACGCGGCCGTAGATGCGTTGCATTTCCAGCGCGAACAGGTCCGGATCGGTGTAGACCGACTTGTGCACGCTGTCGCCGCGCACCAGTGCGGCGATCTGATCGTCCGAACGCGACATGTCAGTACTTCCAGTTCTTCATCAGCGTGTTGGAAGGTTGCGACTCGTCCAGCAGCTTGCGTGAAGTCGAGGCGCCCGCGATCGGCAGGCCGGCGGCGTCGAGTTTGCCGATCTGCACCAGCACGCTGGCCTGGTCCCAGTAGATGTGCTCGTGGTAGAGCTTGTCGCCGCGGAATTTGACGATGGCGACCAGCGGGATTTCCACGTACTTGCCCGTGGGCGCGACACCCGGCAGCATCCAGTCGATTTCGCAGGTGTGGGTGAAGCAGAACAGCATCTCGTCCACGATCTGCGTCGCGCCGATGGTGCGCGACAGCGGCACCAGCTTGGTGTCGGGCGGGTTGCTGTTGACGAAGTGGTTGGCGTAGAAGTGCTTGAGCTGGTCGTGACCCACGCCGCCGGTCATCGTGGGAATGTGATTGACGTAGGGCTGCGCGACCATGGTGGCCATGGTGTCGTCGACGTTGCGGGTGCCGAACTCGTATTCGCAGTGCTTGTCCCACAGCGCCGACAGGTCATGCTCCGGGCCGATGGCGCGCTTGAACGCCGCGATGGAACGCTGGTGCGCCATCAGCGCCGAGGGCTTGTCGAAGTGGTCACCGCCGGTGCGGGCGAAAGCATGGTCGACGCCGGGGTACAGGTACATCTGCACATGCGGGTTGCCGGCGAGCGACTGCATGATGGTGTTGCGTGCCTCGGTCGGGCAGAACTGGTCGAGTTCGGCGAAGTGCAGCACCAGCTTGCCGCGGATGTTCCTGGCCTCGTCGAGGTTCTTGTCGATGCCGACGCCGTAGTAGCTGACGCTGACGTCCGCGTCGGTGCGGCAGGCCGCGAGGTAGGCCAGCTTGCCGCCGAGGCAGAAGCCGAGCACGCCGACGCCGCCGGTCACCTCGGGCCGTGTGCGCATCGCGGCGATGGTCGCGGCGAGGTCGTCGACGCCCTTGTTCTCGTCGAAGCCCTGGTAGAACTGGAAGGCCTTCTGCCAGTCTTCCGGCGTGTAGCCGAGTTCGACGTTGGGCTCCTGGCGCCAGAACAGGTCGGGGGCGAGCACGACGTAGCCTTCTTCGGCGTAGTAGTCGGCCACCTCGCGCACATAGGCGTTGATGCCGAAGATTTCCTGCGCGAGCACGATGCCCGGTCCCTTGCCCGAGGCGGGCGTTGCAAGGTAGGCGCGGAACTGGCCGCCGCCGTCGGCGGCCTGGACGGTGATGTAGCTTCCCATGGGGTGTCTCTTCCGGTTGGTGGTTGTCGGGGGGTTGTGGGTTACTGCGCCATCTTGCAGGTGGACGCGAAGGGGTCGTGGTAGTCGGCCAGGATGGTCTTCATCGTGCGGTTGGTGATGCGGCCCTCCTTGTCGCGGCCGACGACGCGCAGGTAGTAGTTCTGGATCGGGTACTGGTTGACGTTGAACTTGAAGTTGCCGCGCACCGACTTGAAGTTGGCCGCGCGCAGCGCCTTGCGGAAGGCGGCCTTGTCCTCGATCTTGCCCTTGACGTCGCGCACGGCGCTGTCGAGCAGCATGGCGGCGTCATAGCCTTGCGAGGCGTAGAGCGTGGGGATGCGGCCGTAGGTCTTCTCGAAGTCGGCGACGAACTTCTGGTTGGCTTCGTTCGGCAGGTCGGCGGCCCATTGCGACGAATTGAACATGCCGAGCATGGGCTCGCCGACGGCCTTGATGGTGTCCTGGTCGCCCGAGAAACCGGGCGCGTAGAGCGTGATGTCCTTGCTCAGGCCCGAGGCGACGAACTGCTTGATGAAGCTGATGCCCATGCCACCCGGCAGGAAGAAGAAGGCCGAGTCGGCGCCGGAGGCCCGCAACTGCGCAAGCTCCGACGAGAAGTCGAGTTGGCCCATCTTGACGTAGACCTCTTCGGCGATCTTGCCCTTGTAGAGGCGCTTGAAGCCGCCAATGGATTCGCGCCCGCCGGGGTAGTTGGGGGCGATGAGGTAGACGCTCTTGGGGCCCTTCTCCGTGACGTACTGGCCCATGGCCGCGGGAATGTCCTCGTTCTGCCAGGCGACGGCGAAGAAGTTCTTGTTGCACTTGTCGCCGGCGTATTCGGCGGGGCCGGTGTTGGTGGAAAGATAGACGGTGTCGTTGCCGAGGATGCTGGGCATGATGGGCAGCAGCACGTTGGAGAACACCATGCCGGTCATGACGTCGACCTTGTCGCGCTTGAGCATGCGTTCCGCGGCCTGGCGGCCGGTGTCGGCGCTTTGCTGGTCATCGACGATGGCAAGCTCGACGGGCAGGCCGCCGAGCTTGTCGCCGCGGTGCTTGAGGGCGAGTTGGAAGCCGTCCCGGATGTCGACCCCGAGGGCACCGCCCGGCCCGGAAAGGGTGGACAGGAAGCCCACCTTGATCTTGTCGGCCGCGTAGGCGGGAGACATGCAGGCGGCCACGGCTAGCGCGGCGGCGATCCATCGGAAATTCATCGTGGCTCCAGCGAGTGGGTTCGTTCTCCGACGGATGGTGCAGTGCTTGGCGGGGAATGTGCAAGCCAGATCTGGCAGGTTTTGGTCGAATCGGGCACACCGAGGGTTTGTCCGTTTTGATGTTCTCGGTTTGGAATTGCGCCTGTTTTGGACATGCGCCTGTTTCGGACGTGCAACTGGTGCGGACGTACGCCCGCTGCGAAATCCGCCCGGCACGCGATACCCGCCGGTCGCCTTCACTGTGCCGGTCGCTTCGCGACTGCCCTGCGCTGCTCGCGTGTCGCGGGGTCTGGCTCGAACTCGCTCCACTGCGTTGCGCTCAGACAATCGCCAGCCCTGATCCGCAACACGCTGCGCTGCTCGGCGGCACAGAGGCGGCGACCATCAGGTATCGCATGCCGGGCTCTGGGGTTGATCGAGGGGTCCAGAACGTTAGAGGCGGTGACGCACAAACCCCGACGCGTCTCTTGAAAAGATGCGCCGTTGCATCTTCTCCATAAAGGGGGCGGGCCGCGCACGGCCCTGAGGGCGCTGGAGCGACACGACCCGACCCGCCCTCCTCTAGACCAGCCCCGCTGCCTTGAACGCTCCAACCGTCCGCTCATGCGCCAGGTCGGCGGACGCCTTGTCATAGTGCTCCCCACCCACTCGCGCAAACGCATGGTCCTGGCCGGGGTACACGTCCAGCGTGATGTGGGGCCGGCCGGCCAGCGTCTTCAGGATCTGGTCGCGCGCCTCGGGCGGGCAGAACTTGTCGAGTTCGGCGATGTGCAGCACCAGCGGCTTCCTGATGTTCTCCGCCTCACCCAGCGCGGCGTCGATGCCCACGCCGTAGTAGCCGACGGACACGTCCGTGTCGGTGCGGCAGGCGGCGAGGTAGGCGAGCTTTCCGCCGAGGCAGAAGCCCACGGTGCCGACCTTGCGGTTCCTGACCTCAGGCCGCGCGCGCAAGGTGGTGATCGCCGTCTGGATGTCTTCCATGCCCTTGGCCTCGTCGAAGCGTGCGTAGAAGCCCATGGCGCGCTGCCAGTCGGCCTCGGTGTAGCCAAGCTCGACGTTCGGCTCCTGGCGCCAGAAGATGTCGGGCACCAGCACGACGAAGCCTTCGGCGGCGTACGCGTCGGCCACGTCGCGCATGGTCTTGTTGACGCCGAAGATCTCCTGCGCAATCACAAGGCCCGGACCGGTGCCCGAGGGCGGAAGCGCAAGGTAGCCGCGAAAGCTGCCGCTGCCGTCGGCGGCCTTCATGTCGATGTACTGACTTGCCATCTAGGGTTCTCCTGAGTGAGGGGGCGCAAGCTGCGCGCCTAAAGTTTAGGAGCAAAGCATTTCCACTCACGGGGCGCGAGCAACCGCCACAAGGCACAACGCGTCCAAGCACCTTGAAGATCAACATGAAGATCCAGAACGCCATCGCCCTCGTCACCGGTGCCAACCGCGGCATCGGCCTCGAACTGGTCCAGCACCTGCTGGCCGCGGGCGCGAAGAAGGTCTATGCGACCGCGCGCAACACGGCATCGCTGGATGCGCTTGCCAAGGCGCATCCAGCCCGGCTGGAACTGCTGACGCTCGACATCACCGATGCGCAACAGATCGCTGCAGTGAAGGCGCGCTGCACCAATGTCAACCTGCTGGTCAACAACGCCGGCATCAACCGCCACCAGGGCTTTCTCTCGGCCGGCTCGCTCGACGATGCGCAGGCCGAGGTCACGACCAACTACCTGGGCACGCTGGCAATGTGCCGCGCCTTCGCGCCGCAGCTCGACGCCGGCGGCGCCATCGTCAACATGATGTCGATCCTCGCCAAGGTCACGATCCCGGGCATGGGCTCGCTGTGCGCGGCCAAGGCCGCCGGACTGCGCATGACCGAAGGCGTGCGCGCCGAACTCGCAGCCAAGGGCACGCTGGTGGTGGCCGTGATGCCGGGCGCGGTCGATACCGAGATGAGCAAGGGCTTCCAGGGGCCGATGTCATCGCCCGCCGAAGTCGCGAAAGCCGTGCTGGCGGGACTGGAGAATGGCGATGAGGAGGTCTATGTCGGCGATTTCGCAGGCTGGATCAACGCGGGGATGAAGGAAGACCCGAAGGTGATCGAGCGCGAGCTGGCGAAGTATCTGCCGGGTTGAGGGGTACAAGGCCGGCGCTGGATGCACCGCGGTGTGTCATTTCAGTTTTCCATGGCGCTGGCGCGTCTTCCGCGACGCATGAAACCGGGGCGAGTACGACGTTGCCAGTTCGTGGGCACCCACGGATCCGGCTTTGCCGGGCCGTTGGGTGCGCCCCCTTGAGGGGGAGCGCCGCAGGCGCATTCGGGGGTGGGTTTCATTTCAGCGGCCCGACGCTGCATGTCATCTCCTTGCCGCCGGGGAGCTGCACGATGGCTTCTGGCCCTTTTTGCCAGAACATGGCTTCGCCTTGCGGGGACTTGCCCGTGTACTTCGCGCCCGAACCCGATCGGTCAATCGTCATCACGAGGCTGATATCGCCTCCGCCGAGGTAGGCCAGTTGCGGGTCGACGTTGACGAAGGTCGCGTTCATGGCGGCCGTGCCCGGGCATTTGACCGCCACAGGCCCGATGCTGACGCCGCCCTTCGCGCGCGCTCCCGTATAACCACCGCGCACTTCTGCGATCCGCATCACGTATGAATCGCGGATGCAAGCCTTCGCATCCTCCGACTTCCAGCAGTCGTTTCGCCCCTTGATCCAGCCCCGCTGCATCGCGATCAGCTGGTTCCTCTTCCAGGGGTCCAGGCCGGGCATGCCGCGGGCGAGGCTGTAGACGCGTGCGTTCTCGCGGTCCAGCGCCGCCAGCGTGTCGTCCTTGCAGATGGCTTCTTCCGCGGCGCCACTGGGCTTGGCGCAACTGAAGCTCGGCGATGCGGCAAGTGCTTGCGAGACGGCCAGCAGCAGGATGGGCAGCGTGGCGACCGACGAGGTACGGGTACGTGCAAGCGTCATGGCATGCTCCTTGGGGAAAGCCGTCCAGTGTTGCGGAGGTCGGCCATCGATGCAACTCCCGGCAATCTTGCGCGATGCGACGGTCAGGTCGAACGCTGCAGTTTCGCGATGCAGGCCGCCAGCACGGCATCGGTCTTCACGAAGCTCAAGCCCAGCCCCCTCAGCAGCATTCGAACGACGTCCACCGCGTACGTTCGCGGCAAGCGTTCGACCATCATGCGACTCATCCCTTCCCGAATCGTCCCGACGACCAGGTCCCGAGCCGTCTGGGGACTCGCAAATGAGAAGTCGCCAGCGCGCTTGCCCCCGCGCAAATCCGCAAGAAGGGTCTGCTCGACCAGCGCGCTCTGGGGTTTCACGCGCACCGTGAATGCACACCAGGCGGGATCGCTCTGCGCCTTCCTCAGCCAGAGGAGCGATCCTGTGGCCAGGCGATCTACAGGGTCGTCGAGGCCGAGCATCTCCGCTTCGATCGCCACCATCAGATCGTCCTGCAGCCGCATGGTCGTTGCTTCGAGCAGCTGCTCGGTGTTCTGGAAGTAGCGGTAGAAGGTGCCGCGCGCCACCCCGGCCGCGCTGATGAAGTCATCGATCACCGGGGCGTCCGGCCCCCTCTCCGCAAAAACGTTCAACGCCGCTTCGACGATTCTTGCTTCCATGCGTTCGCGCCGCTCGCGCGCCACGCGCGGTCGGTGGTCAGTGCCCTCGCCTGGCTCGGGCGGTTTCTTGATTCTGGTCATGCGGAAACATTTTGACTCTATTTGTCATGATGACGATAATGTCTCACATGACATCCAGGGAGCAAGATTCCGTCGTCGCTGTGGGTTCCAACCCTCGACATGCGAAAGGTGCTCCTGATGAATTTCCCCGCGCTCAAGACCTGGTGGATTCCGGCCGTCGCTCTCGCGCTCGGCGCGGTCGCTCCGGCACACGCTGCCGAAGCATCGAAGCCGAACATCGTCTACATCCTGGCCGACGACCTCGGCTGGAAGGACGTCGGGTTTCACGGCTCCGACATCCGCACGCCGAACATCGACAAGCTGGCCCAGACCGGCGCACGGCTCGAGCAGTTCTATGCGCAGCCGATGTGCACGCCGACGCGCGCTGCGCTCATGACCGGGCGCTATCCGCTGCGCTACGGACTGCAGACGGCAGTCATCCTGTCGGGTCACAAATACGGCCTGGCCACGGACGAATGGCTCTTGCCCCAGGCCCTCAAGGGAGCGGGTTACCAGACCGCCATCATCGGGAAGTGGCACCTCGGCCACGCAGACCGCAAATACTGGCCGAGGCAACGCGGCTTCGACTACCAGTACGGACCCCTGATCGGCGAGATCGACTACAACACCCACGAGCAGCACGGCGTGCTCGACTGGTACATCAACAACAAGCCGCTGCGTGAGAAGGGCTACTCGACCACGCTGATCGGCAACCAGGCGGTGAAGTACATCTCCGGGCATGACCGCGCCGTTCCGCTGTTCCTCTACCTGACCTTCAATGCGCCGCACACGCCCTACCAGGCGCCGAAGGCGTGGCTCGACCAATACCCGCAGATCAAGGACCCGAGTCGCCGGGCCTACGCGGCGATGGTCACTGCCATGGATTACGAGATCGGCCGCGTCATGGCGGCGCTCGAGAAGAACGGGATGCGGGACAACACGCTGGTCGTCTTCCAGAGCGACAACGGGGGAACGAGCAACCCGATGTTCGCCGGCGAGGGGGACATGTCGAAGATCAAGATCCCCGTCGACAACGGCCCGTATCGTGACGGCAAGGGCTCCCTGTACGAAGGCGGTACCCGCGTGGTGGCGCTGGCCAACTGGCCCGGGCATATCCAGCCCGGCAGCACGGTGGGCGAGATGATCCACGTTGTCGACATGTATGCCACGGTCACCGGCCTCGCAGGCGCGCCGACGGCTCGCAGCAAGCCCCTCGACGGGCTCGATGTGTGGCCGACGATCAGCGAGGGCAAGCCATCGCCGCGCACCGAGGTCGTCTACAACGTGGAGCCGTACCGCGCCGGCATTCGACAGGGCGACTGGAAGCTCATCTGGCGCACGCCCTTGCCGCAGTCGGTCGAGCTCTACGACATCGCGCACGATCCCTACGAGAAGAGCAATGTCGCCGCGGCCCACGCCGACCAGGTCAACGCACTGCAGAAGCGCGCGAACGAGTTGTCGCTGCAGATGGAGAAGTCCCTGCTGCTTCAGACGGAGTTCGAAGCCATTCGTGAGCGCATGCACATGCCGCCTGCGCTGCCGGGCGAGGAGAGTGCGCTCAACGGAGGGGACTGATGATGCTCGAGAAGAAATGCAGAGCGCTTGCCATGTGCTGTGGCCTCACGGCAGCGCTCGCCAGCCAGTCCGCAACGGCGCAGACAGCGACTTCGACGGACGCCTGGCGATTCGAACTCACACCCTACCTGTGGACGCCGGGTATCCGCTCCGACCTCCAGTTCGGCCCGCTCCCGGGGAACACCGTGAGCGTGAATTCCACCAGCCTGCTGAAGGCGCTGGAGATGGGCGCAATGGGCTCGCTCGAAGCGCGCAAGGGCGCCTGGGGCGGCCTGCTCGACCTGCAGTACGTCAAGCTCGGCGTCTCCAACCAATACCTGGGCGGACTGGCCGGCGGCTATGACGTCACGTTCAAGCAGACGATCGTCACGCTGGCCGGCCTCTATCGCGTGGTCGACACGCCGGGAGTGACGGTCGACGCCGTCGGTGGCATCCGCTACGTCAACCTCAAGACCAACGTCATCGTGAGCATCGCGCCCACCTTGCGCGGCCCGGGCCGCCGGATCGAGGACACCGCTAACTCGACCAGCGGCATCCTCGGCGCGCGGGTGCTCGTGCCGGTCGGTGACAAGTGGTCGCTGCTGGGCTACCTGGACATCGGTGCGGGCAACTCGAACACCAACTGGCAGGCCATCGCCGGCGCCAACTACCAGTATTCGCCGGCGACGGCCATCAAGCTCGGCTACCGCTACCTCAGCTACAAGCGCGACGACGAACTGGTCAACCGGGCCGCGATGGGCGGCTTCTACGTCGGGCTCGGGTTCAGGTTCTGAGTTGCACCGGCATGCGACGATGGCCTGACGGCGCTCAGGCTTGCGTCCTCCAGGGCGGCTTGTTCACGTGTGAGCCGCCGAACCGCGACCGACTTGATGCGCTGAGCGTCCGCGTCGGCGATCCTGAACTCCAGGTCGCCATGCGACCAGACATCGCCAACCCCGGGCTGGTGGCCCAGCTTTGCGAGCAGCAGCCCGGCCATGGAGATGTAGCTGCCATCGTCGCCCAGGAGGTCATGGGTCTGCAGCGCTTGCTCCAGCAGACGCAAGTCCGCCATGCCGGCGACGGTCCATTGGTTCGGACCGGTGTCCTGGACTTCCAGCGTCTCGTCCTCGTCGGGAAACTCTCCTGCGATGGCCTCCAGCACGTCGATGGGCGTGACGAGGCCTCTGAGCGCGCCGTGCTCGTCGTTGGCCAGCACGAGTTGCCCCCGCGCCGTGCGCAAGATGTCGATGACGCGAATGGCGCTCGTCGACTCGGCGACGTAGAGCGGAGGACGCAGGTCGTTCCCGTCCACCTTGTCGTCCCGCATTCCTGCCTCTGTCTTCAGGTCCCGATCACGCCCCCATCGTCCTTCGTGATGGCCACCGTCGCGGAGCGCGGCCGGCCGTTACCGTCCGGCCAGTTTCCCGCGCGCGACCGCATCGGCAGGTAGACAATGCCTCGATGGCGAACAAGGCACCTCCCGCTTTTCGATCACTGACCGGTATCTACGAGCCGTCAGGCATCCAGCAGCTTCCCGACGGCCGGTTTCTTGTCGTGGAGGACGAGAAGGAGCATCCCTTCAGCGTGCTTACCATCGGCGCCGATGGGCAGGTCGACAGCAGCGCGCTTGGACCCGGTCTGCTTCAGATCTTCAGCGACTTCTGGAAACTGGACGACCTCGAAGGCCTTGCGTCGGATCGGGACGGTTTCATGTACGCGATCACGTCGCACTCCCGTGACGACGATGGCGACGAGAAGGACTCCCGTGAACGGCTTGTCAGGTTTCGCGTCGAGGGCCATCGGGTCGAGGATCCGAAAATCGCCAAGGGATTGAAGCGCGCGCTGACGGCAGCGCATCCCGTGCTGGCGGCTGCCGCAGAGGTGCCGGATGTCAAGACCGGCGCGGGACTCAACATCGAGGCGCTGGAGGTCACCCAAGACCAGCGGCAACTGCTGGTCGGCTTTCGTGGCCCGTTGCGCGAGGGTCGCGCGATCATCGCGCGCATCGAAAATACCCGCGGCATCTTCGAAGCGGACGAAGCGCCGCAGGTGGCTGCCGATCTCGACGAACTCGATCTGGGCGGCCAGGGAATCCGCGGACTGGCCTACGTCCGCACGCTCGCCGAGTACCTGGTCGTCAGCGGCCCGCTGTCGCGCAAGAACGAGCCCTTTGGACTCTGGCTCTGGCAAGGTCGAAAAGGCAGTCCGGCGCGCCGCGTCGTCGTTCCGGGCCTGAAGAGCCTGAAGCACGCGGAAGGCGTGTGTTCGGCGGTGCTCCACGGGAAGGGACGCATCCTCATCGTCAGCGACGATGGCGATCGGAAGACCGGTCGAGCCGCGAGCTATCTCCTGCTGGATTTCGACCAGTTGCAGACCGGCTCCTGACGCACCCGCTCCAGCTGCCCCTACTTCTGGATCACGAGCTTGGCGAGCACCTTCTTCAGCGACTCCCGGTCGCTTTCGATGTCGGCCTTGAAGCCGGCCGCGTCTGCATACGACTCACCGAGGTTGGCCTTGGCCAGCGTCTCCTTGTAGGCCGGCTCGGCGGCGGCCTCCTTCACGGCCTTGCTCAGCGTCTGCACGACGTCCGACGGCGTGCCCTTGGGAACGGCGAGGCCGCGCCACACGCCGATCGACAGGTCGATGTTGCGTTCCTTGAGTGTCGGGACGCCGGCGTAGGCACCACCCAGCCGTTGGTCGGCCATGATCGCGAGCACGCGAAGCTTGCCGCCCTGCACATGCTGCTTCACTTCGCCGGGGCTCACCGTGATGGCATCCACGTGGCCGCCGAGCAGGCTCGCGACCGCCGGGGCCGCTCCCTGGAACGGCACATGGTTGAACTGTGCGCCCGTGCGGTCCTCGACCGCGGCCGCCGCAACATGCCAGATGTCGCCCACGCCGCCGTTGCCGACCTGCATCACGCCGGGTTTCTTCTTGGCGTCGGCGATGAACTCTTCCACGGTCTTCCAGGGCGAATCGGCACGCACCGTGATCGCCGCGGGATCGAAGTTCAGTCGAGCCACCGGAATGAAGTCATCGGCGTTGACCTTCATGAGGCCCAGCGCGGGCAGGATGACGAGGTTCACGCTCATCACGCCCACCTTGTAGCCATCGGGCTTGGAATTGGCGACTTCCGCGAAGCCGATCGCGCTCGAAGCCCCGGGCTTGTTGATGACGATCAGGGGTTGGGGCAGGTGCGTGCGCATGGCCTCCGCGAACGCGCGCGCAACGACGTCGGTGCCGCCGCCGGCCGAGGCGGCCACGACGAGTTCCACCGGGCGGTTCGGATAGTCGGCGGCAAGCGCCGTCGATGCAAGAAGCGAGAACACCGACAGCGCCAGGAAGCGCCGCGTTGCGGTCGAGGAACCGACTATTTTCATGGGGAGACTCCGTTGTGGATGGGATCGTTGCCTGCCTGCGGTCAGGCTTGTGTGTAGGCCGTCTTCACCGTGGTGAAGAATTCCTGTGCGTACTTGCCCTGCTCGCGCGGGCCGTAGCTGCTGCCCTTGCGGCCGCCGAAGGGCACGTGATAGTCCACGCCCGCGGTCGGCAGGTTGACCATCACCATGCCGGCCTGGCTGTGGCGCTTGAAGTGCGTGGCGTACTTCAGGCTCGTGGTGGCGATGCCGGCGGACAGGCCGAACTCGGTGTCGTTGGCCGTGGCCAGTGCTTCCTCGTAGTTCTTCACGCGGATCACGCTCGCCACCGGGCCGAAGATTTCCTCCTTGTTGATGCGCATCGACGCGATCGATTCGCTGAACAGCGCGGGCGACATGTAGTAGCCCTCGGTGCCGAGCTTCAGGCGTTCACCACCTGCCGCCAGCGTGGCGCCCTCGCCCTTGCCGATGGCGATGTATTCCAGGTCCTGGTCCAGTTGCGACTGGCTCGACACAGGGCCGATGTCGGTGCCGGCGGCGAGCGCATCGCCCACCTTGATCTTCGCCATGCGTTCCTGCATCGCTGCGATGAACTTGGGGTAGATGCCTTCGGTGACGATCAGGCGGCTGGATGCGGTGCAGCGCTGGCCGGTTGAGTAGAAGGCGCTCTGCACGCTGAGTTCGACGGCCTGGTTCAAGTCGGCGTCGTCGAGGATGACTTGCGGGTTCTTGCCGCCCATCTCCAGTTGCACCTTCTTGTGGTTGGTCACGCACTGGATCGCGATGTTGCGGCCCACGCCGACCGAGCCGGTGAAGCTGATCGCATGGATGCCGGGGTGGTTCACCAGCGCATTGCCGATGACGCTGCCGCGGCCCATCACCAGGTTGAACACGCCGGCCGGAATGCCCGAGCGGCTGATGATCTCGGCCAATGCCCAGGACGAGCCCGGCACCAGGTCGGCCGGCTTGAGCACCACGCAATTGCCGAAGGCCAGGGCCGGCGCGATCTTCCAGGCGGGAATCGCGATCGGGAAGTTCCAGGGCGTGATCAGGCCGACGACACCGACCGGCTCGCGCGTGATCTCGACGCCGATGTTCGGACGCACCGAAGGCAGCGTCTCGCCCGACAGGCGCAGGCATTCGCCGGCGAAGAACTTGAAGATCTGTCCGGCGCGCGTGGCTTCGCCGATGCCTTCGGCCTTGGTCTTGCCCTCTTCGCGCGAGAGCAGCGTACCGAGCTCTTCGCGGCGCGCGAGGATCTCGGTGCCGATCTTGTCGAGTGCGTCGCTGCGGGCCTGGATGCTGCCCGTGGCCCAGGCCGGGAAGGCGGCCGTGGCAGCGGCCACGGCGGCTTCGACATGAGTCGCGTTACCCTGCGTGTACTCGGCGATCGTGTCGCCCAGGTTCGACGGATTCAGGTTGGGGCTGTAGGCGTTGCCCTTGGTCCACTGGCCGCCGATGAGGTTGTCGTGTTGTTGCATCCTAGCTTTCTGTGGCTTCGGGACTATCGGGCCCAGCGCAGCACTTGCGCGTCGAGGCGTTTGGCGGTTTCGATCAGCAGCGCGCGGGCTGCCGGATGAATCGCGGGGAAGGGATGGCGTGGTGCCTCGCAGGCGATCACCCCGCCCTCCTTCATCAACGACTTGGCGGCCAGTGGCCCGCACTGCCGGTTCTCGATGTTGATGAGCGGCAGCCATCGCTCGTAGCCTGCGATGGCTTCGTCGCGCCGACCTGCGCGCCAGGCGTCGAGGATCGGCCGGATGCCGTCCGGGAAGCCGCCGCCTGTCATGGCGCCGGTCGCGCCGGCATCGAGGTCGGGCACCAGCGTGATCGCTTCCTCGCCATCCCACGGGCCTTCGATGGCGTCGCCACCGAGGCGGATCAACTCGCGCAACTTGGCTGCCGCGCCCGCGGTCTCGATCTTGAAGTAGGCGACATGCTCGATCTCCTTGGCCATGCGCGCAAGGAAGGCGGCAGACAGGGGCGTCCCTGCGGCGGGCGCGTCCTGGATCATGATCGGAATGTCCACCGCATCCGACAGTCGTGCGTAGAACTCGAAGATCTGCGGTTCGGGCACGCGGAAGGTCGCGCCGTGGTACGGCGGCATCACCATCAGCATCGCCGCGCCCTGCTCCTGCGCGCGGCGGCTGCGCGCCGCGCACACGTCGGTGCTGAAGTGCGTGGTGGTCACGATCACCGGCACGCGGCCATCGACGTGTTCGAGCACGGTGCGCGTGAGCACCTCGCGCTCCTCGTCGGACAGCAGAAACTGTTCCGAGAAGTTCGCGAGGATGCAAAGGCCGTTGGAGCCGGCGTCGATCATGAAGTCGACGCAGCGCTTCTGGCTTTCAAGGTCGAGCTCACCGCTTTCGGTGAAGGGCGTGGGCACGACAGGAAAGAGGCCCTCATACCGGGCGCGGGAAGTGGATGTCATGTTCTTGTGTTGTGTTCAGGTGATCACGCTGATCTGCCAGGGGACAAATTCCTGCTGGCCATAGCCGTGCAGTTCGCTGCGCGAGGGTTGGCCGGACGCGGTGTCCAGCAGCATGCGGAACAAGCGTGCGCCGAGTTCCTGGATGCTGCGCGTGCCGTCGAGCACCTCGCCGCAGTTCAGGTCCATGTCGTCGGATTGCCGTTCCCACAACGCGGTGTTGGTCGCCAGCTTGAACGAAGGCGAAGGCGCGCAGCCGTAGGCGGAACCGCGTCCCGTAGTGAAGCAGATCAGGTTGGCGCCGCCCGCGACCTGGCCCGTGGCCGAGATCGGGTCGTAGCCCGGCGTGTCCATGAACACGAGGCCGTGCGCCTTCACGGGCTGCGCGTACTCGTAGACGTCCACGAGATTGGTCGAACCGGCCTTGGCGATGCCGCCGAGCGATTTCTCGAGCACCGTGGTCAGGCCTCCGGCCTTGTTGCCAGCGGAGGGGTTGTTGTCCATCGCGGCGCCGTTGCGGCCGCAGTATTCCTCCCACCAACGGATGCGCGCGATCAGCTTGTGGCCGATCTCTGGCGTCTCGGCCCGGCGTGTCAGCAGGTGCTCGGCGCCGTAGATCTCCGGTGTTTCGCTGAGGATGGCCGTGCCGCCATGCGCCACCAGCAGATCGACCGCGGCACCGAGCACCGGGTTGGCCGAAATGCCCGAGTAGCCATCCGAGCCGCCGCACTGCAGGCCGATGACCAGATGGCTCGCTGACACGGTCTCGCGCAGGACCTTGTTGGCCTCGGGCAGCATCGCCCTGATCTGCTCGATGCCATGCGCGATGGTGCGCGTGGTGCCGCCGGTGTCCTGGATCGTGAAGCTGCGCAGCCGAGCGCTGTCGCTCAGCCCTTGCGTCGCGAGCAGCTTGGGGATCTGGTTGGTCTCGCAACCCAGGCCGATCACGAGCACGCTCGCAAAGTTGGGATGGCAGGCATAGCCGCCCAGCGTGCGCTGCAGGATGGCCAGGCCTTCGCCATCGGGGTCGACCGCGCAGCCGGCCCCATGCGTGAGCGCGACCACGCCGTCGACGTTGGGATAGTCCGCGAGCATCTCCGGATGGATGTCGCGGCGGAAATGATCGGCGATGGCACGCGCCACGGTGGCCGAGCAATTCACCGAGGTCAGGATGCCGATGTAGTTGCGCGTCGCGACGCGCCCGTCTTCGCGGACGATGCCCTGGAACGTGGCGGGTTCGACGGCCTTCGGTGACGACTTCGAATCGGCGCCGTACGCATAGTCCCGCGTGAAGTCGCCCATCGCCAGGTTGTGCGTGTGCACATGCTGCCCGGCGCGGATCGGCTGGCTGGCGAAGCCGATGATCTGCCCGTACCGGCGCACGGCCTGGCCGGGCTCGATCGCCCGCGTGGCCATCTTGTGCCCGGGCGGTACCAGGCCTGAGACGTCGACGCCCTCGCTCGCGATGTGCGTGCCCGACATCAGCTGGTCGAGCGAGATGACGACATCGTCATCCGGGTGCAGCCGGATCACCCGCACGTGAGGGCGTGCCGGCGGTTCGGCGGGCTGTTTCAACGCCTGCTCTTCGGTGGGTGAATACATGGTCTGGGGTTCCGATGTCGAGTGAGTTACTTCAGCATCTCTTCAGGCAACGACATGCCGAAGTGGCGCTTGTAGATTTCATTGAACTTGCCGTTCTTGAGGTTGGTCTTGACCCAGCCATCGACCCACGACTTGAGCGCCGCGTCGTCCTTGCGCAGCCCGACGCCGTACGGGAAGGACTTCATGACGAACTTGATGTCGATGTCGCGCGCCGGGTTGGCCTTCTTGACCGCAGGGACCACGCTGGGAGCGGCCGCCATGTAGTCCTGCTGGCCCGTGGCCACGGCGGTGTTGGTCGTGGCATCGTCCTCGTAGCGCACGACCGTGACGCCGGACACTTCCTTGATACCGCGCGACAGTTCCTGGTCGCTGGTCGTGCCGCGGGTCACGGCCACGTTCTTGCCTGACAGGTCGGCAAAGCTCTTGAGCGTCGCAGCCTTCGGTCCGGCGACGACGATCGGCACCACGCCGTAGGGCTCGGAGAAGTCGATGACCTTCTTGCGTTCGTCCGTGATCGAGAAGGAGGCCATCACCAGGTCGGCCTTCTTGGACAACAGGAAAGGCACGCGATTGGGGCCGGACACCGGGACGATCTCCAGCTCCACGCCCAGGTCCTTCGCCAGCATGCGTGCGGCTTCCACGTCGGAGCCCGCCTGTTTCGCATCGCTGTCGAGGAAGCCGTACGGCGGCGCGCCAATGTCCACGGCGATCAGCACCTTCTTGCGTTGCTTGATGGTATCGAGCGTGTCGGCCGAGGCTGTCGCAGTGGCGCCCAGTAGCAGGAGCGATGCGACGAATGTGAGGTGACGGCGAGTGAAGTTCATGTGGGTCTCTTGGTGTGTGAAATCGATCTGGAACGAAACGTGAAAGGAAGATGCGGTGACGGCGTCAGAGTCCGCTGCCGACGAACTGCTGCAGTTCAGGCGTGGCGGGTTGGCCCAGCAGGTCGCCGCTGCCGCACTCCCAGACGATGCCCTGGTGCATGAACATGATCTGGTCGGCAACGGAGCGCGCGAAGGCCATCTCGTGCGTGACGAGCACCATGGTCATGCCGTCGTTGGCCAGGCCTTCGATGACCTTCAGCACCTCGCCCGTCAGTTCTGGATCGAGGGCAGAGGTCACTTCGTCGAACAGCATCAGCTTGGGCTGCATGGCCAGCGAGCGGGCAATGGCCGCGCGTTGTTGCTGGCCGCCCGAGAGCTGCTCAGGGTAGTAGGCGGCGCGCTCATGGAGACCCACCTTCTGCAGCACCTCCATCGCCAGATCTTCCGCCTCCTTGCGCGGCACGCCCTTGACCTTGCGCGGGGCCAGCGTGATGTTCTGCAGGACGGTGAGATGCGGGAACAGGTTGTAGCTCTGGAACACGATGCCCACTTCCTTGCGGAGGTCCATCAGGTCCACCGAACCGGCGTGCATGGCCCGGCCGCACACGTGCAGCTCGCCGCCCTGGATCGTCTCCAGGCCGTTGATGCAGCGCAGCGCCGTGGTCTTGCCCGAGCCGCTGCGGCCGATCAGGGCGACCACCTGCCCGCGCCCTACCGTGAAGCTGACGCCTTTGAGGATCTGCACGTCTCCGTACGACTTGCAGACCTTGTCGAAGCGAACGATTTCATCCATGACTTTGATTCCGTGGGTTGTTGTTGTGCGGCGTGGGTCAGCGTCGCGCCATCCGCTTTTCCAGGCGGTAGGAGAGCGAGGACAAGGGGTAGCAGATCGCGAAATAGATCAGGGCCGCGAGAGTGAAGACGAGGAAGGGCTTGAAGGTCGAGTTGTTGACGACACGCGACGAGTAGGTCAGGTCGAAGAACCCGATCACCACCGCGTAGGAGGAGTTCTTGACGATCTGCACCAGGAAGCCGACCGTCGGCGCAATCGCGATGCGCGCGGCCTGGGGCAGGATCACGTAGGCCAGGCGCTGTGCCGGGCGCAAGGCCAGGCATTCCGCCGCTTCCCACTGGGTGCGGGACACCGCCTGGATGCAGCCCTTCCAGATCTCTCCGAGGTAGGCGCTGGAGTACGCGGTCATCGCGATGCCTGCAGCCACCAGCGAAGGCACGTCGAAGCCCGCGATGCTGATGCCGAAGTAGCACAGGAACATGATGACCGGCAGCGGGATGCCCTGCACCAGTTGCACGTAGGCACCTGTCACGGCGCGCAGCACAGCACCCCCGCGGCTGCGCGCCATCGCCAGCGGCAGGCCCACCAGTGCGCCGCCCAGGAAACCCATCGCCGAGAGGACCAGCGTCCAGCCCGCGCCCTTGAAGATGAAACCCACCTGGCTGATCGAGATGCCGTCCATGCTTGTCTCCGTGTGTTTTAGTGGTGCGGGTCAGAGCGGCGTCTTCAGGCGACGGCGGCGGGTGAACACCACCGCTGCGAAGCCCGCCATCGAAATCCTGAGCAGCCAGGAAAGCACGAGGTACAGAACCGCGATCACCAGGTAGATCTCGAAGCCGCGGAAGGTCTGCGACTGGATCGCATAGCCGGAAGCCGTGAGTTCCTCGGTGGAGATCTGCGACATGATCGAAGTCGCCAGCATCATCAGGACGAACTGGCTGATGAGCGCCGGATACATGCGCTCCACCGCCTGCGGCAGGATGACGAGCCGCAGCACCTTCCAGCGCGACATGCCCAGGCACGACGCCGCCTCGAGCTGGCCGCGCGGGATCGACTCGATGCCCGCCCGAACGATCTCGGTGGTGTAGGCCGACACGTTGATCGTCAGCGCGATGATGGCCGCAGCCATCGCCGGCACGCGGATCTGCAGCGCAGCGAGACCGAAGAACAGCCAGAACGCCTGGATCACCAGCGGCGTGTTGCGGATCAAGTCCACATAACCCGACACCAGCTTCCGCCCCAGCGGCGAGCCCTGCGTGCGCACCACCGCCAGCGCCACACCCAGCAGGAAGCCGAACACGATCGTCGCCACCGACAGGCGCAGCGTGAGCAACATGCCGTCGACCAGCTCGCGCCAGTGCGTGGACAGGAAACTGAAATCGAAGTCGTAGTTCATGTGGAATAAATGACTTGTGCTGGCATTAGTCAATTGTAAATGACTTATGCCAGCACAAAGCACTATGGTTTTCCCCTAGCCGGGGCTGCGGACTCTCCTGCCCGCCGTACCATCTGCGCCATGGACAAAGATGCGAAGAAGGCGACCCGGGAACCATCCGACGGGGCGCCTGAGGAACAGGCAGTGGGCGAACGCAGCCCGCGCTCGCCCGTCTATTCGCGCGTCAAGCAGGTCCTGCGCGATGCCATCACGGGCGGATCGATTCCGCTTGGCGCGGTCCTGCTGGAAGGGCATGTCGCCGAGATCCTGGGCGTCACGCGCACGCCGGTGCGGCAGGCCCTGCACGAGCTTGAAGAGGAAGCACTGGTGAGCCGCTTCGACGGCCGCGGCGTCCTTGCCGGCCCGGCCGGCGCGCAGCCTTCGCGCGTGACGCTCACGGCGGCCATGCTGGGTCAGGACGAAAGCACCGCGTCCGTGCGCAACGCACCCGGCTGGGAAGCGATCTACCAGGAGGTCGAGCGGGATGTCGTGCACCTGTCCGTGTTCGACCAGTACCGCATCAACGAAGTCGAGCTGGCACGGCACTTCAACGTCGGGCGAACGGTCGCGCGCGACGTGCTGCTGCGGCTGGAAGCCCTCGGCCTCGTCGAGAAGGACGAGCGGCTACGCTGGCATGTGACGCCACTGGACGGCAAGCGCATCAGCAATCTCTATGAACTGCGCTGGCTGCTGGAGCCCGCTGCACTGCGCGCCGCCATCGGCGTGGCGCCGAAAGAGGAAGTCGCAGCGATGACCAAGAGGCTGCGCAAGGCCATGAAGTCCTATCCGGACGTCACACGCGGCGAAATGGACGACCTCGAGCACGACCTGCACGTGGCCTACCTCTCCCATTGCGGCAACAGGCCGCTGCTGGAGAGCCTGCAGCGCACGCGTTGCCTGCTCACCTTGAGCAAGCACGTGCTTGGCGGCGCCGCACCGATGCCCCGGAACGATCCTTTCATGGCGGAACATCTGGAGGTCTTTCAGGCGGCTGCGCAGCGAGATGCCGACCGTGCACAGTCGCTGCTGCAACGACACCTCGAGGAGTCCTGCGTCAAGGTCACGCAGCGCGCGGAGCTGGTCCGCAATACCTTCGCCACCCCTGACGTTTCCTACATGCGATAGGCCAAACGGCATCCGTGCTGCCGCACTGACTCAAGCGCGCAGCAACCGCGGCAAGGCACGCGCACTGGCGCCGCCTGGCAGCGTGCCGGGCTCCGGAAACAGCGTCCGCGCCAGCCGTTGCGGCTCGATGCCGAAGCATTCGCCCGCGGCGCCCGCGATGAGCGCATCGACGCTGTTCGTGGGCTTCAGGTCGCGGTTCTCATAGAGGTTGCCCGCCGCCAGTCCTGGCCAGTCGACCAGCACGCGCCCGCCCTGGACCGCGCCGCCGAGCAGCATCGCGACAGCGCCGGTGCCGTGGTCGGTGCCGCCGGTGCCGTTGGCCGCGGCGGTGCGGCCGAACTCGGTGGCCACCACGACGACGGTGCGGGACCACGCATCGCCCAAGCCATCGCGCAACGCGGCGACCATGGCGTCGAGATTGCGCAGCTGTACCCCCAGGCGGGCGTTCTGCGCGCTGTGCGTGTCCCAGCCACCGGTCTCGATCATGGCGATGCGCGGGCCGTCGACGCGCACCAGGAAGCCGGCGGCCAGCTTGCCCAGCGAGGCGCCGTCCTGCCGCGCCCGCGCGCCGCCGGCCATGCCATTCCCGCCGTCCATCGCGATGCCGCGCGTGTCCATCGCCGAGCTCCACAGCGCGTGCAGTTGCGCATCGCCCTGGTAGAGCTGCGACACGCGCAGAATCAGGTCGTCGCTGGCCTGCGGCAAGGCCGACGGCGCATAGGACGCGACCTCCGCCGAGCCGCGCAATGCCATCGGCACGGTCGGCGCGAAGGCGATCGCCTCCTTGTCGGCGCGCGGCAGTATGGCGACCAGGCGGTTGAGCCAGCCGTCCTTGAGTTGGTACGGGGAACTGCCGCCGGTTTCCAGCACGTTCTGGCCATCGAAGTGCGACCGGTCCCGGTACGGCGAGGCCACGGCGTGCACGAACAGCGCTTCCTTGGCGGCGTACAGCTTCGCCGTCTCGGCCAGCGAAGCGTGCAGTGCGAAGCTGCCGTCCAGCTTGTTCGCTGTCGCGGGGTCGATGGCGAGTGCACCGCGCAGGCGTGCATAGCCCGGGTCGGCATAGGGCAGCAGTGTCTCCAGGCCATCGGCCGCGCCGCGTTGAATGACGAAGACGAAGCGGCGATCGGTCACGGCCTGCGCGAGCACCAGGCGCGGCGCCACCATGGTAAGCGCGGTGCTTGCAACAGCGAGTCGCAGGACATCACGGCGGCGGTATCGACGGTCGGCCATGGCGTTTATCTCCGGAGGAATTCAGGGGACACGAGCAACAGGGCCAGCCCGGTGCTCGCGCTCTCGGCCCGCGCGATCGCGGTGGCGGTGGATTCGCTCAGCGCGTTGCCGGGCAGCAGTCGCGGGGCCAGCGTGCGCGGATCGATCGTGTCGCCGGCTTGCGACGCCAGGCGCTGTGCCAGCTCCACACGGCGCACCAGCGCATCAGGCGCGGCCCAGCTCGCCGCGATGTCGTCGTAGCCGGCCGGCGAACCGGGGCGCCAGACGGGCTGGCCCAGTTGATTGAGCAACTGCGCACCCTGGGTGTTCGCCCGGAGTTCGCGACGGCCCAGGGCGCGCAGGGACGACAGTGTCCAGTCCCAAGGCGTCTTGAACTTGCCGGACCCCTCAGCCCAGGCCTCTGGCGATTCGACCAGCGCGCGGTACACGGTGGGCAAGTCGCCGCCGCTGCGCTGGAACGCGATTGCGAGGCGGTCGACGACGGCCCGCGGCGGATCGTCCGCAATGAAGTGGCGCGCCAGCTTGGTCGCCACATGCCGCGCCGTGGCCGGCGCGGCGGCAATGTCGCGCAGGATGGCGATGCCCTGTCCTTCGCCATCGTCGGCAAAGTTGCAGCCCAGCACCGTGCGCGAACCCGGCTCATGCACCGCGGGCCGGAACTGGAAGCCGGACGGCTGAGTGCCGCTCATGCCCATCGCTGCGACCGGTCCGCCCTGCCCCGCGACCGCCTGTCCCGCCAGGCTCCAGCCGGTCAGCGCCCGCGCCAGTTCGGTCACGTCGCCTTGCGTATAGCCGCTGCGTACGCCCATCGTGTGCAGTTCCAGGATCTCGCGCGCCAAGTTCTCGTTCAGGCCGCGCTGACGCTCGGGGTTGCGCAGGGCGAGGCGGCGGGCGGCGATGCTCTCGGGTCCGACCGACTGCGCCTGGTCGAGGTAGACCAGCATCGCGGGATGCCGCACCGCGGCGAGCAGCATGTCTTCGAAACGTCCCAGCACGTGCGGGCGGATCGCCTCGACCTCGTACGCGCCGGCCATGTCGAGCACCAGCGGCTTCTCGACGGAGATCGCGAAGTGATTGGCCCAGAAATGCACCAGCCGCTCGACGAAGGGTGTGGGTGTGTCGAGCGCACTCGACAGGCGCGCGTTGACGGCCGCGAGGTAACCGTCCCGTGCGCCGCGGCGCAACGCCTGCCGTGCGGCCAGCTTGTCGGCATCGGAGGCATCGCGAATCTCGCGCTGGCTGGCCTGGTAGCTGGCCAATAGCGCATTGGTGTGCTGTTGGGCCGACCAGGCGGCAGGCGATGGCTGGTAGCGGTCGAACTGGCCCAGCAACCAGCGGCGCGGATCGGCAGGCGCGGGCTCGTCCGGTCGGGCGCCGAGGCCGAAGCGGTTCAGGGCAATTGCGCCGGGGGTCATGGTCGATGCTTCCTCGTCAAGGCGCCAGGCCGGCTCCTTTGGACATCAGCTATCGACAACATTTGAACGGGCCAAGTTCCGGTAGCCGTCGCCATGCCCGCGCCGAGCCAATTCCCGGCCGCTTCAACGGCGGCGCAAATCGGCGAAGCGCCTTGTGGGCTACCTGCTGATGCGGATCATGTTCCACGACGCCGGCGCCAGCGTGGCTTGCACGCGATCTGTCGCCAGCGTCACGCCGGCCAACGGCGCGGGTGAGACGTTGTCGGGCTGGTCCTTCGTGTTGACGGCCTTCAGGTCGGCGTGGCGCAGTTCCAGCGCCTCGATCAGCACCGGCACGCCGAAGCCGCGCAGCGCGACATCGAGCGGCATCGGCTCCTCCAGGTGCCGGTTCAGCGCAAAGATCGTGATCGCGCCCGACGCGGGGTCTTCGACCGCGGCCATCTTGAGGTACGGCACGGCCGGCAGCGGAAAGTACAGGTCGGCCTTGCCGCGCGGGTCGTAGTAGTTGGCCGCATAGGTCGGCGAATCGATTTCCGCCCGCAGCACGCGCCCTCTTCCATAGTTGCTCATCTGCGCGAACGGATGAAAGATGGTCTGGCGCCAGGCCGGTCCACCGGTCTCGGTCATGATCGGCGCGATCACGTTGACCAGTTGCGCGAGGCAGGCCGTCTTCACGCGATCGGCATGGTTCAGCAGCGAGATGCACATGCCGCCGAAGGCCAGCGCATCCTGCATGTTGTAGATCTCCTCGAGGATCTCCGGCGCGACCGGCCAGCCGGGCTTCACCCGCACGTCGGCATTGCGGCGCGTGCGGTACCAGACGTTCCACTCGTCGAAGCTCAGCATGATGCGCTTGCTCGAATGGGCCCGCGCAGCCACCGAATCGGCGATCGCCACCACCTCCTCGATGAAGCCGTCCATGAGGTCCGGGCTCGCCAGCAGCGCGGCGGAATCGTCGGCGTAGTTGTTGACGTAGGTGTGCAGGGAGATGTACTCGACGTGCGAGAAGGTGTGCTGCAGCACCGTGTCTTCCCAGGCGCCGAAGGTCGGCATGTTGCGGCCCGACGATCCGCAGGCCGCGAGTTCGATGCGCGGGTCGATCCACTTCATCATCTTGGCCGCCTCGATCGCGATGCGGCCGTACTCCTCGGCCGTCTTCATCTCCATCTGCCACGGGCCGTCCATCTCGTTGCCGAGGCACCAGAACTTGACGTCGTGCGCTTGCTCCCAGCCATGCGCGCGCCGCAGGTCCGACCAGGCCGTGCCGCCCGGATGGTTGCAGTACTCGAGCAGGTTGCGCGCCGCATCGCCGCCGCGCGTGCCGAGGTTTACCGCCAGCATCGGCTCGATGTTCGCGAGCCGGCACCAGTCGATGAACTCGTTGGTACCGAAGGTGTTGGGCTCGGTCGACATCCAGGCCAGGTCGAGCCGGCGCGGGCGCTTCTCGGCGGGGCCGACGCCATCCTCCCAGTTGTAGCCGCTGACGAAGTTGCCGCCGGGGTAGCGCATGATCGTCGGCGCCAGTTCGCGCACCAGTTCCAGCACATCGTGGCGAAAGCCATGGGCGTCGGCCGTGGCATGGCCCGGCTCGTAGATGCCGCCGTAGACACAGCGGCCGAGGTGCTCGACGAAGGCGCCGAACAGGCGCGGATCGGTCTCGCCGATGACGGCTTCGGGGTTCAGGGCAACGGATACCTTGCGCATGGATGGGGCTCCTCGGGGGGTCAGGTTCAGGGGCCTGTGTCGGGCGACAGCACGGCGTTCTTCAATTCGATCGAATAGGGGTGTTGCGGGTTGTCGAGCGTGGCGCGCGCATCGCCCGCCTCCACCACCACGCCGCGCCGCATGATGACCACGCGGTCGCTGATGCTGTAGGCCGTGGCCAGGTCGTGCGTGATGTAGATGATCGACACGCCCATCTCGTCCCGCAGCTTGCGGAACAGGTTGACGATGGCGGTACGCAGCGAGGCATCGACCATCGACACCGGCTCGTCGGCGACCAGCAGGAGGGGCGATGCGATCAGGGCGCGAGCGATCGCCACGCGCTGCAACTGCCCGCCCGACATCTCGTGCGGGAAGCGCCCCTTCACCTCGGCCAGCGACAGGCCCACCTTGCGCAGCGCCGCGTCCGATGCCGCCTCCGCCGCCGTGTCATCGCGAGCGCCGGCAAAGTGGCGTGCGGTCATGAACAGGTAGCGGTCGAGGCGCTTGAGCGGATTGAAGGCCTCGAAAGGGTTCTGGAAGATCGGCTGCACCTGTCGCATGAAGTCCATGCGCTGGCCGCGGCCCTTGATGTCCGCGAGGTCCATGTCCTTGAAGCGGATGCTGCCGCCGCTGGCGCGCACCGTGCCCAGGATCATGCGTGCCAGCGTGGTCTTGCCGCTGCCGGACTCGCCGATGATCGCGAGGATCTCCGGACCGCTTCCGCCCACTGAGAAGCTCACGTCGTCGACCGCACGCGCGCTGCGGCCGAACAGCCCGCCCTTGGCATAGGTGCGCACGACATTGCGCAGTTCGAGCAAGGACGTCATCGAGAAACCTCCGCGCTGCGCGCTGCGGTGCGAGCTTGCTTGGGGCGGCCCGGCGCTGCGAACTCATGCCCCCACGCTCGGCACTGCGTGTCCTCGCTGCCCCCCGAGGGGGCGTGAGCTTGCTTGGGGCGGCCCGGCGCTGCGCTCATTCCACAGCCACCGGGTTGACGGCAAAGCACGCCACGCGATGCCCCGGCGCCACCTCGGCGAACGCAGGCACCTGCTGCCGGCACACATCCATCGCCAGCGGGCAGCGCGGATGAAAGCGGCAACCCTTGGGCGGATCGGCGAGGTTCGGTGGCGCACCTTCGAGCGCCTTGATGCTCGCGGTCTTGCCGATGCGCGGCAGGCTCGCGATCAGGTGCGTGGTGTAGGGATGGCGCGGCCGGCTGAAGACATCCTTCGTCGCGCCCTCCTCGATCAGCCGTCCCGCATACATCACGCCCAGCCGGTCGCACAGGTGCGCATGCACCGCCATGTCGTGCGTGACGAAGATCAGGGACGAACCCAGTTCGCGCTGCACCTCGCGGATCATCCCCAGCACGCTCTTCTGCACGATCACGTCGAGCGCCGTAGTGGGCTCGTCCGCGATGATCAGTTCGGGCTTGCACACGGTCGCCAGCGCAATCGCCAGACGCTGGCGCATGCCCCCAGACAGCTCGTGCGGGAACGCCTGCAACACCTCCGGCCCCAGCTTCACGCGGGCCAGGTGCTGCGTCACCGTCTCCATGAACGCCGGCATCGGTTGACCGATGTGGCGGAAAGCGAAATCGATGAACGAATGGCGCACGCGCCGCACCGGATTCAACACGCCCATCGAGCCCTGCATCACGTAGGACAGGTGCTTCCAGCGGATGGACTGCAGGGCTTGCGGGCCGGCCTTGTAGAGGTCCAGCGACTGCCCGGCGAAGTTGAAGACCACACTGCCGCCCTGCACCGTCAATGGCGGACGAATCGCGCCCGCAATGGTCTTGATCAAGGTGCTCTTGCCGCAACTCGATTCGCCTGCCAGGCCGTAGATTTCGTTCGGCATGACTTGCAGGCTCACATCGTCGACCGCGCGCACGTCCCGCTGCACGCCGAACTGCTGGGTCTGGTAGTACGCCCGCAACTGGTTGACGGCAACGACCGGCGTCATGGGGTCCCCCTGCCCAGGCGGCTGCGCGGGTCGATGAATTCGTTCATCGACACCGCCAGCAGGAACAGCCCGATGAAGGTCATCACCACCAGCGCCACCGGGAACGCGATCCACCACCACACGCCCGCCACCATGGCGGTGTGCTGGTTGGCCCAGTAGATCATCGAGCCGATGGTCGGCGTGTTGATGTCGGTGAAGCCCAGCACCGACAGCGTGACCTCCAGCCCGATCGACCAGTTGATGTTGTTCATCGTCGTTGAGAACACGATCGGCATGACGTAGGGCAGGTGCTCTTTCACGAGGATCTGCGGCATGCTCATGCCCGAGAAGATGCTGGTCTCGGTGAACTCGCGCGTGCGCAGGCTCATGGCCACGGCACGGATCAACCGGGCGTCGTACGCCCAGCCCAGGCAAGCCATCACACCGGCCAGCGCGGCCCACGACATCTTGTCGCGCATCACGAAGTAGAAGAGCACGAGGATCGGGAACAAGGGGATCACGATAAAGGTGTCGTTCACCGACATGAGCACCCGGTCCACCCAGCCGCCCGCATAGCCGGCGACAAGCCCGATCGTCAGCGACAGCAGCCGGCTGATCACCGCCACCAGCATCCCGAAGGCCAGCGTGTTGCGGATCGCGAAGGTCAGCAGCCAGAACACGTCCTGCCCGCGCGAGGTGGTGCCGAGCACATGCGGCCAGCCCGGCGGCATGTCCGGCGCAACGACGTAGCTGTCGATCGGCGAATACGGCGACACGAAGGACAGCGCGCCGATCACCACGACGAAGCCGAGCAGGAACACGCCGACCGCGAAGCCCCGGTTGTGTTTCAGCAGGTCACGAAGGATCTTCCACATATCAGTTTTCCACCACCCTATCGCGCGACCCGTGATGTATGAAACCCGGGCGAGCAATGCCTGTTCGTGGGCACCCGCGGAACCGGCTTTGCCGGGCCGCTGGGTGCGCCCCCTTGAGGGGGAGCGCCGCAGGCGCATTCGGGGGTGGGTTTCATTTCAGCTGACCTTCACGCGCGGATCAAGCAGCGGGTAGAGCATGTCGATGAGCAGCACCGACAGCGACACCGCCACGATCGACACCGAGGTCAACCCCAGCACCAGGCTGTAGTCCCCCGCATGCACCGCGTCGATCAGCAACGCGCCGATGCCGGGATAGCCGAACACCTGCTCGGTGATGATCGCGCCGTTGAAGATGCCGCCCAGCGACATCGCCAGCCCCGTCACCTGCGGCACCAGCGCATTGCGCATCACGTACGAGCGCAGGATACGGCTTTGCGGTACGCCGCCAAGCTCCGCGTACACCACGTAGTCCTCGCTCACGATGTTGGACACCAGCGAACGCATGCCCATGAACCAGCCACCCAGGCCCACCAGCACAAGCGACAACACGGGCAGCACCGAATGCTTGACCACGCTGGCAACGAAGTCGAGATTCCAGCCGCGCGCGAGGTTCATCTGCGCCCCACCCGTGATCGGCAGCACCGGCCAGACATAGCCGAACACGATGAGGATCAGCAGCGCCACGATGTAGTACGGGATCGGGTGGAAGCCCATCACCAGCAATCCGGTGACGCGCAGTGTGCGGTTGTCCCGCAGGTAGCCGGCGAGCCCGCCGAGCAAATTGCCCAGCACCCAGGTGATGGTGGTCGAGACCAGCAGCAGCCCGGCGGTCCATGGCAATGCGCGCCAGATCAGCGAGGACACCGGCGTCGGGAAAGCTGACAGCGAAGGCCCGAAGTCCAGCGTCACCACGCGCTTCCAGAACCCGATGTACTGCTCCCACGCCGTGCCCTTGAGCCCGTACAGCTCGCGCAGCGATTCGCGCATGAGGCCGATCGCTTCCGGACTGGTGCTGCCGAAAGCCGTGGCCGCCGCGATGCTCTGCTCGACCGGGTCGATCGGTGTGGCGTGCGTCACGATGTAGGCGATGTTCATCCCGATGAACACCACCAGCACGAACTGGCCGAAGCGGCGAATCAGGTACGCCGCGTAGGACTTCATGAAATGCCCGCCTGCTCGCTTACTGCTTCGGCTTCAGCTTGACCATCATGTACTTGGTGTTGGCCCAGTTGGGCACCGGGTCGGTGTAGGGCGCGGTCGCTGCGTTGGGGTAACCGGTCCAGTAGGTGTCGTCCATCACGGTGAAGACGTTGTACGACATGAGCGGGATCGATGGCATTTCCCGCACGGCGAGCTTGACGTAGTCGCGGCCGAGTTCGACGCCCTTGGGGTCGTCGAAGCCGACGCCGCGCACCTGCTCGATGATCTTGTCGAGCTCCGGATTCGTCCAGCGTTGCCAGTTGCGTGGCGGCTGCGGCTGGCCCGGCGGCGCGACGAACTGCGAGTGCCAGCTGTCGAGGAAGTACGACAGGTCGGGGTGCCCGCCCCATGTCTCCACGCTCCAGCTGATGATGGCGTCGAAGTCGCCGGCCGCGCGCCGGTCGGCCAGCGTGCCCTGCGCGACCACGGTGCCGGAGTCGATGCCGAACTGGCGCCACTGCTGCGCGACCATCGAGCCGGCGCGCGTCATCACGGGGCGAGATTCGCCTTCGACGGTGATCTTGACGCTGAAGGGTTTGCCGTCCGGCGTCATCCATTGGGCGCCGACCTTCTTGAAGCCGGCGCGTTCAAGCAGCTCCGTGGCGGCCTGCGGATCGGGCTTCCACCAGCCCATGCCGAAGGCCTTGGCCACTTCCTCCGGCTTCGTCGGGATCTGGTCGCCCAAGGTAGGCCGCAGCATGTCGGTGACCTGCTTGCCAATGCTCGGGTCGTAGGGCTTGATCTTGCGCTTGCCGGTGTCGATCTCGAAGGTCTTGAGCCATGGCTCGATCGGGCCGTGGTAGTACTCTGGATGCGTGCCGGTGGGCGGCACGCCGATGGCCGAGATGGTCGCCGCGCCGCGGTACGAGGCCATCGACACTGCCTTGATGTCGACCAGCAGTGCCAGCGCCCAGCGCACGTCGCGGTTCTTCAGGTACTCGTTCTGCGTGTTGAAGATCACCGCGGCCAGCGTCGGGTCCGGGTGCGCATACGGGAAGCCAGAGAACCAGCCGTGCGAGAACTTGGCCTGCTTGGCCATCGTGAACATGCCCTCGGGCGAGGTGTCGTGGATGATGTCGAGCTGGTGGTTCATCTGCGCGATCACGCGCTTGTCCGGCGGGCCGGCATCCACATAGGCCACGTACTTGGGACCGGGCTCGCCGAAGCGGGCGAGCGTGGTGCGCTTCCAGTCCTCGCGCTTCTGCCAGATGAACCACTTGCCGTTCGGGTCGAAGCTGTTGAGCGTGTACGCGCCCAGCGACACCGGCGGGTTGAACGCGAACTTGAGCGGGTCGCCGGCCTTCTCGAAGACGTGCTTGGGCATCATCCACATCGCGTTCCAGCGAACGGTGAACAAGGCATGGAAGCGCGAGTTGGGCTTCTTCAGCTTGAACACGACCGTGTACGGGTCGGGCGCGGAAATGCTCGCCACGTTGACCTGGATCGGCGCGCTCCAGCGCAGGCCCTTGGTGTCGAGGTGCGTCTGCACGGTGTAGACCACGTCGGCCGCGGTGAACTCGACGCCATCGCTCCAGAAGATGCCCTTGCGCAGCTTCACCGTCATCTCGGTGAAGTCCTTGTTGTAGATCGGCTTGTCGGAGGCCAGCGAGTTGTCCCAGACGCCGTCGATGCCGCGCTCGGGGTCGATGTACCAGAAGGCGTCCATCGCGAGCTGGTGCAGCCCGGTGGACTGGCCGCCCGCGTTGATGGCCCAGATGTTGAACCAGCCGGCGTTCTTGATCGTGCCCTCCGGGTTCTCGACGATCAGCGTCTCCTTGCGCGGGACGTTGGAAATCAGTTCCTGCGCTTGCGCCGTGCCGAACATCGGCAACGCGGACGCAGCAAGCAGCAGGCTCATCAGGATGCGCTTCATCGAACTTGTCTCCTCGTCAAGGACTCGTTTCGCGATCTTCTGCGGTCACCGTCGAGTCGGGCGGCAATGTAGTCATACTAAAAGACGATATTTGCAGCGGTGCATAGGGAAACTACCCGCGCCACACACGAATAAAGGCTTACTTAATCCGGCAATGAAGGTCACTCAGGGTCATCGCGATTACCGCCAGCCGCCCGATCGCAAAAGCATGCATGCGCGCATCGTGCGCGACCTCGGCATGCGCATCGTGGCGGGCGAATTCGCGCCCGATGAACGACTCCCGCAAGAGGCCGCGCTGCTGTCGGAATACGAGGTGAGCCGGCCCGTATTGCGCGAGGCGATCCGCGTGCTGGTGGCCAAGGGGCTGGTGTTGTCCAGGCAGCGGGCCGGGGCGATCGTGCGGCCGCGCGGCGAATGGCACCTGCTCGACCCCGACGTGCTGTACTGGTTGATCCAGAGCAAGCCGCAACCCGAGTTCGTGGAGACGCTGCTGACGGTGCGGCGCGTGTTCGAGCCTGCAGCCGCAGCGATTGCGGCCAGGGCCGCCAGCGACGAAGACCTGCGCAGCATCGCCGAGGCCTATGCACGCATGGAGGCGGCGCAAACTGCCGGGGACCTGCTGGAGCCTGACCTCGCCTTCCATCGCCGCATTGCCGAGGCCACGCACAACGACCTGCTGGCCTACATCGGCACCATGCTGTCGCTCGCGCTGCGCGAGTCGATCAAGCTCAGCAGCCGGTTGCCCAACACGCATGCGCTCTCGTTGCCGCGCCACAAGGCCATCCTCACGGCCTTGGAGAACCGCGATCCGCTGGCGGCGCAGCAGGCCACGCTGGTGCAATTGAAGGAGACACGCGAGGACCTGGACATGATCCTCGAATGGACAAATCAGGTCGCCACGAAGCGCGCGGCTGACTAAACTGCGCGCACCTCGACAGGATGGCAGGGCAACCGATGTACGCGCAAAGAACTCTCCAAGGGGCCTTTTTACTGGTGCTCGCGGCGGCGGTCTGCCTGCTGGGCGCCTGCGCCACCAAGTCGCCGCCGATCTCGCGGGACCAGATCGTTGCCATCCTCTCGAGCCCCGACCGCACCGGTCCGGACCGCATCAACGACCTGCGGCGCAAGCCCGACCAGATGCTCGCCTTCATCGGCGTGCGCCCCGGCATGGTGGCGCTCGACGTGAGTGCCGCCGGCGGCTACACCACCGAGTTGCTGGCGCGCGCGATCGGGCCGACGGGCGTGGTCTACGGGCAGATGCCGCAGCGCGACCCCAATCGGGCAACGCCCTCGCCCACCGCGCCGGAGGGCAATGCCAGCGGTGTGGCCCCGGCGCCAGCCCCTGCAGCTGCAGCCGCCGCACCGCGCCCTGCTTCCGCCGCCTCGCTGGCTGAGCGCAATGCCCGGCTGAAGGGCGCCAACATTCCTGCCGCGCCGATCATGGCCGTGCCACAGCGCTTCGAGGACCCCGCACCCTCCGCGGTGGCGAGCGGCGGACTCGACCTTGTCACGCTGATGTTCAACTACCACGACCTGGGCTTCATGGGCGTGGACCGGGCGCAGATGAACCGCGCCATCTTTCGCGCCTTGAAGTCGGGCGGGGTGTTCGTTATCGCGGACCACGCCGGGCGGCCGGGTACCGGCATCTCGGAATCGGGCACGCTGCATCGGGTCGAGGAATCGTTCCTTCGCGGCGAGGTCGAGGCCGCCGGGTTCAAGCTTGCGGCCGAAGGCAACTTCCTTCGCAACCCGAACGACCCGCGCGACAAGAACACGCCCGAGCCCTTGCAACCCAAGGACGAATTCGTCCTCAAGTTCATCAAGCCATGACCATCGAAATCCCGCGCGAGGCACGGCAGCAGGCCGTCGCCTCCATCGAACGCTACTTCAACGAGCACATGGAAGAGCGCATCGGCAACATCGCGGCCGGTGCACTGCTGGGTTTCTTCCTGGAGGAAGTCGGGCCGCTGATCTACAACCAGGCCGTCGCGGAAGTGCAGGAGCGCTTGCAGGCGCGCATCAGCGAGATCGACATCGAGGTGCACGAGGAACCGTTCCTGTACTGGCAGAAGTACGAGAAGGCGAAGAAGCCGAGGTAGGCGGGCCTATCGCACCTCGCCGGACAGCCAGCGCAACAGCAACGCGTTGATCTCCTCGGCCCGCTCGTACTGCGTCCAGTGGCCGGCGCCGTCGATCACCACGCCCTCGCGGTTGGCATGACCCTTGACCAGCGACGCCACCACCGGCCGCGGATCCGC
Organism: Variovorax rhizosphaerae; assembly: GCF_037889975.1. NCBI lineage: Bacteria > Pseudomonadati > Pseudomonadota > Betaproteobacteria > Burkholderiales > Comamonadaceae > Variovorax > Variovorax rhizosphaerae. The sequence continues at coordinate 386,559 of NZ_JBBKZT010000005.1, read as the reverse complement.
CGTCACATCGAACTCACCCCACACCAGCAACTGCGGGCACGCGAGCACATCGAGCGCCGCCTGCAAGCCGCCTGACAGCGACACGTCCTTGCTGCGGAAGCGCGTGCCGTGGCAGGAGATGTCGTGGATCTCGAAGGCCAACGGATCGAAGGCCTTGTCATGCAGCATCAATGCGCCGAGGTTGTGTTGCAGCGCCGCGCGTTCCGCCTCGCGGTCCACGGACTTCTTCCAGTTGATCATCTCGATGCTCAGGCGCCGCAGCGTGGCATGGCCGCCGCTGCCGACCAGGAACAGGCGCTCGACCGCACCGCGTTTCACCGCGAACTTGGCAGCGGTCAAACCACCGAAGGAAAAACCGCCTAGACAGATCGGCGTACCGGCACCGATGAGCGAATCGAGCGTGCCGCCCAACGCCCTCAGCAGAGGATCGATCGCGGCCTCGCCGGGCGCGGGCTTTGGAGGCGTATCGGACTCGGCAAAGCCCGGCATGTCCGGCACCCAGACGGATCGTTCGGCCGCCAGCGCCTCCACGTTGCGCAGCCAGTGCATCCAGCTGCCATGGCCGCCATGCAGCAACACCAGCGGCGCCTTGCGCGTGTCGTTGCCGAAGCGCCGCCAACGCACCTGCACGCCTTCGTGCACCGGGTCATGGTGGGTGGAGAGTGCATCGATGCGCTCGATGGCAGCACGCGCGCCCGCGTTGGAATCCGGTGCGAAATTCATCATGGCAGCATGGGTTGGAGTTGTTTTTCGTGGTCGAAGAGTGGGTGCTTCAGCACACCAACGATGCCGCTGCCGCCGCCGGCCTTCATGCCGATGTACTGACTTGCCATCCAGGGTTCTCCTGAGTCCGCGCCGAATGCACCGCAGTGCCTCACTTCAGCGAGCCCGACGCTGCATGTCATTTCCTTGCCGTCGGCCCGCTGCACGATGGTCCGTTCTGCCAGGACGTCGCCTCTGCAACCCTGGGCACGTTTGGCCGAATCTATCCCGAATCTGCGACTCCTGCAGTCGGACCTTGCCGAAGATCCGATGGCGCAAGCGCCGGATGAGTGGGCTTGCCGCAAAGGCGGACACGCGGCAAAGTCACGCGCTCCATGTCTCACTGAAACGAAGTCACCATGCCAAAAGCCTATTGGGTCAGCGCATACCGCGCGGTCAAGGACAACGACAAGCTGGCCGCGTATGCCAAGCTGGCCGGCCCCGCCCTGGTTGCGAACGGCGCGCGTTTCCTGGCGCGCGGCGAACCTGCCAAGGTCTACGAACTCGGGCTGATGCAACGCACCGTGCTGATCGAGTTCGACAGCGTCGAACAGGCCATGGCCGCACACGACAGCCCGGAGTACAAGGAAGCACTGGACGCCTTGGGGGACGGTGCCGATCGCGAGATTCGCATCATCGAAGGCATCTGAGCCGGTCGACTATTCGATGACTTCCGACGCCCGCACCACCACCGCGGGCGGCACCGTGATGCCAAGCAGCCTGGCAGTCCGCAGATTCACGATCAGGTCGTACCTGTCGGGCTGGGCCATCGCCATCTCGGCTGGCTTCGCGCCCCTGAGCAGCTTGTCGGCGTAGACGGCGGCCTGTCGAAACAGTGCCGCGTAATCGGCGCTGAACGTGGCGAGCGCACCCAACTCGGCCGCGTGGCGATTCGGGCCGATGACCGGCAGGCGCGCGTCGCGTGCCAGTGCCATGATCTGGCCCGCGTTGTTCAGGAACACCGAGTCCGGGCCGTAGACGAGCACTTCGGCGCGTGCACTCTTCATCGCGCCGAATGCCGCGGGCAGTTCTTCCCCCGAGGAGATGGGGATGACCTGGAGCTGAAGGCCCAGCAGCCTGGCTGCCGTCTCGTTTTCGGTGACGTAGTCCGAATAGATGACGTTGGTCGGATTCCCGATCACAGCCACCCTGCGCGCCCCGGGCACGGCTTCGCGTGCGAGTTCCAGGAACTTGCCCCAGCTTGCAAGGGGTTGCGTCAGCCCGGTCAGGTTGCCGCCTGGCCGATTCAAGCTCGCGACCAGGCCGAACTTGACCGGATCCGCGACACCAATGACGAGGATTGGAATCCGGGAAGTCGCGGCCTTGGCAGCTTGCGCAGCGGTGGTGCCGGCGAGCACGATGATGAGGTCCACGTTGCGCGACACCAGGTCACGTGCAAGCTGGGGAAATCGTTCGTAGTGCTGCTCTGCCCAGACACTGTCCAGGGCGAGGTTGCGTCCGACGATCCAGCCAAGGTCGCTCAACCCTGCGATCAGAACCTGCATCTGGTCTCGCATTCCGGGAGGCGGGCGAAGATTGCCCAACGTCCCGATGATCCGCGCCTCTCCTTTTGCCGCGCGGGCGAGGGAGGGCGCAAGCACAAGAGGCAGGCAGGCCAGCAAAAGGCGACGCGTGCTCATCATTTCCCCCGAAGGACCGAGTGGGACAGGAAAGGCGTCTGCATCTTACGCAGACGGGAGAACGCATCAAGGCTTGACGCTCAAGGCATCGCCCAATGCTTCGAGGCTGTACGGCTTCAACAGCAGCCGGAACTCCGCGTTGCCCATCCCGGCCGCCGCTCCGGCATAGCCGGTCGTCAGAACGACGGGCAGCCCCGGGCGCCGCCGCCTGATCTCCCGGGCGAGCTCCAGGCCGCTGACGCTGCCCGCCATCATCACGTCCGAGAACACGATGTCGATGCTTCGCGCATTGGCCAGCGCGCCCAGCGCGGCCTCCGGGCTTGCGGCGTGGATGACGTTGAACCCGAGGTGAACCAGCATTTCGCGCGTGAGTGCCGCGACCTCCGGGTCATCTTCGACGAGAAGCAATTGACGGCCGCGGCCGTCACCGCAAAGAGGTGGCGCATTCCGTGCCTCCGCGGGCGCAGCCGGCCGCCGCAGCGAGCGAGGAAACCGCAGGGTCACCGTCGTACCCACCTGGAGCTGGCTGTCGATCCGGATCTGGCCGCCCGATTGGTGCGCGAAGCCATAGACCTGCGGCAAGCCCAATCCCGATCCCTTGCCGACTTCCTTGGTCGTGAAGAAGGGCTCGAACACACGGTCCAGGACCTCGGCCGGCATCCCGCTTCCCGTGTCGGAGACAGAAAGCTCAACGCAGGCGGCTTGGGCACCGTCGTTGGCCGCCTTCATCACGTTCCGGGCACGGATGGTGATGAGGCCGCCGTCGGGCATGGCGTCACGGGCGTTGGCGAACACGTTCAGCATCGCCAGCTCGAACTCCCCCGCATCGATCTCGACGGGCCACAGGTCGTTCCCGAACTGCATCTCGACGCGGGTGTTCTCCCGCAGCGAATGCTCCAGCATTTCGCGCATGCCCCGGAGGTGGACCGCCAGGTCGATCGACTCCGGATTGATGGGCTGGCGGCGCGTGAACGCCAGCAGCTGGTGCGTCAATCCGGTGCCCCGGGTCACGGCCCGGCGCATGGCCGCATGGACTCGCTCACGTTGCTGCGCCGTCATGTCGCGCTCCAGCATCTGCAAGCCGTTTGCAAACACCGCCAGCAGGTTGTTGAAGTCGTGCGCCACGCCGCCGGTCAGCCGTCCGAGGGACTCCAGCTTCTGCGATTGGCGAAGCGCTTCCTCGGTCTTCCGCAGGCGTTCCTGGTCGAGGATGCGTTCGGAGACGTCGTACACGAACTGGTACGCGCCGATGCGCTCGCCGCTGCTTTCGCGCAAGACGCTGTAGTGCATCTCGTAGAACCGGCGCTCCCTCTCCTGGTCGCCGAATTCGCCGATCTCCACGAACTCCTCGCCGGCCAGCGCGCGACTCCACACCGCCTTGACGGCGGCCTGGTGCGTGGGCTGCGAGGCCAGCAACTCCAGCATGCTGTCGCCCACCCTGGGCCGAACGCCGAAGATGCGCTGGAACTCGTCCGCGGCCGCCTTGTTGATGGCCAGCCAGCGATAGTCGAGGTCGGCCACCTGGACGAAGGCCTCGGTGCCTTCGACGATGTCGGCCAGCAGCTTGCGCTGTGCCAGCGCCTCGCTCACCCGGTGTTCGAGCGTCTCGTTGAGCTCCCGCAGCGCGTGCTCGGCCAGCACCCTGCGGGTCGTTTCCGAGACCGCGCAGAACATCCCGGCAACTTCGCCGCGCTCGTCGCGGACCGGTGAATAGGAGAAAGTGAACCACGCCTCTTCGTCGTAGCCCTTGCGATTCATCACGAGCGGCAGGTCCTCGCGATAGATCGACTGGCCCGCCAACGCGGCATCGATCAGGGGGCTGATGTCCGACCATATCTCCGACCAGATGTCCTGGAAGCGATTGCCCAGGGCGCGCGGATGCTTGGCGCCGAGGATCTCGGCATACGAATCGTTGTAGAGGAAGCCGAGTTCCTTGCCCCAAGCGACGAACATCGGGAACTGCGATTGGAGAAGGAGACCGACGACCGTGCGCAACGGATGCGGCCAAGTCTCCGGCCGGCCGAGCGGCGACTCCGACCAATCGTGCGAGCGCATCAATGCACCCACGTCGCCGCCTCCGTCCAGGAACTCGGCAGTACGGCTTTTCGCTGGCAAACCTGAATCGGACATCATGAGTTTTCTTCGCCGTCGCACGAAAGTACGCAGCGACCACGTCAACACTCCCGGTGAGAAGCGCGACTTTCTCCATCGTCTTTTCGCGACGGCGTGGCCACCCTCCGCCGGGGTGCCCCGGCATCAGGCACAAATGTATCCGACTGTGTTTGGCTCTCGCCAGGCCAGTCGTCAGGTCAGCAAGAGCGGCATGCCCGGATCGCCCTTCTGCATGGCGCGCTGGTAGGCCTCGCGCCCTGCAATGCGCTGCAGATACGCCAGGATGTTCGGATACGGCGTCAGGTCGTAGGGCATGAAGTACCGCATCGTCGTCAACGAGAAGACGGTCATGATGTCCGCCGCGGTGAAGTCCTTGCCGGCCAGGAACGGCACGTCGCCAAGCCGCCTGTCGATCAGCGCGAAGGCGCTTGCGAGCCGCCAACCCAGACGCGCTGCCATGGGATTGCCGGCCGGCACATCCAGTCGCCGAAGGATCATGTTGCGGCCCATGTTCGGCTGGAAATTCCCGTTGGCGTAGTGCCACCAGAAGATGAAGTCAGCGTAGTCGGGATGGTCCGGCCCGGGCATCAGCCGGCCATCGCCGTACTTCGCGATGATGTATTCCACGATGGCGCCGGACTCCGCCAGCAGAAGCTCGCCGTCGCTGATCACGGGGGCCGTGCCAAGCGGGTGCAACGCGACGAGTTCCGGCGGTGCCAGGGCGGTGACCGGATCGCGCACATGGTGCTTGAGTTCGTAGGTCAGGCCGAGCTCCTCGCAGAGCCAGACGATGCGCTCCGACTGCGACTTGCCGAGATGGTGGACGATGAGCACGTTGCCTCCTTGAAGCCAGGACGCCCGATCATCGCAGCTGTGCGTGCGTCAAGGCTATGCCTGCGTGCTACTGCGGATGGGGCTGAAGGGCGGGATGTCGACGATCGGCGGGATGAAGGCCTGTTTGCCGGGTGTGCAGGCGGCGCCGACCCTTGAAGTGAGATGTCTCCGCCGCGCACACCCAGGTGAACGGACCCAACAAGCATCGCCACCCCGGCAGTCTTCATCGCGTTCTTCCCGAAAACGACAGCATGTCCTCGATGCCTGCATCGTGGCGCATTGACGCATGCCCGCGAGATGCAGACAGGCCGGAAGAATCGCTGGCAGGTGATCTCGTGTTCATCACCACGGTAGTGCCCTGCCTCAGCTTTTCGGTGACGGTGGGATGAGGCATCGATGAAGCTGTTGGCGTTGGTGTCGAGGTCGCGCACGCCCTGGTTGACCACGCGGATGTCACCGGTGGTGGCGGGGTCGAGCACCACCACCTGCATCCGACTTGGCGTGCGCTCGTCCGTTGTCACTCGCGTGGCCTTCCGGACCAGGAGAGATCGGCGAGAACTTTTTCAGTGATCCCTCGGGACCAGCCTCGCCCTCCGTGTCGACCCGTCACCCGTCACCCGTCACCCGTCCTCAATCGAACACGATCACGCCCCGAGCGTTGCGCCCCTGCGCCAGGTCGTCAAAGGCTTGCGCTGCCTCGTCGATGCGGTAGCGCCGCGTGATCAGTTCGTCGAGCTTGAGCTTGCCCGCCTGGTACAGCGACAGCAGGCGCGGGAAGTCCCGGCGCGGGCTGGTCGAGCCGTAAAAGCTGCCGCGCAGGCATTTTTCTTCCATCGCAAAGCTGGCGGTCTTGAGCGTGGTGGAGTTGGCCGGGCCCGCAAGACCGACGACCACCGCCGTGCCGCCCTTGCGCACGCAGGCATAGGCTTGCGCGACGATCTCGCCGTGGCCAACGCATTCGAAGGCGTAGTCGGCGCCGCCGCCGGTCAGCTTGCGCAGTTCCTTCAGGACGTTCTCGCTCCTGGAGGCGTCGATGACATGCGTGGCGCCGAAGAGCCTGGCCATCTCCAGCTTGCTCGCGAGCATGTCGACGGCCACGATCATCGTGGCGCCGGCAATCTGGCAGCCCTGCAAGGTGCTCAGGCCGACGCCGCCGGCGCCGAAGACGACGCAGATCGATCCAGGTTCGACCTGGGCGGTGTTGCAGGCTGCGCCCCAGCCGGTCATGACGCCGCAGCCGATGAGGGCGCAGCGGTCCAGCGGAACGCCGGGTGTGATCTTGACGACGTTGTTCTCGTGCAGCGTCGCATATTCGGCCATCACGCCGCAGCCGCCCATCGCGTTCAGCGGCTTGCCGTTGGCGTCCCTGGTGCGCGGCACGCCGCCGGGCAGCGTCCAGGGGGTCGTGTTGCCCATGTCGCAGAGGTTGGGCTTGCCGCTGGTGCAGTAGCGGCACTTGCCGCAGGTGTTGACGAAGCTGCTGATGACGTGGTCGCCGATCTTCAGGTCGGTGACGCCCTCGCCCACCTGGCACACTACTCCCGCGCCCTCGTGGCCGAGGATGACGGGCGCCGGCAAAGGCAAGGTGCCGTTGGTGACCGACAGGTCGCTGTGGCAGACGCCACAAGCACCCACCTTGATCATGACTTCGTTCTTGCCCGGCGGGTCGACCAGGATGTCTTCGACATGGACCGTCACGCCGTCGGCGCGGAAGACAACGGCTTTGGAGCGCATTTGCATAACTTGGATTTCGCTTGGATCTGAATTTGAGTTGAGAGACGCGGGAGAAGGTGTGGAGCTCAACCCACCATGGTTTGCACGGCCGTGAACTCGAGCAGTCCCTCGATGCCGTTCTCGACACCGATGCCCGACTGCTTGCGGCCCGCGAAGGGCGACAGCGGATCGAGCAGTTGCACGCTGTTGATCCACACCGTGCCGGTCTCCAGCCGCGCGCCGATCGCTTTCGCCTGCGCCACATCGCCGGACCAGACCGAGCCGCCGAGGCCGAACTCGGAATCGTTGGCGCGCCGCACGACCTCGTCGACGTCCGAAAAGCGCAGCAGCGGCACGATCGGCCCGAAGGGCTCTTCGACCACCACGCGCGCATCGTCCGGCGGGTTGTCGACGACGGTCGGCGGGATGAAATAGCCGGGGCCTTCCGGCACGTCACCCCCGGCGAGGAAGCTGTGGCCCGCATCGCGCGTGGCGGCGATGAGTTCCTTCACGCGCTCGTACTGCGGGCGGTTCTGCACCGGGCCGAGCATCACGCCTTCCTGCGTACCAGCGCCCATCGGCGCAGCCTTGGCAGCGGCGGCAAACGCTTGCGCAAACGCTTCGTAGATCGCGTCATGCACGTAGATGCGCTTGGCCGCCACGCACACCTGCCCCGAGTTGAGGAAGGCGCCCATGAAGAGCTTGCGCGCAGTCTTCGGCACGTCCACGTCGGGCATGACGATGGCGGCGTCGTTGCCGCCGAGTTCCAGCGTCACATGCTTCAGGGTGGGCGCGGCGGAAGCCATTACACGGCGGCCGGTGGCGGTCGAGCCGGTGAAGGCAACCTTGGCGATGCCGGGGTGCGAAGTCATCCGAGGGCCGAGCGCGTCGCCGCCGCACAGCACATTGACCACGCCGGCCGGGAACAGGTCGGCCGCAAGCTCGCCCATGCGCAGCGTCGTGAGCGGGGTGAAGGGGGATGGCTTGACGATGACGGTGTTGCCCGCCATCAGCGCGGGCGCGAGCTTCCAGCAGGCCAGCATCAGCGGGAAGTTCCATGGCGCGATGGCGGCGACCACGCCGAGCGGCACGCGGCGGGTCGTCCAGGTCATGCCGGCCTTGTCGGTGCGCTCGGTCACGGGCAGTTCCATCTGCGCGAAGGCGCGCAACCATTGCACGCAGCCCAGCACTTCGGCCTTGGCCATGGCGAGAGGGCGTCCTTGTTCGCGCGTCAGCAGCAGGGCGAGTTCATCGGCATGTTCCTTGAGGCGGGCGGCAAGTGCCTCGACGCGCTCGCGGCGCTCCGCCTGGGTCGTGTGGCGCCAGCTTTCGAAAGCCGCCTGTGCGGCCTGCACGGTCGCGTCGAGAACCTGCTGCGTGCAGTCGGCCACGCGGGCGAGGACCTCCTCCGTGGCGGGGTCCAGCACGGACAACGTGCCGGCCAGGTCGAGCAGTTGGCCGTTGGAAAGAGGCCTGAAGGTCCGGGTCATGGTGGGCACCAGGTGTGTGTCAGAGCCACTACGTGGCGCGGGCTGTGGGGTGATGTTCATGAGTGGGATCGAGGATTGACGAAGACGCGCGCAGACAAACCCTGCGGCTGCTTTGCAGTGAAGCAGCGACGCGCCTGCGGCGAACCACCCGATTCGGGTGGATGGGTAAGCCCTCACCCCCCAGAACTGCCCGCCACCCGCCTGGGGTGGGGCGTCGCGGCGCCCTTCGCCCGACCATTCATACCCATACGCAGACATCACCGGGCTGGAGACAAACGGCATCGAGACATGGTTGCGTAACACCCCAAACGCAACCCATCCATGCAACAAGGATTCCTCGTGAAGAAGCCATTCCGCCTCGCCTCGGCCATCGCCGTCGCTGCCCTCGCCACCGTGTCGGCCTACGCAGGCAAGCCCCTCGCCCAGCAGCACAACCCCTACCTCGCGCAGTCGTACAACAACCAGACGCACTGGGACGACGCCGCCTCCGACAGCACCGACATTGCCGTACCGCGCGGTTTCTTCGAGATCACGCCGGAGTCGGTGCAACTGATCCCGAACGAGTCGGTGGGCCTGCCCTCGATGATGGACACCGTCGCCGGCCAGGACATCCAGTGGTGGTGGTCGGGCTTCGGCCTGCGCAAGGTCAAGACCATGGACGGCAAGCTGGTCGAGATCGCCCGCAGCGACATCCCGGTCAAGCTGCCCAACTACGCGCCCATCAGCGCCGACGAGCGCCGCGCCCAGGCCGCGGCGGTGCAGAAGTTCATCGAGGCCAAGGACGAGAAGGGCCTGCTCGAGTACCTGAAGTCGCAGCCCAACCGCGCGTCGTCGGCGTCCGCCGACCAGGTCGCCAACGGCGCCGTGTACGCGGTGCTGACGCGCGACGACGCCTTCATCGGCTGCAACGGCCGCACGGTGTTCCGCATCGACCAGGTCGATCCGAAGGACCCGAACTCCGGCATGAAACCGGCGCGCTTCACCACGCTGCCCGTGTCGCTGTTCGACAACGAACGCGCCCGTGCCAAGACGCATCTGCCGGGTGACATGTCCTTCGGCATGGGCATGAGCTTCAACGGCTTCATCGTCATCAACACGCTGGGCGGCAAGGTCATCACGCTGAACCGCGAGACGCTGGAGATCATCGACAGCTACACCACCCCCGGCGCCGACGAGTCCTTCATGAACAGCTTTGCCACCGGCCCCGAGGCCAATGGCGGCGCGGTGTATGTGGCTTCCAACACCACCATGTACCGCCTGGTGGTCGATGCCAAGGGCAAGATCCGCGACGACGAGGCCAGCGGCGCCTGGTCCGCGAAATACGACCGCGGCGTCCCCATGGGCGCGCCGAAGATCGGCGACGGCACCGGCTCCACGCCGACGCTGATGGGCTTTGCGCCAGAGGACGACAAGCTGGTCGTCATCACCGACGGCGCGAAGAAGATGCGCCTGGTCTCCTTCTGGCGCGACGGCATTCCGGCCGGCTGGAAGCAGAAGCCCGGCACGTCCTCGCCGCGCATCGCCGACCAGATCGAAGTCGACATGGGTCCAGGCCAGGACATCGTTCAGTCGGAGCAATCGGTGTCCATCTATGGCGACAAGGCCTTCGTGGTCAACAACATCCTGACCAAGGAAGAGCCTCAACTCAGCCGCGACAGCTTCTACGTCAACCTGGTCAATGGCGCCACGCGTCCCGGCCCGGTCGGTGCGGCCGGCTTCAAGTGGGACAACGCCAAGCATGCGTGGACGCAGAAGTGGTCGCGCAACGACGTGTCGTCGATCTCGGTGGTGCCGATGATCAGCGGTGGCAGCAACATGGCCATCGTCGACGGCTACTTCGCCGGCCGCTGGGGTGACCGCCATCACATCGGCATGGACCTGGACACCGGCAAGACGGTGATGTCGATCCGCGGCGGCGCCAATCCGATGTTCAACGGCATGTATGCGCCGGTGAAGATCGATTCGCAGGGCAACCTGCTCTATGGGATGGCCTTCGGCATGGTGCGCATGGACACATCGAAGATGAAGCGCATCGAACCCTGAAGGTGTGAAGCTTTCTACTGCGGCCACCGATCTCGGGCCTGCGGTGCTCACTGCACGCGAGTGCAGTTCCGCTCCTCGACCCGACCTCGATGCCCTCGCTACGAAATCTTCACACCTTCAACGCCTGTAAAGCCGGATTTGCCCGCCCCCCGAGCCGGGGGGTGAGGCGCAGCGCAGCCCTGCGCATCCTGTGTGCATGAAGACCCCTACCCCCCAGAAGCCATCCTCGTCCATGACCACCGAATCGAATCGCCTCGCCACGCGCGGCATGCCATTGACCCTGCGATCAGGGAAGCCGGACCGTGAAGTCCGCGCCTTCCTGCGCTGGTGCAACCTGGCGCCGGGGCAGATCACGGATCGCTCGGTGGGCACGCAGCGCAAGGTGTGGCGGCTGATGTCCCTGGCGATGGGCCGGCGGCCGCGCGTGGCTTCGGTGACCCAGCGCACCATCGCCGGCCCCGGCGGGCCGATCGAATTGCGGATCTTCTCCACCGGGCCTTCGCTGAAGCCGCGCCCTGCGTTCCTCTGGTGCCACGGCGGTGGCTTCATCGTCGGCGGGCTCGACTCGGCGGACTCGATCTGCCGCAGCATCGCGTTGGCCACCGGCTGCATCGTCATCGCCGTGGGCTACCGGCTCGCGCCCGAGCATCCGCTGACGGCCTGCCGCGAAGACTTCCTGGAAGCGCTGCACTGGGTCGCTGAGACCGGCCACACGATCGGCATCGACACGGCGCGGCTGGCCATCGGAGGCGACTCGGCCGGTGGCAACATCTGCGCCGCCGTGGCGCAGCACGTCACGCGCAATGGCGGGCCGAAGCTCAGCCTGCAGGTGCTGGCCTATCCGGCCACCGACCTGGTGGAGGAGTTCCCTTCGCTCGTCGAGAACGCCAAGGGCTATCTCATCACCGAGCAAGTGTTGCGTGGCGTGCTGTCGCACGTCGGCGAAGTGACCGATGCGCAAGATCCGTGGCTTTCGCCGCGTCGCCAGCCGGACCTGTCGGGCTTGCCGCCCGCGCTCGTCGTCAGCGCCGGCTTCGACCCGATCCGCGACGACGGCCTGGACTATGCCGCACGCCTGCGCGCCGCCGGCGTGCCGGTGAAGTTGCTGCACTACCCCGGCCAGATCCACGGCTTCCTCAACTTCGATTCGGTGATCAACGGCGGGCGTGACGCGCTCCAGCGCATCGCCGCCGCGTTGAACTTCGCCTTCCGCGGCGAACCGGCGACGGACTGCACCGTCGAGATCGCCGACGGTCCCGCCCACACGCTGGTCGCAGCGCTCAGGCCGCTGGGCGAACTGCTGATGACCTCGGTGATCGGCTGGGCCACGGCCGAGCGCGTCTGGCTGGCGCTGTTCGGTCGCCTTTCGCGGACCGCCGACATCGCAGCACGCAGCGTGGCCGAGTCGCGCTACGTGCCCGGCGCCTTCTTGCGCCGCAGTGCCGTCGCCCAAGGCAACGGCCTCGAAGCGCGCCAGACCTGGCCGCATGCCACGAGCCTGCATTGCATGCAGGCCCGCAAGCCCAATGAATCCTCGCCGCAGCGCGACATGCGCGACCGGCCCTCCCCGGAAAGATCCACATGAGCCCCAAGCAACTCCTCGACCCACTGGCGATGTGGCGCGAGGCCATCGACCGCCTCGAAGGCGGCATCAACGCCGTCGCCACGCGCAACATGGAGACCGAGAAGTTCTCCCAGGCGCTGGCCCTGGTGCTGCGCGCCGGCCTCGGCACGCAACACCTGTTCGACAAGAACCTGGCCAGGCTCTACGAGCGGCTGGGCCTGCCGAGCCGCAGCGAACTCGAGGCCGTCGCCGCGACCATGCGCCGCATCGAGGACAAGCTCGACCTGCTGTTGCCGGCGCCTGTTCCGGCGCATCGGCCGGCGCGCACCAAGCGTGCGCCGGTCGCCGCGCCAGCATTGGCGGCCCACGCCGCTTCGGCAGAGGCCAAGGTCGTGACACCCGGCGACCGTGCAGCGACCACTGCGCCATCGAGTCGACGCGCTCGCGTCTCCGCTGCAGGGAGCAACACATGAGCCAGCTGGCCACTCCCAACGCGAATGCCCCAGCGCGCAGCACAGAGGCTTCCCGAATGAACGTCGCCGCAAAGAGCGAACAAGCGTCCCTCACGCAGCGCCTGCGCACCGAGGTCGACCGCGCCATCCAGCGCAGCTTCAAGGGCCTCGAATACCTCGGCTCGCCGGCGCCGGCCGTCGGCACCACGCCACGCACCCTGGTGCACCGCCGCGGCACCCTCGGCCTGTACCACTACCACGCGCAGAGCAGCGAGGTCTACCGCGTCCCCCTGCTGCTGGTGATGGCCACCACCAACAAGAGCTACATCTTCGACCTGGCGCCGGGCCAGAGCCTGATCGAGTTCCTGCTCAAGCGCGGCTACGACGTCTATGTGATGGACTGGGACGCACCGACGCTCGACGAGAAGCGCCTGAAGTTCGAGGACTACACGCTCGACTTCATCCCCGACTGCCTCCGCCGGGTACAGGAACGCTCGGGCGAGCAGGACGTGACGCTGGTCGGCTATTGCATGGGCGGCGTGCTCGCGACCATCTATTCGGCCCTGCATCCGGACGGACCGGTGAAGAACCTGGTGTGCTTCACCACGCCGATCGACTGGTCGAAGATGACGCTGTTTCAGTCGATGGCCGACAAGCGCCACTTCGATGTGGACCGCCTGGTCGACACGCTGGGCAACGTGCCCTCGCGCGTGGTGATGGGCGCCTTCGAGGCGCACCGCCCCATCAGCAACGTCGCCGCACAGGTGCGCCTGTGGGACAACATGTGGAACGACCAGTACGTCAAGGGCTACCGCATGATGGACCGCTTCGGCGCCGAGACGCTGCCGCTCGCGGGCGAATACCTGCGCCAGACCGTCAAGCAACTGGTCTGGAAGAACGCACTGAACGACAACACCCTGCGCGTGGGCGGGCGCACCGTCGACATCCACGACATCCGCGTGCCGCTGCTGCATGTGACCGCGAAGTTCGATCACCTGGTGCCGCCCGAATGCGCCGCGCCGCTGGTGGCACAGGCGAGTTCCACCGACAAGACGGAAATCCAGTTGCCGGGCGGCCACGTCAGCCTGGTGGCCGGCCCCAACGCGGTCAAGCGCATGTGGCCCGCACTCGATCAATGGCTTTCAACGAGATCCGAATGATGAACGACACAAACACCCAGATTCGCGCGTACCCGCGCAAGCACCTGCTCGGCAACGCATCCGTCGAGGTCGACCTGCTCAAGCCGGCGGATGGCGCGCAGGTTGCTGCCTTCATCCAGAAGCTGCCGACACACGACCTCCTGTTCGCACGCCGCGACCTGAGCCACCCGAAGGTCGTGACCGCCTGGCTTGACGCGATTGCAGCAGGCAGCATCACCAGCCTGGCCGCACGCTCGAACGGCGAACTCATCGGCTGCACGGCCATCGTCGCCGACGTGCACTCGTGGTCGCGCCACGTGGCCGAGTTGCGCGTGATGACCTCGCCGCACTGGCGCGGCCGCGGCCTGGGTCGCCTGCTGATCCAGGAGTGCTTCGCGCTCGCCCTCGGCATGGGCCTCGAAAAACTCATCGTGCAGATGACGGTCGACCAGCGCTCGGCCATCGCCGTGTTCGAGGAGCTTGGCTTCCGCGCCGAAGCCGTGCTGCACGACCACGTGAAGGACCGCGACGGCACCACCTACGACCTGGCCATCCTGAGCCACAACATCGCCGAAGTGCAGGCCCGCTTCGAGGTCTATGGCGTGGCAGACGCCCTCAACAACTGATCCCATTTCTTTAAACACAACGGAGACAAATCATGCAAATCACCCAATCCCTGCGCCGCTCTGCGCAACTCTTCCCCCGCCGCACTTCCACCGTGTATGGCGACCGCCGCCGCACCTGGTCCGAGACGACCAACCGCGTCGCGCGCCTGGCCGGCGGCATCGCAGCGATGGGCGTGCAGCCCGGCGAACGCGTGATGATCCTGGCCTCGAACAGCGACCGCTACATCGAGACCGTCTATGCCGTGATCTGGGCCGGCTGCGTCGTCGTGCCCGCCAACACGCGCTGGGCGCCCGGCGAGCATGCCTACGCATTGCAGGACAGCGCGCCCACCCTGTTCCTGGTCGACCAGGACTTCGTCGAACTGGCCCGCAAGCTGCCCGGCTTCGACCCGCGCCGCACCGTCTACATGGGCGACGATGCCCAAGCCGGCCTCGTGTCCTATGAATCGCTGATCGCCGACCACGCGCCGCTGCCCGAGCGCGCCAGCCAGGGCGAGGCCATGGCCGCCATCATCTACACCGGCGGCACCACGGGCTTCCCCAAGGGTGTGATGTTGTCGCATGACAACCTGGTGCTGGCGACCGTCACCTTCGCGATGGAATGCCCGTACGAGCAGGACACCGTCTTCCTGCACGTGGCGCCGATGTTCCACCTGGCCGCGTTGAGCTCCATGTTCAGCTACACCTCGGCCGGCGCCACGCACGTGGTTGCGCCGCGCTTCGACCCTGCCCTGATCTGCAACATGATCGCGTCGGAGAAGGTCAACATGACGCTGATGGTGCCGACGATGATCGACTTCATCGACCGCTACCTGCAGGCCGTGCCCACCGACGTCAGCTCGCTGCGCAAGATGATCTACGGCGCCGCGCCGATCTCCGAAGCGCTGCTGCGCCGCGTGATGAAGTCGCTGCCGAACGTCCAGCTGTTCCAGGGCTATGGCCAGACCGAGATGTCGGGCGGCGTGGTGGTGCTGCGCCCCGAGTTCCATGCGGTCGAAGGCCCCAACGCGCGCCTGCTGCGTGCGGCCGGCCGCGCCAGCATGGCCGCGGAGATCCGCATCGTCGACGAGGAGATGAACGAAGTGCCGCGCGGCACCGTCGGCGAGATCGTGGCACGCGGTGCGACCGTGATGCTGGGCTACTGGAACAAGCCGGAGCAGACCCGTTCCGCCATCGTCGATGGTTGGCTGCGCAGCGGCGATGCGGGCTACATGGACGAGGAAGGCTTCGTCTTCATCGTCGACCGCCTGAAGGACATGATCGTCTCGGGTGGCGAGAACGTGTTCTCGGCCGAAGTCGAGAACGCGCTGGCGCGCCACCCCGCGGTGCTGGAATGCGCCGTGATCGGCATTCCGCATGAGAAGTGGGGCGAGGCGGTGCATGCGGAACTGCGCCTGCGCGATGGCTTCGAGGTGGACGAGGAAGCGCTGGGCACGCATTGCGCCGAGCTGATCGCGAGCTACAAGCGCCCGCGTTCCTTCAACTTCCGCACGGAGCCGCTGCCGCTGTCGGCAGCCGGGAAGATCCTCAAGAACGAGTTGCGCAAGCCCTATTGGGAAGGCCAGGCGCGCAGCATCGCCTGAACTGACGAGTACCCCCAGGGCAATTGCGCCGCACCTGGGGTGGCGGGGAGACGGGCCGATCTGCTGGCGCGATCTGAACGGCGTGCTGCGGCGTTGCCTACGGATGCCATGTCGACCTGGCCGTCGTCACGCGCTGGATCGCGGAGTCGTCGTCGTAGCTGAGCTTCGCTGAAAGCGACTCGGCAGTGCGCTTCAAGCGGGGTGCGAGCTTCGCGAGCCTCGCTTCCACGTTGCCTTCCACGGGCGCGCCAATGCACAGCGCCCCCACGACCCGCCAGCGGCTGCCGAACACCGGCACTGCGATGCTTGCCGATGCCTTCTTGGCCTCGCCGACCGTCACGTGGAAGCCGCGCGCGCGGATCTGGTCGTAGAGCTCGCCGCGCTGACCCATCGCGGCCAGCATCACCTTGCCGGCGGCGCCTTGGTCGAGTGGCATGGACTCGCCGACGCGTGCGTTGCTGTGCTGCGCATCGGGGAACATCACCTTGACCAGGCGCACGCGCCGGTCGCCCTCCTGCACGAAAAACGAGGCATCGTGCCCCGTGGCATCGGACAGCTTGCGCAACGCGGGCTCGATGTTCGCGCGGATGTCGAAGGACACCTGGTAGCGTGCCCCGAGCGAAGCCGTTGCCGGACCCAGCCGCCATTCGGCACGCTCGTTCTGCGCCACGTACCCGCTCGACGCCAGCGTCTTGAGCAGCCTGAGCGCGGTCGCCTTCGGCAACTTCACACGCCGGCCGATTTCGCTTAAACCCAGGTGCGGCTCTTCCACGGTGAAAACATCGAGGATGGCGAGCGCGCGCGACGCTGAGAGCACGGTCGAGTCAGGGTTAGTACGCATTCTTCGACTTCCATCGGTTCACCTGGTGGACCGAAATTGTAGTGATGGCCGGGCATCCCTAACCTTCGTTCCACAGCAACCAGACGTCAAGGAGACACACCATGAATCGGCGCCTCGCCATCTTCACAGCCCTTGGGATCGCCACCTCGGGACTCTTCGCTTCCTCCGCGTCGGCCGCCGCCGACTACCCCGACAAGCCCGTCCGCATGATCGTGCCCTACGCCGCCGGCGGTGGGGTCGACAACATTGCCCGCGTCGTCGCGACGCATTTGGGCGCGAGGCTCAAGCAGCCGGTCATCATCGACAACCGGCCCGGCGCCAACGCCAACATCGGCGCGGACGCCGTCGCCAAGGCCGCGCCGGATGGCTACACGCTGCTGATGGGCGCGACCTTCCTGGCCTTCAACCGGGCAACGATGAAGGTCATTCCATACGACGCCTCGCAGGACCTGGTCCCGGTGGCCCGCACAGGCAAGGCGCCTTTCGTGCTCGTGGTGCCCGCATCCTCGCCATTCAAGACGGTGGCGGAGCTGGTCGAGTACATGAAGGCCAATCCGGACAAGGCCTCCTACGGCGCGGTGGGCGCGGGCTCGCCGACCAACCTGATCTTCCCCAAGAACACCGGCACCAACCCGGTCCAGGTGCTCTACAAGGGCGGCGCGGCCGCCATGCCCGACCTCATCGCCGGACGCCTGACCTACATGATCCAGACGACCAGCGAAGTCCTGCCGAGCATCGCGAGCGGCAAGCTGCGCGCACTGGCCGTGTCGGGCAGCACGCGCTTCGGACACCTGCCCGCGGTGCCCACGATGAAGGAAGCCGGCGTGAAGGACCTCGAAGGCACGGGCTGGTGGGGACTCTTCGCGCCGGCAAAGACACCGCCGGCCGTGGTCCAGCGCCTCTCGGACGAGATCCAGGTGGTGATGAAGCAAGCCGACGTGGCCGCGGCGCTCGACAAGCTGGGCATCGAGCCCGCACCCATGCCGGCCGCCACCTTCGCGCCGTTCTTCGAAGCGGAACTCAAGAGCTATGTCGAGGTCGCCCGCCAGTTCAACCTGACGGCCGAATGACGCGCACGCGGATCAAGGAGAGTTTCATGCAACCCGGTTTTCAGGTTCTCAAGCGCCGGCATGCCGTCGGCAAGGAATGGGTCGACCCGTTCAGGTCGATCCCCGTGGCGAACATCAGCGATTCCATGTCGCGACTCAACTCCGGCAGCGCCAGGCTGCGGCCGATGCACGCGGGCGGCGTGCTGTGCGGGCCCGCTGTGACGGTCAAGAGCGCACCAGGCGACAACCTCATGACGCACATGGCGTTGAACATGGCGGTCGAAGGCGATGTGATCGTGGTCGACGCCGGCGGCGACCTCACCAACGCGATCATCGGCGAGCGGATGCTGGCCTACTGCATTGCGAAGAAGTTCGCGGGCATCGTCATTCACGGTGCGGTGCGCGATTCGGGCTGGATCCGGAAGCAGCACTTCCCGGTGTATGCCTGTGGCGTGACGCACCAGGGGCCGTACAAGAACGGGCCAGGGGAGATCAACACGCCCATTTCGATCGGCGGCATGGTCGTCTGCCCGGGCGATCTCGTGGTCGGCGACGAGGACGGCCTGGTCTGCGTGCCTCGCGCTTCCGTCGAGGCATTGCACGCCAAGGCGGCTGCGAAGTTCAAGCATGAAAGCGAGACCTTCGCCGCCATCGGCCAGGGCGACAACAACGCCGCCGGCTATCGCGCGCAACTCACCAGGCTCGGCTGCTTCTTCGAGGCCTGAGCAAGGCCACCCGCATCAAACCCATCCACCCAGAGACCCATCATGATCATCGACTGCCACGGTCACTACACGACAGCGCCAGCGGCGCTCAAGGACTATCGCGCCCGCCAGACAGCCGCATTCGAATCCGGCCACGCGCTGGCGCCGGACTTCGCCATCAGCGACGACGAGATCCGCGAATCGCTCGAGCAGAACCAGTTGCGCATCCAGCGCGAGCGTGGCGTGGACGTCACCCTGTTCTCGCCCATAGCAGGCGCCATGGCACACCACGTCGGCGACGCCACGACCAGCCAACACTGGACCCGGGCGTGCAATGACCTGATCCATCGCGCGGTGGAGATGTTCCCCGACGAGCTGGTCGGTGTGTGCCAGCTGCCCCAGTCGCCCGGCGTGAGCCCGGCGAACTGCATCGACGAACTCACGCGCTGCGTGGAGGAACTCGGCTTCGTCGGCTGCAACGTGAACCCCGACCCGACCGACGGCTTCTGGACCGACCCGCCGATGACGCAGCGCCACTGGTATCCGCTGTTCGAGAAGATGGTGGAGCTCGACGTGCCGGCCATGGTGCATGTGAGCTGTTCCTGCAACCCCAACTTTCACCACACCGGCGCGCACTACCTCAACGGCGACACGACGGCCTTCATGCAGTTCCTGCTGTCGGACATCTTCAAGGACTTCCCGGAGTTGCGCTTCGTGATCCCGCACGGCGGCGGCGCGGTGCCGTACCACTGGGGGCGCTATCGCGGGCTGGCCGACCAGCTCAAACGGCCGCCGCTGGAGGAGATGATGCGCAACGTGTTCTTCGACACCTGCGTCTACCACCGGCCGGGCGTGGAGTTGCTGCTGGAAGTGGTGCCGCCGGACAACGTGCTGTTCGCGTCCGAGATCGTGGGTGCGGTGAAGGGCATCGACCCACGCACCGGCTACCACTATGACGACACCAAGCGCTACATCGATGCGGTCGAATGGCTCACGCCGGAGCATCGTGCCAAGGTGCTCGGCGGCAATGCGCTGCGCGTCTACCCTCGGCTGGCCGAGCGCCTCAAGGCCCGACAAGGCCTGGCGATCGCGTAGTGGGTCTACAGGAACAACCAAGGAGACAAGCCACATGAACTTCAATCGTCCGACCGTCGCGGCGAGAGTCCTCGCAACATGCAGCCTCGCTTCCATGCTCGCGCTGGGCGGCTGCGCAACATCGAGCGGTTCGCCGTCGGCACGCATCAATCCGACCGACCCGCAGCCGACCTGCACCATGTGCCCGGGCACCTACATTTCGTTTTTCGAGATGGATGCCTATGCGCAGAAGGCCCTGAAGGAGAAGCTGGTTGATCAGCAGGTGCGGGCCGTCGATATCGGCAAGGCCAACGTCGGCATCGGGCGCGTGCATCGCGGCAAGCTGGACAAGCCGTCGCCCAACTCCGTGGCGGAGCACGACCATGTGAGCGAGGTCTATCACGTGATCTCGGGCTCCGCAACGCTGGTGCTGGGCCCTGACATCCTCAACAGGGAGAGGCGCCCCGCCACGATGCCGACCGTCGTGCTGCAGAACGGCCCTGGCAACAACGGCTCCGAGGTTCGCAATGGCGTCGCGTACGACATCAAGGCAGGCGACGTGGTTGTCATCCCGGCAGGGACCGGCCATTGGTTCACGAAGATCGATGACCACATCGACTACCTCATGGTCCGCATCGACCCCGACAAGGTGACGCCCACCAAGAGCGAAGCGCAGTCGAAGGAGTATTTGTCCAAACCCGCGCGGCGTGGCGAATGATCCGGCTACAGAATGGCAATCCCCAACGGAGGACCACCCCCATGATGTTCATCGAACGACTCCAAGCGGCTTGCACGCGGCAGCACCTGGGATCCGTGCTGGCGAGCTTGCCAGTGGCCTTGATGATGGGCGCCGCGTCGCTCCTGTTGTCCGCCTGCGCATCGACGGGCGTCGGCAGTGCGCCCGCGGCCACGCGGTACGCCGTGGATCCCTACTGGCCGAAGCCGCTGCCCGACAAGTGGCTGTTCGGCGCCGTGGCGGGCGTGGCCGTCGACAAGCACGACCACATCTGGATCATCCATCGGCCGGGCAGCTTCACCGATGACGAGAAGGCCGCGTCGTTCAATCCCCCGCGCGCCGCCTGCTGCATTCCCGCACCGTCGGTCGTCGAGTTCGACGCCGATGGCAAGGTCCTCCGCTCCTGGGGCATGGCGGGCGCCGGCTTCGATTTCCCCAAGCGCGAGCACGGCATCTACGTCGACCCGCAAGACAATGTCTGGATCGCCGGCAACGCCGACCAGGACCATCAGGTGCTCAAGTTCACGGCGGACGGCAAGTTCCTGCTGCAGATCGGCAAGGCGGGCCAGACCGGCGGCAGCAACGACATGAAGCTGCTCGGCAAGCCAGCGCACATGGAAGTCGATGCGGCGGCCAACGAGTTGTACGTGGCGGACGGCTACGGCAACCGGCGTGTCATCGTGTTCGACGCAACCACCGGTGCCTACAAGCGTCATTGGGGCGCCTATGGAAGCAAGCCGGACGACACCAAGACGACCTACGACCCGGCCGCGCCGCCGTCGAAGCAGTTCGGAAGCCCGGTGCATTGCGTGCGTCTCGCGAAGGACGGCATGGTGTATGTCTGCGACCGCGAGAACAACCGCATCCAGGTGTTTCGCAAGTCCGGCGAGTTCGTGCGCGAGTTCTTCCTGGCCAAGGACACCCGGCTGATCGGGTCCGTCTGGGACATGGTGTTGTCGCCGGACCCGAAGCAGACCTGGATGTACGTGGCGGACGGCGCGAACAACCAGGTGCATGTGCTGTCGCGCGAGACGGGTGCCGAGGTGTCCGCGTTCGGGCGCAATGGGCGGATGGCCGGGCAGTTCCATTGGGTGCACAACATCGCGATCGATTCGAAGGGGAACATCTATACGGCCGAGGTGGACACAGGCAAGCGCTTGCAACGGTTCACGCCCGTTCCCTGAAATGGAACCCACCCCCGAATACGCCTGCGGCGCCCGGGCGGCCGCCAGAGGCGGCTGCTCTTGCAGGCCGTCCAAGCCTGCGCAGGCAGGCTTGGAGCCGCGGCCTTCAGCCCCTCAAGGGGGCGCACCCAGCGGCCCGGCAGAGCCGGTTCCGCGGGTGCCCACGAACAGGCATTGCTCGCACTGGTTTCATGCGTCGCGGGTCACGCGATAGCGTTGTGGAAAACTGAGATGAAGGGTGTGAGCCACTTCAATCGATGCACACGGCGATGGCGCGTTCTGGCCCCTGCAGGTGGCCGAGGTCGGCATCCGTTGCTTCGTGCCGCACCGGGCTGCGACCCCACGGCGTGCAGCATCGCCTGAGGTCGACTGTCGGGCGTGGCGAGCGAAGACGCTTCTTCTCTCGCCAAGCCGTCAGCCCTTCGGCATCAGCTTCTCGACCACCTGGTCGATGCTGAAGCTCGCGGCGCGGGCGCGCGGCGGAAACTCCTTGAAGCTCTCCAGCCACTGCGCGATCACCGGCGGCGCGCTGTACAGCAGGAAGTTCTGTTCCATGAACCAGTCGTTGTACTTGATGCTTTCTTCGCCACGCTCGAAGGGGTCGGCGCGAAGGTCGTAGAACTTGGGCACGCGCATCGGCGACAGCGGCTCGCGCCATGCATTGATGCCCTGGCTGCGCTGTTCGGAAAAGACGATCTTGTACTTGCCCATGCGGATCGCCATCATGTCGCCGTCGTCGCTCCAGTAGAGGAAGGCGGTGCGCGGGGACGTCTTTTCCTTGCCGGAGAGGAAGGGCAGGAGGTTGTAGCCGTCCAGGTGCACCTTGAAGGTCTTCTCGCCGACCGGGTGGCCTTTCTTCAGCTTCTCGACCAGGTCCGTCTCGCCATTGGCCGCCGCGAAGGTCGGGATGAAGTCCTGCAGCGAGCAGATGTCGTTGATCACCGAACCGGGCTCGATCACGCCGGGCCAACGCATCACGCACGGGATGCGCCAGCCGCCTTCCCAGTTGGTGTCCTTCTCGCCGCGGAACGGCGTTGCGCCGCCATCGGGCCAGGTGCAGACCTCCGCGCCGTTGTCGGTGGTGAAGACGACGATGGTGCTGTCGGCCACGCCCAGGTCATCGACCTTCTTCAGCAGCTCGCCCACATAGCCGTCCAGCTCGACCATGCCGTCGGGGTAGAGGCCGAAGCCGCTCTTGCCGCGCGACGACTCCTTCAGGTGCGTGAACACGTGCATGCGCGTCGGATTGAAGTAGCAGAACCAGGGGCCGCCCTCCTTCGTCTTGCGCTCCATGAAGTCCAGGGCCGCGCCGAGGAATTCCTCGTCCACCGTCTCCATGCGCTTGCGCGTCAGAGGGCCGGTGTTCTCGATGACCTGCTTGCCGACCTTGCCGAACTGCTCGTCGACGGTGGTGTCGTCCTTGTCGCTGGCCTTGCACTTCATCACGCCGCGCGGGCCGAACTTCTTGCGGAAGGCCGGGTCCTTGGGGTAGTTCTCGTACTCGGGTTCTTCCTCGGCGTTGAGGTGGTACAGGTTGCCGAAGAACTCGTCGAAGCCGTGCACCGTGGGCAGGTGCTCGTTGCGGTCGCCGAGGTGGTTCTTGCCGAACTGGCCGGTGGCATAGCCGTAGGCCTTGAGGAACTGCGCGACCGAGGGGTCCTCCGCACCCAGGCCGAGCGTGGCGCCCGGCATGCCGACCTTGGTGAGGCCGGTGCGGATCGGCGTCTGACCCGTGATGAAAGCGGCCCGCCCCGCCGTGCAGCTCTGCTGGCCATAGAAGTCGGTGAACAACGCGCCCTGCCGCGCGATCCGGTCGATGTTGGGCGTGCGATAGCCCATCACACCGAGGTTGTAGGCGCTCACGTTGAACCAGCCGATGTCGTCGGCCATGATGAACAGGATGTTGGGCTTGCCTTGGTCGGCCATTGCAGGTGTCCTTTATTGACGGCGCCGGCGCATTCCGGTGCACCGACCATCATCCCGCGCGCTTGTGGGGCGGGGAATTGCACCTTGGGGCAGCGCGGCGCGCCAGCCGACGAACGGCAGGCGCGCCTTCTGCCGTGCGCCATTCGTCGCCCCAATCAGGGCCTGCCCGCCCACCCGATTCGGGGGGGAGGCCGCGCCGCCCGAACCCTCATCCTGCGTCAAGGAGGCTCTGATCAAGTCAGCCGCGAGAGGGCGCGACCCTGGTCGGGATGGGATGCAAGGCGCAAACCACAGCCATGGCCGAAGCTATGGCGAGGATTTGCAACGCCGCAGGCCGCCCGGGCAGAGGATGTGCGATCCGCGGATGACTTGATCAGAGCCTCCCCTATCAACGAGGAGACGCATGAAACTGAAGATCGCCGCTTTTTCCGTCGCACTCGGCCTGTGTGCCGCTGCGTCCGCCCAGACCCAGGGCGTCAGCAAGTCTGAGATCGTGGTCGGCACGATTCAGGATGTCTCGGGCCCCGCGGCAGGCTTCGGCAAGCAGGCGCGCGCGGGCATGCAGCTGCGCATCGACGAACTCAACGAGCAGGGTGGCGTGCACGGCCGTAGGGTGCGGCTGGTGGTCGAGGATTCGGCATACGACCCGCGCAAGGCCATCCTGGCGGCACAGAAGCTCATCAACCAGGACCGCATCTTCGTGATGGCCGCGCACATCGGCACCGCCCACAACCTGGCCGTGCTGCCGCTGCAGCAGGAGAAGAACATCGTCAACTTCCTGCCGCTGACGGGCGCACGCGAGATGTACGAGCCGCTCAACCGCCTGCGCTATGCGCTGAGCGTGCCCTACTTCGACCAGCTGCAGGTGACGGTGCCGAAGCTGATGAAGGACAAGGGCCTGAAGCAGCCCTGCGCGCTCTACCAGGATGACGAAGCCGGCCTGGAGATGCTGCGCGGTGCCGAGGCAGGCCTCAAGACCCTCGGCATGCAGATGGCCGAGAAGACTTCGTACAAGCGCGGCGCGACGGACTTCAGCTCGCAGGTGGCACGGCTCAAGGCCGCCAACTGCGACCTGGTCGTGCTGGGCACGATCATCCGCGAGACCGTGGGCACCATCGCCGAGGCGCGCAAGACCGGCTTCAACCCGGTCTTCATCGCGACCACCGCCGCCTACACCGACCTGGTCCCCAAGCTCGGCGGCAAGCCGATGGACGGCCTCTATGCCGCGATGACCTCGCAGCATCCGTACCTCGACGACGCGTCGCCGCCGCTGCGCTTCTGGGCCAACAAGTACAAGACGCGCTTCAACGAAGACCCGACCGTGGTCTCGGTCTACGGCTACACGGTCATGGACCTGTTCGTGAAGGCCGCCGGGAAGGCCGGCCCGGACCTCACGACCGACAGCTTCATCAAGGCCATGGACACGCTCAGCGTCCCGGCCGACATGTTCGGCACCGACGCGCTGAGCTTCTCCGCCACCAAGCGCCTGGGCAGCGACGCCACGCGGTTGTCGCAGCTGGAGGATGGGCGGTGGAAGGTGGTGTCGGGCTACGCGCGCGCGGCGCGTTGAGGGGCCCTCCCGAGGAACGTCTGGCGCCGCTACCGCCAGGCGTTGCCGACCTGCATGTACCTGGTACCGACCTCCGGGGCCGGGCATGGCAGCGAATGGGCAAGGCCCTGCACGCCGCCGCCCAGCCCAGTACCGCTGATGCCCTAGAACGAAAGTTCGACGTTGGCGCGGCCGATGCCGCCGCGATAGCGCCAGTGGTCGTCGTCGAAGCCGGCAATTGATCGTGCGTGCAGCGCCGCGTGCACTAATGGGCATCTGAAAGGAATGTCAACGTGTATAAATCAGGCCTTCCATTGATCACCCAGGGAGGCCCGATGCAATCGAACCCAGATGTCCCCGCGCGGCCGGGCGCGGCAGGTACATGAGCCATTCACCCGTCACCCTGTCCACCGTCAACCTCGACAACTGCGACAAGGAACCGATCCACACCCCCGGCTTCATCCAGCCGCACGGCGTGCTGCTCGCACTGGACCGGGACGGCGTCCTGACGCATGCCAGCCGCAACGCGCGCGCACTGCTGCCGGTACTCCCGCCCCTGGGCGAACGCCTGTTGCCAACCCAGCTGGCGGACGACCCCGCCCTGCACGACGCGCTGGCGCAGGTGGGGCAACAGGTCGGCACGGAGGACGAGGTGCCGGTGCGGGCCGTCGAGGCGGCCTTCGACGGCGTCGTGCATGACGTGGTGATCCACGGTTTTGCCGGGCGCCTGATCATCGAGTTCGAGAAGCGCCGGCCCGGACAGGGTGCACTGGCTTCCTTCGCGCTGCTAGCGCACCGCAGCATGAGCCGCATGCGCGGGCGCCGGGACATCGTCGCCATGATGGAAGAGGCGGTCGGCGCCGTGCGCGAGCTCACCGGCTTCGACCGCGTGATGGCCTACCGCTTCGCGCACGACGACAGCGGCGAGGTGATCGCCGAGTCCTGCGACGGCAGCTTCGAGCCCTACCTCGGCCGGCGCTTCCCCGCCTCCGACATTCCGGCGCAGGCGCGCCGGCTGTACACCATCAACACGCTGCGGCTGATCGCCGACGTCAGCGACACGCAGGTGCCTGTGGATGCCTTTGCCTCCGCAGACGGTGGCGATCAGGCGCCACTCGACCTAAGCCATTCGGTACTGCGCAGCGTCTCGCCGATCCACATCGAGTACCTGAAAAACATCGGCGTGGCGGCTTCGATGAGCGTGTCCATCGTGGTCGGCGGCCGGCTGTGGGGCCTGATCGCCTGCCACCATGCCACCGCGCACCGCGTGCCCTATGCGATCCGGATGGCCTGCGACGTGCTGTCGCAGATTCTGTCGTCATCGGTGCAGGCGGCACTGGAGAAAGCGGGCGCGGCACGGCAGTCGGCGGCGGCCGTCGTGCGTTCGCGGCTGGTCGACATCGTGTCGCAAGGCGTCGAAGGCCGCGAAGGCGGCGCAGGCGTGCAGGCGCTGGAGTCGGTAGCGCGGCAGGCGATCGCGGCCGACGCGTTGTTGCTGTCGCATGCGGGCAAGCGCCTGCAAAGTGAGGCGCTCCCCGACGAGGCCGCCTCACGGCTCCTGCGTTGGCTGGACGCGCAGAAGGACGACTTCATCGCACTCAGCGAGGGCACGCTGTTCCCGCCGCTGCGTCCTGACGGCGCGAGGCCATTCTGCGGGCTGCTGGCCATGCGCTTCGACCGACTGCACCACGGCTGGCTGGTGCTGCTGCGTCACGAGCAGGTCGAGACCATCACCTGGAGCGGGCCGGCGGACAAGGTGGCGCGCGTGGGCCCGCTCGGCGCGCGGCTGACGCCGAACGGATCGCTCGCGGAATGGCGCCAGATGGTGGAAGGCACGGCGGTACCGTGGGATGCCATCGATCTCCAGATTGCACGCCAGCTGCTGGATGAACTGAGCCGCGCCACGGCCGCGCGCAGCGCCGAGATGGAACGCGCCCGCTCGCAATTGCTCGCCGTGCTCAGCCACGACCTGCGCGACCCGCTGCAGTCGATCAGCATGGCCGCCCGCATCCTGGAACACGGCACGTCGAGCGCCAACATGGGCCAGCGCATCGCCGCATCCACCGGGCGCATGGAACGCCTGATCTCGCAGGTGATGGACATGAGCCGCCTGCACGGCGGGCTGGGCCTGGGGCTGGTGCTGCGTCCGGCCGACCTGTCCGGCATCGTGCGCGGGCTGATCGAGGAAGCCTCGCTGGCCTACCCCAGCGCGCTCATCCACGCGCAGTTGCCGCCGGCGCTGAGCGTGCAGATGGATGCGGATCGCATGGCACAAGCCGTCGGCAACCTCATCGGCAATGCCCGTCACCACGGTGTGCCAGGCAAGCCGGTCGAGGTGCATTTGCAAGCCGTGGACGGCACTGCGGTGCTGACGGTGTCGAACGCGTCAGGCCCCATTCCGCCGGAGACGGAAGCCGTGCTGTTCGAGGCGCTCAAGGAGCGTTCGCGCGGCAATGTGCGCAACCCCAATGGACTGGGACTGGGCCTCTACATCGCGAGCGAGATCGTGAAGGGCCATCGCGGCAGGATCAGCTACCGGCACGAGGATGGGCGGGTGGTCTTCCGCGTGGAATTGCCGGTCGCCGGCGCCTGAAGGTCTCATGATCTTCGGCAAGGGCGTAACACGCAGCTGCGTGAGGAAAATCAGAGCATGGCGATGACTTGCGTCATGTGGTCCTTGGCCATTGCAAACTCGCTGCCATGCGTGAGGATCACCGGGCTCCTGGTTGGCGGATTCGCTTCGAACTTTGTCTTCAGTGAGTGGGAAATCCTCACATAGCCATTGCGAATACGCTGATTGCCGAAAGTCGGGATCTGTCGATTGGCTTCATCGTTTTCCTTGATCAACTGAGCCTTGAGGGCAGCTCTTGCAGCATCGGCCGGCGATAGAGACGGCGCGACCGACGCAGTCCTGCCAGGCGTTACCGCAAGGGCCGGCCTGCCGGGGCTGTAGGGATTCACGGCTGCGCCCGTGGCCGGCTGCCCGGCTGCCTGCGCCCCAGTCGACGGAACCTGCGCGGCAGTTGCGCCTGGCGCGAGCGCTGCACCGACCAGATTCGGAGGGCCGAAAATGATGTAGCTCATCTCTTGCGCCCTCGCTGAAGAGCATGTCGAGTAATAAGCCGTGTTGGACATGCTGGTGTAGAAGAGGATTCTGAACATTGCCTTGAGGCCATCCGCATTGCACGAGAAGACCCCGAAGTTCGGATCGAACAGGTAGAAGGAGTCCGCATCGGTGCGCACGGCCTTGCGCTGCCACACAGCCACGGCATGGCCGCTTTGCGCAACTCGCCCGAACCCGAACTTGGTGACCGCACCGGGCTGGAGGCCTGTGGTCTCCAGGTCCGACAACCAGACATCCCCGGGCGGGTAGGTGGCCATCTTGCTGGTGATCATCGTCAACTGGGTAAAGGACTTGCCTTTTGGTTGCTGGGCTTCAAGCTGGGACGCCTTTGCCGCCCATGAACTTGGCCTTACTGCGCTGACCGCGCCCCCCTCCCAATCAAGGGTGTTGTTTGCGATCCAGGCATTTCCCATTCGCGCCACCGAGTTGTATGCGCGCTCCTTGCTCTCCGCCAAGGTGCGACCATCCTTCGTGCCTCGGCCCGCGCGCATGGCGTCGTATCCGTAAGTCACGAAGTTCTCCCGCCCCGGCTGGCTGAGCAGCACGCGGCGCGCCCAATCCAGGCACACGCCTGCGCAGTAGCCAGAGCCCAGCGACTGGCCTCCGACACCCGCAACGATGTTCCCCCCACGCACGCCCAATTCCTCCTGAAATTTGGTCTGATTGAATGACCCGATCGTTGCGCCGTGCTGCGCGAGCAATGCAGCGATTTCGGCCGGTGTTTTCAGACTGTAGTTAGGCATGACATCCTTCCAGTTTGGATCGCTGCAAAACTTGACTGGATGCCGACCCTTGGCCCCAGCAACCCTTGGCGATTTTCGAGTGCACAAGCGGCGAAGTCCACCAGACCCAAGCCATATGACTGCTCCGCCGCAGCGTCGGAACTCTCGGCTTGCGTTCTCGGATCTGCCACCAGGCCAGGCCGATCCGTCACGCACGTGGCCCGCAAGGCGTTGCGCTTCGCCTCGGAACGATCACGCAGGGCATACGGCCCCAAACACACGTTCGGCATCGAAAACCTCTTGCTCCCGTGTGCACCATGCTGTGTGAGTCAGCTCGGCGCATTCGGCTGGCTGGTGGGATGGAGACTGCTTGCAGGCAACGCGCCCAGGCACGTCGACCACGAACAATTCGTGCAGGCACAGTGCGAGACACGGTCCTCGGGGCACTGCGCGACTGGCCGCGCGGGCGAGGAGGACAAGGCGACACCGGCAACGCCCGGCCCGCCCGCGGGTGTTCATTTCCTATTCGCGCAAGAAGGGCCGCCGACGGATCAATGCGCCGCCGGTGCCACGCGGCTCGTTGGCTTGTCCACCGGCAAGATGCTTGATGGTGCGTTGACGGGACATCGCGCCGCAGTCACTGCACCGGCGTTCAATCCCGATGCCCCGCTGGCGTCGGACGACATGGGGGGCCACATCGCGTTCTGGGACGACCCGGTCAACGCATGCCGCTGAACGCGCCGCCGCCCTGCCCGGCCGCAGTGCCGGGGCTGGGCCGGGACGCGTCCCGGACACTGTTCAGCGCCAGGTGCGAGGGTGCCATGGAGAGCGCGCTCTCCATGGCGCGCTGCGGCGCCGAGGCCCGCGCGGCCGCCGCCGCGCGGACTTCCATCAGACATTGCCTCAGGAGTGCCATGGTTTGCCTCCCCTTGCTGCTTACAACGCGCCCGCGAACTCGGGCACCGCGGCGAACAGGTCCGCCTCCAGCCCGTAGTCCGCCACGCTGAAGATCGGCGCTTCCGGATCCTTGTTGATCGCCACGATCACCTTCGAATCCTTCATGCCGGCCAGGTGCTGGATCGCGCCGCTGATGCCGGCGGCGATGTAGAGCGAGGGTGCGACGACCTTGCCGGTCTGGCCGACCTGCAGGTCGTTGGGCGCATAGCCCGCATCCACCGCGGCGCGGCTCGCGCCCATGGCGGCGCCGAGCTTGTCGGCCAGCGGCGTGAGCACTTCGTTGAACTTCTCGCTGGAGCCGAGCGCGCGGCCACCGGAGACCACGATCTTCGCGGCCGTGAGTTCGGGGCGGTCGTTCTTCGTGACTTCGCGGCCGACCAGTGTCGATGCGCCGGTGTCGGCGATGGCCGTGATGCTTTCGATGTCTGCGCTGCCGCCCGTGGCGACCGCTGCATCGAAGCCGGTGCCGCGCACCGTGATGACCTTCACCGCATCCACGCTTTGCACCGTCGCGACCGCGTTGCCCGCGTAGATCGGACGCTCGAAGGTATCGGGCGACACCACGCGCGAGATCTCCGACACCTGCGCGACGTCCAGCTTCGCGGCCACGCGCGGCGCCACGTTCTTGCCGTGCGCCGCCGCGGGGAACAGCAGGTGGCTGTAGTCACCGGCCACCGCGAGCACTTGCGCCGCGACGTTCTCGACGAGTTGCTCGGCAAACTGCGGGCCGTCGGCATGCAGCACTTTGGCGACGCCGGCGATCTGCGCAGCGGCCTGTGCAGCGCCCGCGGCGTTGTGCCCCGACACCAGCACATGGACCTGGCCGCCGCAGCTGCCGGCAGCGGTCACAGTGTTGAGGGTGGCGCTCTTCAGTGCGCCATGGTCGTGTTCGGCAATGACAAGTACGGTCATGATCAGATCACCTTCGCTTCGTTCTTCAGCTTGTCGATGAGGGTGGCGACGTCGGGCACCTTGATGCCGGCGCCGCGCTTGGCGGGCTCGGCCACCTTCAGGGTCTTGAGGCGCGGCGACACGTCGACGCCAAGGTCTTCGGGCTTGACGGTGGCCAACGGCTTCTTCTTCGCCTTCATGATGTTGGGCAGCGTGACGTAGCGCGGCTCGTTCAGGCGCAGATCGGTCGTGATGATCAGCGGCAGCGCGGACTTCACCGTCTCCAGGCCGCCGTCGACTTCACGCGTCACGGTGGCGAATCCATCGGCGATTTCCACCTTCGATGCGAAGGTCGCTTGCGGCACGTTCAGCAGCGCGGCCAGCATCTGGCCGGTCTGGTTGCAGTCGTCGTCGATGGCTTGCTTGCCGAGGATGACGAGGTCCGGCTTCTCCTGGTCGACCAGCGCCTTCAGCAGCTTGGCCACGGCCAGCGGTTGCAGCTCTTCCGCGGTCTCGACCAGCACGCCGCGGTCGGCGCCGATGGCCATCGCGGTGCGCAGCGTTTCCTGGCATTGCGCCACGCCGCAGGACACTGCCACCACTTCGGTCAGCACGCCCTTCTCCTTCAGTCGCACGGCCTCCTCGACGGCGATCTCGTCGAAGGGGTTCATGCTCATCTTCACGTTGGCGATGTTCACGCCCGTGCCGTCGGCCTTCACTTGCGCCTTGACGTTTGCGTCGAGAACGCGCTTGACTGCTACCAATGCCTTCACGCTGCTTGCTCCTGTTGAATGGTCGAGTAATCGGGATTCGGCTTCACGCCGTCGGGACGCAGGCCCAGGCCCTGGCGCTGCAGGCGGGCGATGGTGTCGGCGTCGAAGCCCCAGTCGCCCAGCGCCTCGCGGCCGTGTTCGCCGCGATCCGGCGCGCTCCTCGGCAATGCCGAGGGCGTGGCCGAGAAGCGCGGCGCCGGGCCGGGCTGCACCACACCGCCCACTTCGATGAAGCTGCCGCGTGCGCGATGCTGCGCATGGTTCGGCGCCTCGCCGAAGCCGAGCACCGGCGCGACGCAGGCATCGCTGCCTTCGAACACGTCGCACCACTGGGCACGCGTGCGGCTCGCGAAGACCATCTCGAAGGCGGCGCGCAGTTGCGGCCAGCCCTTGCGGTCGTGCTGCGAGGGCAGGCCCGCATCGGCCAGGCCGAGCTTGTCGATCAATTCGGCATAGAAGCGGCCTTCGACCGCGCCGACCGTCATGTAGTGGCCGTCGCTGGTCGCGTAGGTGTCGTACCAGGGCGCGCCGCTGTCGAGCCAGTTGGTGCCGCGCTCTTCCTTCCAGTTGCCGGAAGCGATCATTCCCCAGAACACCGCGCCCAGTTGCGCCGCGCCTTCGATCATGGCCGCATCGACCACCTGGCCGACGCCGCCGCGCTGCACGTTGAGCAGCGCCGCGAGCACGCCCATGGCCAGCAGCATGCCGCCACCGCCGTAGTCGCCGACGAGGTTCAGCGGCACAGCAGGCTTTCCACCGGCGGGGCCGATGCCCGAGAGCACGCCCGACAGTGCGATGTAGTTCAGGTCATGCCCGGCGCGATCGGCCAGCGGGCCGGTCTGGCCCCAGCCGGTCATGCGGCCGTAGACCAGTTTCGGATTGCGCTTCAATGCCACGTCGGGGCCGAGGCCGAGACGCTCCATCGCGCCGGGACGGAAGCCCTCGATGACCACGTCGGCGCGCTCGATCAGCTCCAGCGCCGTGGCAACGGCCTCAGGCTTCTTCAGGTCCAGCGTGACCGAGCGGCGCCCACGGCCCGTGATGTCGATGCGAGGGCCGCTTGCCTTGGGCCCGAGGTCCGAATGCGCCACCGGGCGATCAATGCGGATCACGTCCGCGCCCATGTCGGCCAGCAGCATGGTGCCGAACGGGCCGGGACCGATGGCCTCGAACTCCAGGACGCGAATGCCGGACAAAACACCCATTTGGAAATCTCCACGTTGGTTCAGGAAGGGCCCGGCGCACGCTCCAGGGCGTTGCAGGGTCGATGGAGACAAGTAGATCAGGCCGGACCGCCCGTTGAGCCCACCCCCATTGGGGGGGTCGCCCATGCACCTGCACAACGGGCCGATGCTGCTGCACAATGCCCCGCTGCACCGGCCGAGGGTCGGTGTCACCCGACCTCATGCCACCCCGCCCGCCCTCTTCCCGCACCTCGAAAGCCCCGCCGCAAGCCCCCTCGGATGGGCCTGCGCCGCGCGCTGCCGCAGCCCCGGCCGAGCAGCGGTCAGGCGTCGGCGTCGTCGGGCGCGAGCGGCTGCTGCCGCGGCTGGTGGAGGCGCGGCGCCTGCGCTGCATCGTCGTCACCGGCCCGGCCGGATCGGGCAAGTCGACCCTGGTCGCGGCCTGGCGACAGGCGATCGTGCCGCTGGGCTTTGATGTCGCGTGGTTCACGGCGACGGCGCAGGACGGTGTCCCCGCACGATTCATCGACGGCCTGCTGGCCAGCATCGCGCGCGTCGACCCCGCCCTGGTGCAGGAGGCGGCCCGGCTGGGCAGCGCCAGCCTCGATGCGCAGGAAGACGCCGATGCCTTCGAGCGACTCGCCATCTCGCTGATCCGCGGCATCGCAGCGCATCCGCGCGACCTGGCGCTGGTGATCGACGACCTTCATCACCTGCAGCACCCGGCGATCCACGAGGCCCTGCAATGGCTGCTGGACCACGCCCCGCCCAACCTTCACCTGGTGCTCGCCGCGCGCGGCAGCCAGGCGCTCTCGCTCGACCGCCTGCGCAGCCAATCGCAGACGCTGGAGTTCAACGGGCGCGACCTGCGCTTCACGCTGGCGGAGACCGGCCAGTTCCTGAAGGCCCAGCTCGGCGACATCGACGCACGCACCGTCCGGACGCTGCACGAGCTGAGCGACGGCTGGGTGGCGGGCCTGCGCATCTTCACCGCCGACTGGAAGAAGAAGCAGCTTGAAGCCGGCCGCCCCGCGCAGGGCGAGCCCTTTGCGCGCGTGCCGACGCGCGATGCGCAAGCCTTCACGCAGTTCTTCGAGGACGAGGTGTTGTCGCGCCTGTCGCCCGACGAGCTCGACACACTCGTCCGCGTGGCGGCGTGCAGGCGTTGTTGCGCCTCGCTGTGCGCCGCGCTCGTGGACGCGCCGGAGGCCACGGCGAGCATGACCGCCCTGCTGGCCCGGCTGCACCGCGACGACATGTTCGTCGGCCCCGTCGAAGGGCAGACGCAGGAGACCTGGTACCGCCTGCATCCGCTGCTGCGCGAGACGCTGCTGGCGCGATTCGCCGCACTCGACGAGGCCACGCGCCGCGCGGTGCACGAGCGCGCATTCGCATGGTTTCGCGAAGCGGGGCTGTTCGAGGATGCGGTTCGCCATGCGGTGCGCTCGGGCCAGCCGGACCAGGCCGCGGCACTGGTCGACCAATGCGCGCACTCGCTGATCGTGCGCGGCGAGCGACGGGAGCTGATCGGGCTGCTGCGGCAGTTGCCACCGAAGCAGATCAACCAGGGCGTGAAGCTGCGCCTGCTCACGGCGCGCATGCAGTTGTTCGAGCGCGACCTGGTCGCCTGCGCCA
Organism: Variovorax rhizosphaerae; assembly: GCF_037889975.1. Classification (NCBI taxonomy): domain Bacteria; kingdom Pseudomonadati; phylum Pseudomonadota; class Betaproteobacteria; order Burkholderiales; family Comamonadaceae; genus Variovorax; species Variovorax rhizosphaerae. Next base: position 352,252 of record NZ_JBBKZT010000005.1, on the reverse strand, counting down.
GGACGCTCGACAGCGTCGCCCCCGATGTGCCCCCCGACGACCTCGCCAATCAGTTCGTACTGACCGCCCTGCGCGCGGCACTGGCCGTGCAAGGAGACGATCTCGACGGCGCACTGGCCATGCTGCCGCAACTGCTCGACACGCCGCAGGATGCCGATGCCCTGACCATCGGCGGCCGCACCAACATCCTTTCGTGGCTCTACACGCAGCAGGGCGACTACGAGAAGGCCCGGCGCGTGGTGCTCGATGCACCGCCGCTGATGGTCGACGGCGCGCCCCTGCTCGCCACTGCCGCTGGCAGCCTGCAGGGCCGCAACCTGGTCGGGATGAGCTATGCGATGGAAGGCAAGATGACGCAGGCCGAGCGCATCTTCCGCGCCGTGGCCGCGGAAGCGGAGCAAGGCGGCAAGTCCTGCGCCGACGCGTACTACTTGGCGATCGGCTTGCTGAGCGACGTGCTCTACGAACTCAACGATGCCCGGCAGGCCCGCGCCCTGCTAGAAGGCAAGCTCGACATGCTGGATCGCATCGCGATTCCCGACGCCCTGCTGCGCGTGTACCGCGTGCTCGCCGCAGCGAACTGGCAGGCCGGCAGCCAGGCGGAAGCCTTCGCGCAACTGGAGCGGCTGGAAGCCTACGCCATGCAGCACAAGCTCGACCGCGTGCTGGCCCACAGCCTGGGCGACCAGTTGCACCTGCGACTGCTGACCGGCGAATTGATGGCCGCCGAAGCGCTGCTCGCGCGGCTCGACGCCGTCCACGCACGGCATGCCTCGTCGACTTTGCACATGCCGTGGGAGATCAGCGAGGTCACGCAGCGCGCGCACATCCGGCTGGCTTCGACGATGGGCGATATCGATGGTGCGGCGACGCAACTGGCCAGCCTCATCGCGCAATGCGAGGCCCGTGGCCGCCAGCGCACAGTCGCCCATCTGCTGATGAAGAGCGCGGCCATCGACGCACAACGAGGGCGCGATGCATCGGCGCGGGAGAAGCTGATCGATGCCCTGCGCCGCGGCCATCGGCTGGGCCTGCTGCGCAGCCTGGTCGATGCCGACCCGACGGCGCGCCAGATGATGAGCGAGCTGACACAGGCCGAGGCGCTCGACCCGGTGCTGGCCTTCTACGTCGAGCGCCTGCTCGCCGCGCGCACGCCGCGTGACGCGCCAGCAGCCACGCCCAAGGCCGGCGAACGCGGCACCATGCCGGCGGAATTGAAAGCCTTCAGCGAGCGCGAGATCGAGATGCTGCGCCTGCTCGCGCAGGCCATGCCCAACAAGAAGATCGCGCGTGCGCTGGGCCTGTCTCCGGAGACGGTGAAGTGGTACCTGAGCCGCATCTACGGCAAGTTGCGCGTGGCCGGCCGGGACGAGGCGGTGGCGCGGGTGCGGGACTTTGGCTGGGACATGGAAGCGCCACGAGACAACTTCCGCGAAGGATGAAACCGGGGCGAACAATGCCTGTTCGTGGGCACCCGCGGAACCGGCTTTGCCGGGCCGCTGGGTGCGCCCCCTTGAGGGCTGAGGGCCGCGGCTCCAAGCCTGCCTGCGCAGGCTTGGACGGCCCGCAAGAGCAGCCGCCTCTGGCGGCCGCCCGGAGCGCCGCAGGCGCATTCGGGGGTGGGTTCATTTTCGCGAAACCGCCCACATGATCGCGGCGGCGACCAGGTTGCCGCCGATACTCGCAACGATCACCAGCGAATAGCTGTGCGTGGCGTCGAAGATGTAGCCCGCAGCGGTCGGCCCCACGAGCGTCCCAACGGCCACGCCGGTGTACAGCACGCCGATGATGGCGCCGATGTTCTTGCCACCGAAGTAGTCCGCCACCAGGGCAGGCAGCAGCGCGACGCAACCGCCGTAGAAGACGCCGAAAACCAGCGCGAACACCGCCAGTCCCGGCAGCCCCGTGGACACGAGCCAGACCACCAAGGACGCGGCCATCCCGGCATACATGAGGATCAGCGCCGGTTCGCGCCCCATGCGGTCGGCCACGTTGCCCAGGAGGAAGCGCCCCGCCGTGCTTCCGACACCGATGGCACCGAGCAGCAGCACCGCCGATGCCTGCGCAATGCCATGGTCGAGCGCGTACGGCACGAGATGCACGAAGGGCACGAACAGCCCGAAGGAAGCGAGCATGCAAGCGACATACAGGGCGATGAAGCGCGGCGTCTTCATCGCCTCCATCAAGCCGAAGCCCACCGCTGGCGAAGCCGCCGCACCGATCGGAGGTGTGACGGGCGCCAGGTCGCCATCGGGCAACAAGCCGCGGTCGCGCGGATCATCGGCCACGAGCAGCGCCATGCCCACGCCGACCACCGCCGCGCCAACACCGAGGCCCAGGTACGCCGTGCGCCATCCCCAGTGGTCGATGAGGAACGAGGCCAGCGGCGGCATCACCAGCGTGCCGACGCCGATGCCGCTGACCGCCAACCCCGAGGCGAAGCCACGCCGCCGGACGAACCAGCGCTGGATCGTGCCGAGCGCAGGCACATAGGCCAACCCAACCCCCACGCCGATGCCGATGGCATACGCCGCATAGACCTCGCCCAGTGTGCGCGCCATGCCCGCCAGCGCCATGCCGGCCCCGGTCAGCACCATGCCGGCCACCAGCAGTGGCCGCGCGCCCCACCGGTCCGCCAGCGGACCGCTGAGCACGCCCAGCGCAAAGTAGAGAAAGCCGGCCAGCGAAAAGACCAGCGACACCGAGCCGCGCGAGGCCGCGAACTCGGCCTGCAGTGAACTGAGGAACGCGCTGAAGGTGTAGGCACTGCCGAAGCCGACGAAGGTGGTCGCGAAAGCCGACGCGACGACGATCCAGCCGTAGAAAAGCGCGGGGCACCCGGTCCGGCCCGCCACTGTCGCGTTCCTGGTGCTCATGTGTCTCCTGTCCTGAGGTGGACGCAGATTGTGCTGGGCAATCCCGGCACGCGCATGAGGATCCGCCCGCGCTCAGCGCGTCAGGTTGGCATCCAGGAACTCGATCAGGTCGCGCGTCGCGACGTCGCGTTGCCCGGGGTTGCTCCACAGGGACGCGCCCTTCTTCACGCAGGTCTTGCGCAACGCGTCGAGGAGCGACGGGTCGGTGCTCGCATAGGTCTTCCCGTCGTAGCTTTGCCGGCCATCGGGCTCGAGCAACACCACGCAGTCCATGAAGTTCTCCGCCATGCTTTCCCGATGGAGGCGCGTGTGGGCAGGATTGCCGTCGAAGGCATGCGAGGCGCCTGGGTAGACCTTCACATCGATCTTGCCGCCGGCACCGGCGAAATCGGCGGCGAGCGCCTGACAGGGCTTCACGCCCGTGTAGTCGTCCTTTTCGCCGAGGGCCATGAAGACCGGGCTCGCGGGCAAGGGTTCCCGTGAGCGGACGGTGGATGAGGGGTAGAACGGTGCCGCGGCGGCGAAGCGCTCCTTCTCCGCCGGCAGGAAGTTGCGGTCCGCCGCATACAAGGCCACGGTGCTTCCCTTGGAGAATCCGGCAACGGCGATGCGCCGCGGCGGAACGTTTTGCTCGATGAGGAAGCGGCGCGCGGCGAAGGCATCGCGCGTCATCTGGAGCGTACTGATCCTGGACTGGTCTTCGACAGTGCTGCCGATCCCGCGCGGCCCGAACGAGTCCAGGGCCAGCGCCACATAGCCCGCCGCGCTCAGCGCCCGCGCGTAGTGGCCCTCCCGGTGATCGCTCCACCCGCCCGATCCATGGACCAGGACCACGGCGCCCTTGGCATCGCCGGCAGGCTTGTAGAGCACGCCGCGCAGGGCCATCGACGCGCCCGCGCCGTCCAATGAATTGAAGCTCACAGGGACACCACCCTGCGGCTGGGCGTGCACGGCTACGCAAGCCATGAAGTAACAAGCGCATGCGACGGTGCCGGTACGCAGCCAGTGCAAAAACCCATCCATCACGTCCATCGAGGTCTCCTTCAACTTGTCGAGTCACTGTAGTCGGCGGGGCTTCAACGCTGCAAGCGCGCGATCGACCCCCCATCCGGGGTGGGGCCACCCACCCGCCCGGCGAATACCTTAGGGCCCAGAGACAAGTTCCTCCAGGAGACAACCCCATGAATGTGACCCGCAACGTCTTCCGAGACGACCATGAGATGTACCGCGAGACGGTGCGCCGCTTCATCCAGCGCGAATGCCTGCCGCGCCAGAACGCCTGGGACGAGGCCGGCAAGGTCGATCGCGAGACCTGGCTGAAGGCCGGCAAGGAAGGCCTGCTGTGCGCCTCGCTTCCCGAGGAATACGGCGGTGGTGGCGGCGACTTCGGCCATGCGGCTGTGGCCAGCGAAGAGTTCGCGCGCTCCGGCGTCAGCGGCCCGTCCTTCGGGATGCACTCGGACATCATCGCGCCCTACATCCTGCGCGCCGGCACCGAGGAGCAGAAGCAGAAGTGGCTGCCCAAGGCGGCATCGGGCGAGATCATCCTGGCCATTGCCATGACCGAACCCGGCACCGGCAGCGACCTGAAGGCGGTCAAGACCACCGCCGTGCGCGATGGCGACGACTACGTCATCAACGGCAGCAAGACCTTCATCAGCAACGGCCTGACCGCCGACCTGATCATCGTGGTCTGCAAGACGGACCCGAAGGCCGGCGCCAAGGGCATCAGCCTGATCGCGGTCGAAGCGAGCCGCGAAGGCTTCCGCCGTGGGCGCAAGCTTGAGAAGGTCGGCCAGTACGCACAGGACACGGCCGAACTCTTCTTCGACAACGTGCGCGTGCCGGTGGCCAATCGCCTCGGCGAAAAGGGCAAGGGCTTCAGCTACCTGATGGGCGAACTGCCGCAGGAGCGCTTCACCATCGCCATCGGCGCGGCTGCGCGACTGGAGCGCGCGCTGGAGAACACCATCGCCTACGTCAAGGACCGCAAGGCCTTCGACGGCACGGTGTGGGACTTCCAGAACACCAAGTTCAAGCTGGCCGACATCAAGGCGCAGGCCGTGGCGGTGCGCACCCTGATCGACCACTACATCGGCGAGCACACGCGCCGCCGCCTCACGCTGGAGGAAGCGGCCATTGCCAAGCTCTTCGCGACCGAGGCGCTGGGCAAGGCGCTCGACGAGATGGTGCAACTGCATGGCGGATACGGCTACATGCTGGAGTACCCGATCGCCCGCGACTTCGTGGACTCGCGCGTCACGCGGATCTACGGCGGGACCAGCGAGGTCATGCGTGAGCTGATCTCTCGAAAGCTCTGAATACCAACTCAAGGAAGAACATGACAAACAAGGTTTTCGTTGCCGGCGTCGGCATGAACCAGTTCAAGAAGCCGGGCATGAGCGAGCCCTATGACGTGATGGGCGAGCAGGCCATCCGCGCGGCGCTGGCCGATGCAGGCCTGGACTTCTCCGACATCCAGCAGGCCTATGCGGGCTATGTGTACGGCGACTCGACCTGCGGGCAGAAGGCCGTGTATCGCGTCGGCATGACGGGCATCCCGGTGCTCAACGTGAACAACAACTGCGCCACCGGTTCGTCGGCCCTGTACCTCGCGCGCCAGGCCGTGCAAAGCGGCGCGGTCGATTGCGCCCTCGCCTTCGGCTTCGAGCAGATGAACCCGGGCGCGCTGAAGTCGCGCTGGGATGACCGTGCACCGGCACTGGAGCGTGCCGCCAAGGTCGTCGACGAACTGGTCGGCCACCCCGAAATTCCCTCGGCCATTCGCCAGTTCGCCGGCGCCGGTCGCGCGCACATGCAGAAGTACGGCACCAAGCTGGAGACCTTTGCGAAGGTCCGCGCCAAGGCCAGCCGCCATGCCGCCAACAACCCGCTCGCCGTGTTCCGCAATGTCGTGACCACCGAAGACGTGATGAACGCGCCCATGCTGTGGGAGGGCGTCATCACGCGCCTGATGGCCTGCCCGCCGACCTGCGGCGGTGCCGCGGCCATCGTGGTGTCGGAAGCCTTCGCCCGCAAGCGCGGCCTGCGCACCGACGTGCTCATCGCCGGCCAGTCGCTCGCGACCGACCTGCCCAGCACGTACGACGCCATGGACATGATTCGCGTCGTCGGCTTCGACATGACGGCGCTGGCCGCGAAGCAAGCCTATGAGCAGGCCGGCGTCGGCCCCAAGGACGTCGACGTGATCGAACTGCACGACTGCTTCGCGCAGAACGAACTCATCACCTACGAAGGCCTGGGCCTCTGCGGTGAAGGCGAAGGCGAGAAGCTGGTCAATGACGGCGACAACACCTACGGCGGCCGCTGGGTCACCAACCCGTCGGGCGGCTTGCTGTCCAAGGGCCATCCGCTGGGTGCCACCGGCCTCGCGCAGTGCTACGAGCTCACACACCAGTTACGTGGCACAGCGGACCAGCGCCAGGTCGCGAACGCGAAGGTCGCGCTGCAACACAACCTCGGCCTCGGCGGCGCCGGCGTCGTGACCATCTACAAGAGGGCTTGAACCATGATCGACAAGAAGCACATCGGCATGAAGCTGCCGGTCTACACGGCCAAGGCCGAAGCGGGCCAGCTCCGCTTCTTCGCCAAGTCCATCGGCGAGACCAACCCGATCTACATCGACGAAGCCGCCGCGCGCGACGCGGGCCATCCCGGTCTGCCGCTGCCGCCGACCTTCCTCTTCTCGCTCGAGTTCCAGATCCCCTCGAACGCCTGGCGCGACGAGCTCGGCATCATCACCTCGCGCATCCTGCACGGCGAGGAGAACTTCAGCTACCACCGCATGGCATACGCCGGCGACACGCTGCAATTCGAGACGCACATCGCCGACATCTACGAGAAGAAGGGCGGCGCCCTGAGCTTCGTGGTGCGCGAGTCGAAGGTCAGCAACCAGCGTGGCGAACACGTCGCGGACCTGCGCAGCGTGCTGGTCCACAAGAACGCATGAGCGAAGGAGTACGCACCATGAGCCAGAGACAAGCCCCCTTCAATGTCGCCGTCGGCGACACGCTGCCCGTACTGGAACTGCCGGCCATCAACCGCACCACGCTGGCCCTGTTCGCCGGCGCATCGGGCGACCACAACCAGATCCACATCGACACCGACTACGCCCGCAAGGCCGGCATGGTCGACGTGTTCGCGCACGGCATGTTGTCGATGGCCTACCTCGGCCGCCTGCTCACGCAATGGGTCGACCAGCGCCAGATTCGCGGCTTCGGCGTGCGCTTCACCGGCATCACGCACCTGGGCCACAAGATTACTTGCAGCGGTCGCGTGGTCGAGCGCTTCGAGGCTGACGGCGAGCAGCGCGTGAAGCTCGAAATCGAAACGCGTAACCAGTACGGCGATACGAAGATCGTCGGCGATGCCGTCATCGCCCTTTAAACACTTTTTCACTCGGAGAGATACATCATGGGAACACTCGACGGCAAAGTCGCCCTCGTCACCGGTTCGGGCCGCGGCATCGGCCAGGCCATCGCACTGAAGCTCGCCAGCCAGGGCGCGCGCATCGTCATCAATGACCTCGACGCCGATCCGGCGAACGAGACGGTCGAACTGCTGCGCAAACAAGGCACGGACGCCGTGGCCTGCGTCGGCAACGTCAGCGCGCCGGACTTCGCCGAGCGCTTCATCAAGACCGCGGTCGACAACTACAAGGGCATCGACATCATCGTCAACAACGCCGGCTTCACCTGGGACGACGTGGTCCAGCGCATGACCGACGAGCAGTGGTACGGCATCCTCGACTGCCACCTGACCGCACCCTTCCGCATCCTCCGCGCCGCCTATCCGGTCATCAAGGCACAGGCCATGGCCGACCAGGAAAAGGGCATCGAGAACTACCGCAAGGTGGTCAACATCTCGTCGACCTCGGCACTCAACGGCAACGCCGGCCAGATGAACTACTCGTCGGCCAAGGCCGGCGTGATCGGCATGACGCGTGCGCTGAGCCGTGAATGGGGCCGCTTCAACGTCAACGTCAACGCGGTGGCTTTCGGCCTGATCCACACCCGCATGACCAACGCCGATGCCAAGGCCGGCGCGACCATCAACATCGAAGGCAAGGACATCCGCGTGGGCCTGAACCCCGAGCTGTTGAAGTCGCATGCGGCGCGCAACCCGCTGGGCCGTGGCGGCACACCGGAAGAAGCGGCTGGCGCGGTCTACCTGTTCTGCACGCCCGAGTCGAACTACATCACCGGCCAGGTCGTGGCGGTGGCGGGCTCGCCGCAGTAACTGCGGACAGAGAAAGGACAAGCCCTGGGGAGCAGCATTCGCCACCAAGGACTTGCCTAGCGGCCCCATCTCTCGCGTAGCCCGCGACGCATGCGACCACGGGCCTTGCCTGTTCGTGGGCACCCGCGGAACCGGCTTTGCCGGGCCGCTGGGTGCGCCCCCTGAGGGGGAGCGCCGCAGGCGCATTCGGGGGTGGGATTTACTTTTTCCGGAGACAGACAAACATGACCACCCTCGCCGCCGAAGCCCTCGCACCCGCCCCCGTGCGCTACCGGCCGGTGCCCTACGAGATCCGCAAGGCCGTCTGCGAACGGCGTGCGGACGGCACGCTGATCCTGCGTTCGCCGCTCACGCCCAAGCCCACCGGACGCACCGGCTTTGCCGGCTTCATCCCGCACTGGGCGAGCAAGCGTGGCGACCTGCCGGCCTTCTGCGAACGCGATGCGCAGAGCGGCGAATGGAAGCGCCTCAGCTGGCGCCAGATGTGGCAACAGGTGCAGACCGTGGGCGCGGCCCTGCTCGACATGGGCCTGGGCCAAGGCAAGCCGCTGGTCATCCTGTCATCCAACTCGCTCGAACAACTCGTGCTGCTGATGGCGGCGGAGTACGTGGGTGTGCCGGTGGCGCCGGTGTCGCCGGCGTATTCGCTGCTGAGCAAGGACTTCGCGCGCCTCAAGGGCGTCTGCGAACTCGTTCCGCCAGCCGCCCTCTTCGTGCAGGACGTGGCGACCTACCAGCCTGCGATCGCGGCACTCGGCTGCAGCGGCGTGCCGGTGATCGCCGTGAGCGGTGCCACCGCGGGCCAGCATGCCTGGAAGGCATTGGCGAACGGTGAGCTCACGCCACAGCGGCGCGACCGGGTCGCCACCGCCCACACGGCGATCCAGCCCGCAGACGTTTCCAAGATCCTCTTCACCTCCGGCTCCACGGGCGTCCCCAAAGGCGTGCCGGTGAGCTACAGCAACCTGCAAGCCTGCGCGGCCAACCTCGCGAATATGTTCGAGAAGCTGGCCGAAGGCAAGGAGCCACCCGTCTTCCTCGACTGGCTCCCGTGGCATCACGCCCTCGGCGGCGTGCTGAACCTCGGCCGCTCGGCGCTGCTCGGCGCCACGCACTACATCGACGACGGCAAGCCACTGCCCGGCCTGTTCGAGCGCACCGTGCGCAACCTGCGCGAGATCTCGCCCACCGTGCTGACCAGCGTGCCCTCCGCCTGGACGATGCTCGCCACCGAACTGGAGCGCGACCCGCAACTCGCACGCAGCCTCTTCGCCCGCGTCATCAACTTCGGCTACGGCGGCGCGAGCCTGCCCAAGGACGTCAACGAACGCATCCAGCGCGTGGCAGAGCGCACCGTCGGCGAGCGCATCGTGTTCGGCACCGGACTGGCATCGACCGAGACCACCGGCGTCGGCACCTACCGCACCTGGGTCAGCGACGACCTGGCCAACATCGGCGCGCCGCCGCCCGGCACCGAAGTCAAGCTGCTGCCGCTCGACGGCGACCGCTACGAGATTCGCGTGCGCGGCGCCCATAACTTCAGCGGCTACATCGGACGACCCGACCTCACCGCCGCCGCCTTCGACGAAGAAGGCTTCTTCAAGCTCGGCGACGCCGTGCGCCTCGTCGACATGGACGACCCGGCCAAGGGCATGCGCTTCGATGGCCGCGTGGCGGAAGACTTCAAGCTGGTCAACGGCACCTGGGTGCGCACCGGCTCGATCCGCCTGGGCCTCATCGAGCGCTGCGCACCGCTCATCACCGATGCCGTGATCTGCGGGCATGACCAGAACTATGTGGCCGCGCTGGCTTGGCCCAACGTGGCGGCCTGCCAGCGGCTGCTGCCGGAACTCGCGGGACTCAGTGCGGCCGAGCTGTCGACTCACCCGGCCCTCGTCGCCGCGCTGGGCGAGCGCCTGCGCAAGGACAACGGCAGCGCCAGCCTGCGCGTCGAGCGCCTGCTGCTGATGGCCGAGCCGCCCTCGATGGACGCCAATGAGATCGCTGACAAGGGCTACGTCAACCAGTCCACCACGCGCTCGCGCCGGGCCCATCTGGTGGACGAACTGTTCGCCGCCCAACCCGGCTCGCACGTTGCCACCACGCGCTGAACGAATCATCAAGAACGGAGACAAGCAACCATGCGCCAATCCATCGGCAAGACTTTCATCGGCAAAACTTTCATCGGCAAGGCTTTCATCGCCAAGGCCTTCATCGCCATCGCCGCACTCGCCTGCGGCACGCACGCCCTGGCCCAGGACTACCCGACGCGCACCATCACCATCGTCGTGCCCGCGCCACCGGCGGGCGCGACCGACGTGCTGGCCCGCGTGCTGGCCGACGAACTGGGCAAGAGCTTGAAGCAGACCGTCATCGTGGACAACAAGCCGGGCGCCTCCGGCATGCTCGGCGCGTCGGCCGTGGCGCGGGCGCAGCCGGACGGCTACACGATTCTCCTGTCGCACTCCTCGCCGATCTCCTACGCGCAGTACATGTTCACCAAGGTGCCGTACGACGTGCGCCGCGACTTCGCCTTCATCACCGAGCTCTGCTCCGCCAGCCTGGTGTTCGCGGTCAACAAGGACGTGCCGGCACGCAACATGAAGGAGTTCGTGGCCTGGGCGCAAGCCAACAAGGGCAAGGTCAACTACGGCTCCTTCGGCGTGGGCTCATCCAGCCACCTGCTGAATGCGCACCTGAGCGAATCGCGCAAGCTCGACATGACCCACGTGGCCTACAAGGGCGAGGCGCCGATGATCCAGGACATGATCGCCGGGCAGATCCCCATGAGCATCGGCACGCTGGGCACCATGGCGCCGCACATCGCGAGCGGCAGCGTGCGGCCGCTGGCCATCATCGGAGACAAGCGCCTGGCCGAACTGCCCAACGTGCCGACGATGGCGGAGTCGGGCTTCAACGACGAGGAATTCAAGCTCCTGGGCGGGGTGGTGGTGATGGCGCCTGCCAAGACGCCGCCGGCCGTGCTGGCACGGCTGGAGAAGGAGACGCGAGCGGCCGTGCAGACCGTCGCGATGAAGGCGCGCTTCCAGGCCTTCGGACTGGTCGGCATCGGCAACAGCTCGGTGGAGTTCCGCAAGAACTTCGATGCGACCGGGCCGATGATCGAGCGGCTGGTGCAAGTCTCGGGCGCAAAAGTGGACTGAGCCGGCGTCAAGACTCGTTGGAGATGCGCATCATCGCCGCACGATCGCGCACCACCAGTCCACCCGATTCGAGCCGGATGACCTCTTCGCGCTCCATCGCCTTGAGCTCCTGGTTCACTCGCTGGCGCGACGCACCCAATAGTTGCGCCAGTTCTTCCTGCGCAAGATGCAGCCCGATGCGCATCTGGCTGGCATCCTCCAGGCTCGGCACGCCGTAGCTGCGCACCAGGTGGATCAGTTGCCTGGCCAGGCGCGCGCGCAGTGGCAGCGTGTTGAGGTCCTCCACCAGCCCGAAGAGCTGCCGGATACGCCGGGCCTGCAAGCGCGTCAAGGCTTCGTACAGCTCCGCATGCGTTGACAGGATCTTCTGGAAATCCGCGCGCGCGACGCAGAGCACGGTGGTGTCGCCATGCGCGAAGGTGTCGTGCGGCCGACGGTCGCCATCGAACATCTCCACGTCGCCGAACCAGCTGCCGGGCTCCATGTAGGTCAGCGTGATCTGCTTGCCGGTCACCGTCGTCGAACTGGCACGGACGGCCCCTTTGGCGCAGCCGAACCACTGCTCGGCCGGATCGCCCCGCGCCGCGATGAGTTCACCATCCTCGAAGCGCCGGACCACCGCGCAGCGCAGGATGTCGTGCCGCAGCGTGGGCGAGAGCATGCTGAACCAGCGGCCCTTGTTGATCGCCGTGCGTTCTTCGATGGTCAGGATCGGGTCGTCGTCCATGGTCTCTCCTGTCTCCGAAAAAGTGCGGAGGGGGATTGTCGTCCAAGCCTGACCGTTGGCCACCGTTGCCTCCGCCCTGCACTACCACTTCGGCCCGCGTGCGGCCATCGTGGCCCATGTGCTCAACACGCGGCTGGAGCCCATCAACACATTGCGAAACGAGATGCTCGACACGATCGAGCGCGAAGGCCGCGCCGGCTCCGTGCGCGACGTGTTCGAGGCCGTCGTGCTGCCCTGGCAGCAGACGATCGCGTCCACGCCGTGGGGCAGCGACTATGTCCAGGTGCTGGCGCAGTCGGTGCTGAATCCGCGCATCCTCCGCACCGACCTCATCGACCGCAGCAAGCTCACCGGTTTCCTGCGCCTCTTCAGGCTGCTGCACGCCGCCCTGCCGGATGTTCCGACCGGCGTGATGAACGATCGCTTTTCCCGGGCCAAGGACAACGTGACCCTCGGCCTCGCGCGCTGGAGCCGCGCAGACGAGGCCACCCGTGCACTGAGCAACGTGGCACAGGACCTGGTGGACTATGCGGGCGGCGGGTTCGGTGCACCGGTCACGCGCAAGGTACCGGCGCGCGGCCGGAGCAAGGCGCCCGCGGGCGTCGACTACTTCCTGCGTTGACCTGAGCGCAGTGGTCCGCTACCACGTGTACTTCGCCCCGAGCCTCACGGTCGTCGACTTGTAGCCCTGGCTGCCCCACTGGTAGCCCAGGTTGCCCCATGCGGTCCAGCCACGCGCCAGGTCGGCATTGAGGCCGAGCTTGGCCTCGTAGCGGTCGCCGGGGTACAAGGACCGAAACGCGAGCTGGTTGAAGACCTGCGTGTTGTCGACGCCGTCGTGCCACCAGTTGAGCGTGAAGTACGGCTGCAGCTTGCGGCCGTCCTCGCGCACCCAGGTCCGGTACGTTCGCACACCGAGTCGCGACAGCCAGCCGCTGCCGTCCCTGCCGCTGACCTGCGTGCCGTTGGGCTCGGTGATGTTGTCCTCGTCGTACTTCAGGTAGATGAGCTGGGCTTGTGGCTCGAGCACCCAGCCCGTGCTCGCAAGCATGAACGCGTAGCCGGTCTCGCCGGAGAGCGTGAGGGCCTTGGCGTTGTACTTGACGTCGGGCAGCGTGTCGCCTTCCACCGTGTTGTGGAACCAGCCATAGCTGCCCCAAGCGTCGACGTACCAGCCGAGCTTGCTCGCATCGTTCTGGTACCAGGTGGCATAGGCGCCCAGGTTCCAGCCTTCGACCTTGCCACGGGCCTGCGCGGGGTTGCCGTCCGCGCGGGCCTCGCTGCTCGATCTGCCGTAGCCGAGCATGGCACCGAGGTGCAGCCGGCCGGTCTCGCCGCCCACGGCCCAGCGCGCGATATCGCCGCCGCCCTGCATCAAGGTGCTGTCGCCGTCGATCGAGAAGTTGCCGTCGGCGGATGTGGCCTTGGTCTGCTTGTTGACGACGCGCAGCCAGCCGGAGCGGGGTTGGCTGGATTGCGGGTTGAAGCCCTGCGATTCGACCCACTGCGGCTCGCCGAGGCGGTCATGCAGGCTGTGGAGGAACATGCTGCCGGCCTGGCGCTGGTTGGTCAGGTAGGCGCCGACCTCGGGGCGGTACAGGGGGCGGTCGGGCAAGGGTGGCGGCGAAGGTACTGGTGTGGGGGCCGGGGCTGGTGTGGGAGCCGGAGCCGGTGTGGGCGAAGGCGCCGGTTCGGGTGCCGGAGGTGGTGTGGGTGACGGACCAGGCCCTGGGGCTGGCGTCGGTGTTGGGGCTGGGGCGGGCGTAGGCGCCGGTGCTGGCGCTGGCGCTGGTGCGGGCGTGGGCGCTGGTGCGGGTGTAGGCGCTGGTGCGGGCGTGGGCGCTGGTGCGGGCGTAGGCGCCGGTGCGGGGGCTGGCGTGGGCGCTGGTGCGGGCGTGGGCGCTGGTGCAGGAGCCGGCGTGGGTGCAGGAGCCGGCGTGGGCGCAGGGGCCGGCGTGGGTGCAGGCGCCGGCGTGGGCGCAGGGGCCGGCGTGGGCGCAGGGGCCGGTGCGGGCGTGGGCGCCGGCGCGGGAGGCGACGGCGGTGCAGGGGGTGAAGGTGAAGGTGAAGGCGAAGGTGACGGCGGCGGCGTCGGCCCGATCTGCGCCGAGCGCAGATACCAACTCGGATCCGCCGCCGCTTGCTTCCCGCCCTGGAACAACCGGTACTCGAAAGGCCCCTGAACCACACGGTTCGACAGTGCAAACGACGAGGCCTCGCTCGTGGCCCCATTCACGGTCTGGACCACCCGGATGCCGTCGCTCGTGGTGAAAGCGCCCTGACCGCCCGCATTGACGATGCGCAGCAAGCTCAGCCCCGACGTCGTGCCCCCATCGATGACCACAGTGTCCGACGGCGCCCCATCGCCTGCCAGCACCGTGTGCAGCGCAATCACGCCGCCCTGCCCCACCAGGTTGCCCACGATGCGCAGCGAGTCGCCGGCCCCGGAACTGCCGTTGGTCATGTCGATCAATCCGGCGTTGATCACCGTCACCCGTTGCCCCGCCAGGAAGGGCGCGATCACATGCGTTCCATTGCCTGCGAAGACGGTGCTGGTCGGGTCGATGGACAGCGTCCCGGTGCCCGAGCCGCTGTCGCCCAATGTCAGCGTGCTGTTGAAGGTCAGCTGCGAACGGTTCGTCAGGTCGATGCGTTCCCAGCGGACGAAGCGCTGCACGTTGTCGGCCGCCGTGTTGTCGAGGATGAGCTGGTCGTTGCCCTGCCCGCCATCGACCTGGATCTGCCGCAAGTTGCTCGACGTGAGGTTGCGGAAGGTCGCGACATCGTCGCCATCCTCCATGGCCAGGCTGCCGATCTGCCCGCCGCTCCAGAGCAACCGGTCGTTCCCGCTTCCGGTGTTGACGGCCTGCGTGATCGTCCCGTCGGAGATGGTCGCCGTGTCGTCGCCTGCCCCCTGCAGCACCTGGTTGTTGACCGTGCCGCCCACCATCGTGAAGGTGTCGTTGCCATCCCCTTCATCGATCACACCGTTGATCGTGTTGCCAAGGGCATCGGCCTCCAGGCTGATCACCCGGCCACCCACGCGGTTGATCACCGTGTCGTCGCCCGAGCCCAGCCGGATCGAGTTGTTGACGAGACCGGCGTTGTCGATGAAGTTCCGCGCCGCGCCATTGCTGACGATGTCGCCGTTGATCGTCGCATTCGCAGCGTTGCTGAGCCGGTTCTGCCCGTCGCCGGTGAACGTGACGCCGTTCTGGATGGTGTTCGCGTTGTCCACTTGGTTCACGCCGCTGCCATTGATCCGCAGGCCGTTGTTGATCGTGGCGCCCGCCTGGTTGACGACCGTGTTGCTGGAGATTCCGATGAGCGACAGGCCCTGGTTGAACGCCCCGCCGTTGACCACGTTGTTGGCAGCCCCGCCCAGCGACACCGCGCCGTTGACCTGGCGCCCGCCCAGCGTCGTCAGCGAGTTGTTCCCGGTGCCGGTGATCGTGATCCCGCCGTTGAGGTTGGCGCCTTGCGTGATCGCGATCGCGCCATCGCCCGTGCCCGTGATGTTGCCGTTGATGGAGCCGTTGCCGCTGTTGTTCACCGTCAGTATGAAGTTCGCGACGCTGTCGAGCTGCACGGCGGTGCCGCTGCCGTTGATCCGCCCGCTGTTGTCGAGCACCGAGTTTCCCGGCCCCGACATCGTCACGCCCGGCCCGTTGAATCCGTCTACCGATCCAGGGTTGCCGATGGTCGTCGGGCCCGCGCTCACCAAGCCGCGCCCACCCTGCACCAGGCCGCTGTTGTTGATGGCCCCGCCCCCGCCCAGCGTCACCGCATCGCCGCCGCTGACGTTGAACTGCGCGCCCGACTGCACATTGACCGTGACACCGCTCGCGCCCGGCTGCGAGACCAGCGGCGACGTGACCGGATTCGGATTGCTGCTGTCGCAGGTCACCGTCTGCCCTGGGCCCGGCGTGAGCGTGGGCGTGCAAGCAGCGCGTGCGGCATTGCCGCAGATGAGCAGGCCGACGGCCGACCACACGGCGCTGTATCTCAGGTTGACCGCGGGGGCCTTCATGTTCTTGTCTCCGGAGGGGCTGGCATCGGCGCTTCGGGAAACGGTAGACCGACGCCCGCGGGCAGCCAATTGCACCTTGGTGCTGATTTACGCCCCGAGCTAGTCCACGTTCTTGCCGGCCTAGCCCCATACACCGCAAAGCGCGGTCGTGTGTGTCCGGAGAGCCACATGACGAATCGAGCGATGCGACTGACCCTGAACCCGGCGACGCCAACCTCACGGCCGGCACGCGCCAGGGCAGCGCGCAGCACGTTGCGTCCAATGTGTTCGACCTCTACGTCTCGCCAATCATCTCGGGCTATCACTTCTCGCAGACCGAGCAGCCACAAGAAGCTGATGGCGACCGCGACGCTGGTCTTCTGACGCCGCTTCACTCCCTCTGCCTCTGGGAAATGGGGTGAGGGCTCGCGGTCCTGAACGACAGGCTGGCCTGTTCCACCGCCGCATGCCCTCACCCTGCCCTCCCCCGGCGAGAGAGGGAAAGCACTCACAGTGGCGCGCGCAGATACAGGATGACCTGCGTGAGCCGAATCGACAGCGCCACATAGACCAGGACCGCGGCCAGCTTCAGGAACTTCGGCTGGTGCATGCGGGTCAGGCGGCGCAGCCCGTCGAACAGGTTCAGCGCCAGCAGCACCGCGCCCAATGTGGCGATCGCGTAGCCCGCGAAGTGGATCGACCACATGCCGAAAATTGGCGTCGTGCCGCCATGGTTGATCGCGTACACCCCGGCACCAACGACTCCGGCGCCCGTCAACACGTTACGGGCATGTTGGAAGAAGGTGGAGAGGCCATCCTTCTCGAACAGCATGATGGCCATCATCTTCCAGCGCCGTCCCAGCCTCGCGAGCGCGCCTGATGCGCGCTGCCTGTCCGGTTCCGGTTCGGTCTTCATGAGGCCTCCGTGTGATCCGCAAGCGGCAGACCTGCCGCCTCGCGCCAGCCATCGGCCATCGCTGGCGGAAACGCGATGGCCTTGCGCGCCGCCGCGTCCATGAACACGGCCGTCAGCATGCTCACCGCGACCACGTTGTCCGCCCGATCGCCGCGGCGCATCTCGTGGCGGATGCGCAGCACCTTGTCCTTGACTTCGATCAGTTTCGAATGGATCGACACCAGGTCGCCTGCATGCAACTCGCGCCGGTACTGCGTCAGCTGCTCGACCGCCGCCATGCCGCGCCCCGCATCCTTCAGCCAGGCCGGCGTGAGCCCGAGCGAGCCGAAGAACTGCCAGCCCGCCTCGTCGAACTTGCCCGTGTACCACATGACGTTCATGTGACCCATGTGGTCGCACTGCCAGGGATAGACCGTGCCGCGGTAGGTGAGGTATTGCATCGCTGTGCTCCATTCGGTTGTCTGGTGTGAGCGATCAATTTAGGGGGCGACAACGCATCGCACATGTCGGTCCGGCACCCGCTTGATTTCAACTGACATACAGCGTGCGCCGCCGCGAAATGTGGCCACAACGCGCCGTCCGCACAGTTCGCCTCCATCAGCAACCCATCGCATGGAGCGCGACATCCCATGAACGACAAGTCATCGAATCCAAGGCAGTCCGGTACAAGCCGCCCCCTCACGGTCGCACTCGCAACCATTGCCACCGCCGTGATCTCCGCCTGCGCCCAGTTGCCGGCGCGCGAGGCGGGGCCGCAGGTCAAGCCGGTCACGCAGTACGCCACCGCACAGAGCTTCACGGCAGCTTCGGTGGCATGGCCCGCCGATACCTGGTGGCATGCCTACGAAGACCCGCAACTCGACCAGCTCATCACCGAAGCGCTGGCCGACGCGCCCAGCGTCGCAGCCGCCGACGCCCGCCTGCGCAAGGCACAGGCTTTCGTGCAGACGGCCGACGCCGCGCTGATGCCGCAGATCAGCGCCAACGCCGCGATCACCGGCCAGAAGCAGAGCTACAACTACCTGAGCCCGCGCAACGCCACGCCCGAAGGCTGGAAGGACTACGGCCGCGCCACGCTGGACTTCTCCTGGGAGATCGACTTCTGGGGCAAGAACCGCGCAGCGCTGGCCGCCGCGACCTCGGATGCCGACGCGGCGCGCGCCGATGCGGCGCAGGCACGGATCATCCTCTCGACCTCCATCGCCTCGGCCTATGCGGAGTTGGCACGCGAGCATGCCGCGCTCGACACGGCGAATGCGGCGCTCACCGTTCGCAGCAAGACCGCCGACCTGCTGGCACGCCGCTTCGACAACGGCCTGGAAACCTTGCCGAGCGTCAAGCAGGTGGATGCGCGTCGTGCTTCTTCACAGGCAGAGGTCTTGTCCATCGAAGAGCAATTGGCGCTGCAACGCAACCGCATCGCGGCGCTGCTCGGTGCCGGGCCCGATCGCGCGCTGGCCATCACGCGGCCGACCGTGCGCCTGCAACGCGCCTTCGGCCTGCCGCAACAGTTGCCAGCCGAGCTGATCGGCCGCCGCGCCGACGTGGTGGCCGCCCGCCTGCGTGCCGAAGCCGCCGCCAGGCGCATCGACCAGGCACGCGCCGCGTTCTACCCGAACGTCAACCTCGTCGCCTTCATCGGCGTGCAATCGCTGGGGCTGGACATGCTGGGCAAGAGCGGCTCTTCCATCGGCAGCGTCGGCCCGGCCATCTCCCTGCCGATCTTCGATGGCGGCCGGCTGCGTGCGCAGTTGGGCGGCACCAACGCCGACTATGCGCAGGCGGTGGCCAGCTACGACGGCGCCGTCGTCCAGGCCTTGCAGGACGTGGCCGATGCGACCGTGAGCCAGAAGGCGCTGGGGCCACAACTGGCGCGCACCGACGAAGCCGTCGGCGCCGCGCGCGAAGCCTGGCGGCTGCAGAACAACCGCTACGAAGGCGGCCTCTCGAACTACCTCGAAGTGCTGTCCGCCGAGGACACGCTGCTGGCCAACATGCGCACGCAGAGTGACCTGCAATCGCGCGCCTTCTCGCTCGATGTCGCCCTCGTCCGCGCCCTTGGTGGCGGCTATGCCACGGCCCGGAACTGAACCCCTCTCGCAACCCCACAGGAGCCCACCATGTCCAAGATGCAATCCGAACTGCTGCAAGCCGCTGGCGAAGCCATCGCCACGCATGAAGATGAAGCCAAGCCCGCCGGCCCGACGCGCAAGCGCCTCTTCGCGATGCTGGGCTTGACGATGCTGGCGGCCGGCATAGGCTACGGCGCCTACGAATACATCCACGCCTCGCGCTTCATCTCGACCGACAACGCCTATGCCGCGACCGAGACAGCGCAGGTCACGCCCGCCATCAGCGGCATCGTGCGCGAGGTGCGCGTGGCCGATACGCAGGCCGTGCAGCGCGGCGATGTGGTCGTCGTGCTCGACGACACCGACGCCCGGCTGGCGCTCGACCAGGCCGAGGCGGAACTGGGCCGTGCAGTGCGCCGCGTGCGTGGCTATGTCGCCAGCGACACCAGCCTCGCTGCGCAGATCGCCGCACGCGTTTCCGACCAGCAGCGCGCTGCCGCGCAGGTCGCGTCCGCGCAAGCCGACTTCGAACGTGCACGCGTCGACCTCTCGCGGCGCCAGGCCCTGGCCGACTCGGGCTCGGTGTCGGGCGATGAACTGACCAAGGCACGCAATGCCTTCGACACCGCGCAGGCGAACCTGGTCGCAGCACAGGCCAACGCCCTGCAGTCGCGTGCCAATCACAAGGCCGCGATCGGCTCGCGCGAAGCCAATGCAGTGCTCATCGCCGACGCCACCGAGGACACCAACCCCGAAGTCACACTGGCTCGCGCCCGTCGCGACCAGGCGCGCGTGAACCTCGAACGCACGGTGGTGCGCGCGCCGGTCGACGGCGTGATCGCCAAGCGCACGGTGCAGCTGGGCCAGCAGGTGCAGCCCGGCGCGGCGTTGCTCTCGGTCGTGCCGGTGGGCGACATGCATGTGGACGCGAACTTCAAGGAAGTGCAGCTCGACCGCGTGCGCATCGGCCAGCCGGTCAAGCTGGAATCCGACCGCTATGGCAAGAAGGTGGCCTACCACGGCGTGGTCGAAGGGCTGGCCGGCGGCACCGGTGCGGCCTTTGCGACCATCCCTGCGCAGAACGCGACGGGCAACTGGATCAAGGTCGTGCAACGGCTGCCGGTGCGCATCCGCCTTGATCCGGAGGAGCTGGCAAAGCGCCCGCTGCAGGTGGGCCTGTCCATGCACGCCACCATCGACACGCGCAGCGTGCATTGAAGGGACCGCCATGTCGCGCAATTTGCATCCCGTGCCAGACGCCGAGCAACCATTGCAAGGCGGCATGCTGTGGCTGGCGGCCATCGTGCTGGCGGCCGCGAACTTCATCGCGGTGCTGGACATGACGATCGCCAACGTCTCGGTGCCCAACATCGCCGGCAGCCTGGGCATCAGCAGCAGCCAGGGCACCTGGGTGATCACCTCCTATGCGGTGGCCGAGGCGATCATCGTGCCGCTGACCGGCTGGATAGCCGGGCGCTTTGGCGCGGTGCGGGTGTTCGCCACCGCCATGCTGCTGTTCGGCGCCTGCTCGGCCCTGTGCGGGGTTTCCAACTCGCTGGGCATGCTGGTATTGGGGCGGGTGTTGCAGGGGCTGTCGGGCGGTTCGCTGATGCCGCTGTCGCAAACGCTGCTGCTGCGCATCTTCCCGAAGGACAAGGCGCCGGCCGCGATGGCCTTGTGGGCCATGACGACGTTGGTAGCGCCCATCCTCGGGCCGATCCTGGGCGGGTGGCTGTGCGACAGCTTCTCGTGGCCGCTGATCTTCTTCATCAACGTGCCGATCGCCATGCTCGTCGCCCCCATCGCATGGCGCATGCTCAAGCGCTACGAGTCACCGCTGCTGCGCGCACCCATCGACACCGTCGGGCTGGTGCTGCTCATCATCTTTGTCGGCGCCTTGCAATTGATGCTTGATCTTGGCAAGGAGCATGACTGGTTCGCCTCGACCGAGATCTGCCTGCTGGCCATCGTCGCGGCGGTGGGCTTCGTGGCCTTCCTGATCTGGGAGTTCACCGAGAAGCACCCCATCGTCGACCTGCGCGTGTTCCGCCACCGGGGCTTCACGGCGGGCGTGATCACCATCTCGCTGGGCTTCGGCGCGATGTTCGCCGCCAACGTACTGACACCGCTGTGGCTGCAGTCGTACATGGGCTACACCTCCACCTGGGCAGGGCTGACGACGGCATGGTCGGGCGTGCTCGCCGTGTTCTGCGCGCCGATCGCCGGCAAGCTGATCGCGAAGGTGGACCCGCGCAAGCTCATCTTTGCAGGGCTGCTGCTGCTGGCGGGCGTGATGGTGATGCGCACCGTCGCGACCACCGACATGACCTACTGGCAGATCGCGATTCCGCTGATCCTCATGGGCCTGGGCCTGCCCTTCTTCTTCGTGCCGCTCACCGCGCTCACGCTGGGCAGCGTCGAGGAGCATGAGACGGCCGCGGGCGCGGGCTTGCAGAACTTCATGCGCACGCTGTCCGGCGCGTTCGCGACCTCCATGGTCACGACGATGTGGGAGGACCGCACCAGCGCACTGCACGCCGAGATGGTGGGCATGATGGACCCGATGGGCGAGACGGCGAACAAGCTCGCCGCCTCCGGCTTCACGGGCGATCAGGTGCGCAGCGTGATGGACAACATGCTGCAAGGTCAGAGCGTGATGTTGGCGACCAACCAGATCATGTGGCTGGTCGCAGCGGCCTTTGTGCTATCTGCAGTGGTGATCTGGATCGCGCCCAAGCCCAGCCGCAGCGTCGACATGACGCAAGCCGGGCACTAGGAGACCGGCTACCTCAGCGCATCAACAGGCGCGTCGAAAAGGTAGCCGGCGCCGCGCTCCGTGCGGATGTATTGCGGATGCGCCGGATCGGCTTCGATCTTCCGGCGCAGTCGCAATATTTGCACGTCGATGGAGCGGTCATACACCTCGGCGTTGTGCATGCGGGAGAGTTCCAGCAACTGGTCGCGCGTCAACACCCGGCGCGGCGCGGAAAGAAAGGCGGTGAGCAGGCTGAACTCGCCATTGGTCAGTTCCACCGGCTCACCCTGCGCCGACTTCAGCCGCCGCAGACCGACGTTGAGTTCCCACTCGCCAAAGCGGTAGGCCCGCACCTTGGCAATCTCCTGGGCCACGTTGGCGCGGGCCCTGGCGCGCCGCAGCAATGCACGCACGCGCGCCAGCAGTTCGCGCGGGCTGAAGGGCTTGGTCAGGTAGTCGTCGGCGCCCAGTTCCAACCCCATCACGCGGTCGGCTTCGTCCACCCGGCCCGTCAGCATCAGGATCGGGATCTGCGATTCCTCGCGCAGGCGCCGGGCGATCTGCATGCCGTCTTCGCCGGGCAGGCGAACGTCCAGGATCACGACGTCGACCGTCTCGCGCGCCATGACTTCATTGAGCTCGCGGCCCGACGCCACCGCCGTCACGCGCAGTTCGTTGTCGGCCAGGTATTCGGCAATCAGCTCGCGGACGGCGGGATCGTCGTCCAGCGCCAGCACATGCGGCAACACGCTTGCAACTATTTCCATGATGACCCCCTCTGGTGGTCTGCAATCACAGGCAGCAGGCGCCTTGCCGGGCCTGCGCGGCCAATATCGTAGACGCGTCGAAACGGTTTGGGCGATGCCTGTGCCGGCTCTCGCCAAGCGCCCGATTGCAGATGTAATCTTCGCGCTGTCGTCCTGCAACGCAGGCGCAACGGATCGAGGACTCAATGAAGCATCCAACGACGCTGCGGAGATCACGATGTGCCCCCGAACGCCAGCCACGCGCCCCCGCGGCGCGCCAGGGCGACCATGAACACGACGGCACCCACGGTGTTGGTCATCGACGCCGAACGCCAGACCTTCGAGCTGCTGCGCGAGTGGCTGAGCGAGGCGGGATGGCGGGTGGCCGACGAAAGCACGCGCAGCGCCTGCGCGCCCTTCCACCTGGTGCTGGTGGACGTGGCCTTTCCGCGTCGCGACGGCGCCGCGACCTTGCGCCGCATCGCGGCCGAACACGCCGGCACGCCGGTGCTGATGCTCTCGGCCATGTTCCACGCCAGTGTCGAGGCCTGCGGTGAACTGGCACGCTCGCTGGGCGTGGCCGGCGTGCTGCCCAAGCCGGTGCGGCGTGAGGCGCTGACGGCCGTCGTTCGCCGCGTCTCGAAACCGCCGCTGCCATGAAATTCCCCAAGTCCCTCGACGGCTGGCTGGAACAACGCTCGCTGCGGCGCAGCGTGCCGTGGATCGGGGCGCTGTTCATCCTGGCGATCATGGGCTTTGCCGCGCTCGACATCGTGCGCGGCTATCGCGCCACCATCACACAGACCGGCAGCGAACTGGACACGCAGGCCCGCACCATCGCCGAGCAGACAGCCCGCACCTTGCAAGCCGTCGACGTCGTGCTGCGCCACATCCAGGACCAGTACCGCCAGGGCGTGGTCGATGCCATGTCGCCGGCCGCGCTCCATGCCTACCTGCGCGACCAGGCCGTGGGCCTGGTGCAGATCGACGGACTGGTGATGGTGCGCGCCGACGGCATCGCCCGCGCCAATTCGCTGCGGCACCCGCTGCCCGAGGGCGTGCCCAACGCCGCGAACGTCGATGTTTTCCTGGCCGCGCGCGAAGACATGACCGGCAAGCTGCTGATCGGCAACGTCACGGTCAGTCCGATCGATCACGCGGTGGTGTTTCCGATGGCGCGCAGGCTCGAAACGGCCGACGGCAAGTTCGCCGGCGCCGTGGGTGCGCGCGGGCGCGTCGACTATTTCCAGCAGTTCTACCGCGACGTGCAGGGCGAACCCAGCACCAAGATCACGCTGCTGCGGCGCGACGGCATGCTGCTCGCGCGCCAGCCGAGTGCCGATGCATCGCTGGGCAAGCGCTTGCCGCTGTCCGACGAGTTGCTGGCCGCACAGGCCGGTGGCGCTGGCCCAGTCCGCACGGTGAGCCCCATCGACGGCGTGGAACGCTTCGGCTCGCTGCAAGCCGTGCCGGACTATCCGCTGGTCATCGCCATTACGCGCGATGTCTCCGCCGTGCTGGCACCGTGGCGCGAAGAGGCGATCAGTTCGGCCATCCGCACGCTGGCGCTGGCGGGCCTCGCCGCGGCGCTGCTCGCGCTGGCCGCCCGCCATCTCAAGCGGATCGACACCACCCGCCGTTCGCTCGAAGCGGCGCGCGAGCGCTTCGCGCTGGCGGTGAGCGGCTCCGACGTCGGGATCTGGGACTGGGATCACGCGAACAACCGCATGTTCGGCTCACCGCGTGCGCGCGAACTGCTGGGCATGGGGCCGGGGCCGGAATCGGAGCCCGCGAAAGACTGGTTCAGCAAGATCCATTGCCACCCGGACGACGAAGCCATCCGCTGGTCCGCGCTCGACGACCACCTCTCCGGCAAGACGCCCGCCTACGAAGAGGAATACCGCGTGCTGCATCCGGACGGCGTCTACCGCTGGGTGCGGGTGCGCGGCGTCTGCGTGCGCGACGGCTCCGGCGGCGCGGTGCGCATGGCGGGGTCGATCAGCGACGTCGATACGCGCCGACGCGCAGAGGAGGCGCTGCGGCAAAGCGAGGAACGCTTCGCGCTCGCAGCGGAAGGCTCGAAGGACGGCGTGAGCGACTGGGACATCGTCAATGACCGCATGTTCACCTCGCCGCGGGCGATGCAGATCTGCGGTGTGCAGTCGGATCAGACCGTGCGAACCCGCGCCGAATGGTTGGCACTGCTCCACCTGCATCCGGACGACGAACAGCGCTATGCCGACGATGTCGAGCGTCATATGCGCGGCGAAGTCGAAGTGCGCGACGGCGAGTACCGCGTGCGCCATCCGGACGGCGAATACCGCTGGGTGCGCATCCGCGGCAAGTCGGTGCGCGACGCGGAAGGACGGGCCATTCGCTGGGCCGGTTCGTCCAGCGACATCGACGCGCAAAAGCGTGTCGAGCAGGCCTTGCGCCAATCGGAGGAGCGCTACCAGCTCGCGGTGGCAGGATCGAATGAAGGGCTGTGGGACTGGGACCTGCGGCGCGACATGCTGTTTCTCTCCGCGCGTGCGCAAACGCTGCTGGGCCGCGAGCCCGGCGAGCCGCTGCGCCCCCGGCGCGAATGGATCGCCAGCGGCCAATACCATCCCGACGACGAAGCCGCGATGCGGCAGGCGCTCTCGCAACATCTGCGTGGCATGACACCGCACTTCAGCTGCGAGTACCGCATCCGCCACACATCGGGCGAATGGCACTGGTACCGCCAGCGCGGCGTGGCCGTGCGCGACGCCCGCGGGCGCGCCTACCGCGTGGCCGGTTCGATGGAAGACGTGACCGACCGCCGCAAGGCCGAGGAAGACCGCGATCGCTTTGAAACCCAACTGCGCCAGGCGCAGAAGCTCGAAGCCATTGGCACACTGGCGGGCGGCATCGCGCACGACTTCAACAACATCCTCGCGGCCATCCTCGGCTATGGCGAGATGGCGCAGAAGGAAGCCACGCCCGGCACCGCGCAGCAACGCCACATCGACGCAGCCATGAGCGCCGCGATGCGCGCCAAGTCGCTGGTGGAACGCATCCTCGCTTTCAGCCGCAGCGGCGTCGGCGAGCGCGTGCCGGTGCACGTGCAGACCATCGTGGCCGAAGCGCTGGAGGTGGTCGCGGCCTCGCTGCCCTCGGGCATGGTGCTCGAACAGCACATCGAGGTGGGCGACGCCGCGATCATGGGCGACCCGACGCAACTGCATCAGGTGGTGGTGAACCTGTGCGCGAACGCGGCGCAGGCGATGCGTTCATCCGGCACATTGCGTGTCGGCGTCACGACCGTCGAGCCGACGCAACCGCTGGTCGTCACGACCAGCACGCTGCCGCCCGGCAAGTACGTTCGGCTCGTGGTGGAGGACAGCGGCGCCGGCATCGCGCCAAGCGTGGTCGAGCGCATCTTCGATCCCTTCTTCACAACGCGCGAAGTGGGTGTGGGCACCGGGCTGGGGCTGTCGCTGGTGCATGGCATCGTGACGGACCTGGGCGGCGGGATCGAGGTGCAGAGCCAGGTGGGGCACGGCACGACGATGACGGTGTTCGTGCCGTGGGATCGCACCGTGAAAGCCCCCGCCAGTGCACCGCAGGAGGTACCGTCCGGCGCCGGTGAAACCGTGCTGCTGGTCGACGATGAGGAACCGCTGGTGCGGCTTGGGGAGGAGATGATGGCCGGCCTCGGCTACGAGCCGGTGGGCTTCGCCTCCAGCACCGCAGCACTCGCAAGCTTCAGGGCCACGCCCGACCGCTATCAGGCCGTGCTATCGGACGAGGCGATGCCCGAGATGACCGGCTCCGAACTGGCCCGAGAACTGCGACGTATCCGGCCGGACATCCCGATCCTGCTGATGAGCGGCTACGTCACGCCGGCACTGACCACGCGTGCGCGGGAGATCGGCGTGCAGGATGTGCTGGCGAAGCCGCTGGTTGCGGGGGATATTGCTTGCAGCCTGGCGAAGGCGTTGCATGGGTGAGGCGGTTGCAGACGCCGCCGGCCACTCGCGGTTGCGCAAGGCCGTCCGCTCTCCTTGGCAACACGAGCTTTCTCCCTCACCTGAAGGATGACGACCTGAGGCGCAGGCCACGAAGATCGACGCGGCCGACGGAAATCCCCGACAACCGGAGGAAACCCATGAGTCATATGCCCAACGACAGTGCGACCGAAGAACTGAGAATCGCACTCGTCATGAACGGAGGCGTCAGCCTGGCGGTCTGGATCGGCGGCGTAACGCAGGAGATCTTCAGGCTGATCACGCAAAGCCACCCCGTCTATCGCAGCCTGTTGCAGATGACGAACACGACAGCGCGCGTCGACGTCATCAGCGGCACCAGTGCCGGTGGCATCAATGGCGCGGCACTTGCGTTGGCCACGCAATACGGCGGCAACTTTGCCGAACTGCGGGACGTGTGGCTGAATGTGGGGGCCTTCGATCGAATGCTTCGCCCGCCGCTGGCCAAAAACGATGACGGGTCGCTCCTCGATGGCGAAGGCTTTTTCCTGCCCGAGATCCTCAAGGCCTTCGAGTCGCTTGCCAGCAAGAACCCGCCCCAGACGATCGACCAGATGCCGATCGACCTCAAGCTCACCGCAACCCTGTTGAGCGGTTACCAAGGCCAGAACACTGACGACCTCGGCACCGCCCTGCACGACGTGGATTACCGCTCCTATTTTCACTTCAGGCATGTGCTCGGCGCGCCGGACGACTTCGCGGACAAGGACTCTGTCGTGCGCGCGCTGGCCAGGGCGGCGCGGTCCACCGCCTCTTTTCCTTTTGCCTTCGAGCCTTCGCTGGTGCCCGAGAAGTCCCACCTTCGGAACTACTACCGCGAAAGCCTCCCCACCCCGCGCTATGTGGTGGACGGCGGCGTGCTGGACAACAAACCCTTTCGCGGGGCCCGCGAGGGCATCTTCAGCATGCCGCGCTCGGTGGGCGTGCGGCGCGTGCTCATGTACGTCAATCCAGACCCGGGCGACGGCCCCGCCTTCAAGATCAAAACGGCCACGAAGGACGACCCGCCCATGCCCGCCATGTCCCGCGTCGTCTCGGCAGCACTGGTCGGCATCCCCGGTTCGCAGTCCGTGGCCGACCAGTTGCACGAAATCAAGGAGCACAACGAGCATGTGCGCACCCGCCACGAAAGCGTGCTGGCGATCGCCAAGGCCTTTACCCGCCCCGGCGTCGTCGCCTGCTTCGTCCCGCCGCTGCAGCAGCTCGCGAGCAACCTTTTCGACGTGTACCGCGAGCGAAGACTCAATACCACCTTCGATCAGTTCGTCTATTACCCGATCACGGCGGGCGTGTCTCGCAACAACGACATGTCGCCAGCGCTTCGCCTGATCGGCAAGAACGGGCGGGATACGTTGCGCGCCGACTTCGTCCTTGCAGGAGGCGACGGATGGCTGCCAGAAACATGCCCCTGGCCACCCAGGAGCAGCCCCGCCTTGCGTGACGAGGCCATGGAAGAGACCGCGCGATGGCAGTGGGGCATGTTCCCGGTGGAGTTCTCAGCCAAGGTGTTGATGAACATGCTGCGGATGATCCAGTCGCTGGCCGATCTGCCCAAGGCGGGAGACAGCGCAACCTTCCGGAGCAGGCTTCCCGCCAGACAACACACGTTCGTCAACGACTGGGGCGACCCGGACGTCCATGACGTCCCGACCCGGGCAGCCAATGCGAATGCCGACCCGATCACGGCCTGGTGGAGCGAGGCCTTCAACGTCATCAAGGAAATCGAAGTCCTGCGCGAGCGCGAGCGCGACGACTGGCGGCGCATCGTGGACTGTCATTTGCCCGCACTGGCCAAGCTGGCCCTCGCCAACAAGTTTTCGTGCTCAGAGCTGCGAACCTGGCACTTCGACCTGGTCGACTGCCTGTTCGCGGACATCGTCGCCGACACCCGAAAGAAGAAGTGCGCTGAACTCGCTTACAGAATCGCGAAAACGATCCAGCAAGCCTCGGCTCGCGGCCTGGCGTTGGCGGCCGAACTCGCCGCGCGCGACGCGACGAGCAGCCCGCTTCGACCCACCGATGGCGCCACCGTCGAGTCGCTGGAGGCGCTTTGCAAGCTGCTGACGCCACCGCAACGGGGCACGGCCGATGACTCGCAAAACGTCGACGCCATCACCGACCCGGCGCGCTACGCGCTGGACATCCTGCTGCAACTGGAGGTCGTCGAATTTGCCTTCAACGACCATGACGACCTGAATGCGGACACCCTCATCGAACTGGTGCAGGTCAGCGGCAACAACGCCAGCGAACTGGGCGGGCCGAGCGTGGCAAAGGAAAAGCTCCTGGGCATCCAGCTCGCGCACTTCGGCGCCTTCTACAAGGAGTCGTGGCGGGCGAACGACTGGACCTTCGGGCGCCTTGACGGCAGCTCGCGGCTGGTCGATGTTCTACTGGATGCGCGTCGCCTGCACCGCACCTATTTCATGAATTCGGCCGCCGCGGTTGCCGACATCAAGAGGATTGCGGTCGGTGATGTTCCTTCACAGCCGCTGAGGGAAGTGCTCCAGGCCAATTGGGACCAACAGGGCCTGCAAGGCCTGATTGCACAAGAGCTCGCCTTCCTCGACCGCCCCTTCGACAACCTTCCGGATTCGCTGCCGAGATGCGCGCAGGCCATCAAGCTGAGGCTGCACTACGGCATCGCCCACGAGGAGCTTCCGGTGGTGGCCAATTCGGTGCGCCAGGCCAACGGGGATGGCGCGGAAAACACGGGCACTGCGCAAGCCCTGCTGGGTGCACTCGATCCCAGCGGTGGGTTTTCGCTCGAAGTGGCACGTCAGGTTGTCGCGAACGGCATCCTCGCGGGTTCGCATGCCGAAAGCTTCCAGACGGAGGTCGGCTCGGACCTGTTCACACGGACCTTTGCCCACACGGTGGCGACGGCGCAGAACACCTTGTCTTCCAAATCGGCCAAGCTCGGACCGATCGCCAAGTTCTTTGCAGCCTTGCGGCTTCCGATTCTCGGCTTCCATTTCACCGCGCAAGGGCTTACCCGCCAATCGAGCACCGCTGCCGCGGTAACAGGCGCCTTGCTCGCCGTGGGGCTCAGCCTGGTGGTCCTCAGCCTGATCGTCAGCGAGATGCCCGCCGGAGTCGTCAGCTTTGGCTGGCTGCTGCTGGCATGTGGGCTTTTTACGGTCGTTGCCAAGGCACCCCGGGTTGTCGTGGTCTTTCTGCTGGTCGTGGCGGTGGCGCTCGCATGGCTCAAGTTCGGTCTGGGGCTGCCGCTGCCGGCGCTGCTGATCGGCCTGCTGGTCGTGACCGTCTGCTGGGAAAAGTCGCAGACGCCCATCGCCTTCCTTCTGGTCTTGCTGGGCGGCTTTTACTCGTGGTGGAAATTGCCGGACCGCCAGAACCACTCCGAGGTCCCGGTACTTGCGATATGCATCGTGGTCACGCTCGCGATGGCCTACCTACAGTCCGCTGGAAGTCTGGCAAAGATAGAGAAGAGGGTGCGGTCGATCCGCATCGCATGGAAGGCCCGCAAGGCCGCTGCAGCCCCGCCCGCCACCCCCACGCCTCTTGCATCCCCGCTTGCCATGCCCGGCGATGCGCTTGCATGCACCCTCTCACCGCCCTGCCCGCGCTGCCCGGCGCATGCGGCGTCGACGCCTGCGCAAGCGCTGTCAACAACCGCGCCAGGCTCATCTTGATTGCGCTGATCGGGTCCCCCGCGCGAGGCAAGCTACCAGGCGCTACGCCACCGCTCGATCCCGCCCCTCCCAGTACCTCGCCCGCAGCGTCTTCTTGTCCACCTTGTCCAGCGCGGTGAGCGGCAGCGCTGCCACGAACTCCACCATCTTCGGCGCCTGCACCACGCCCTTGCGTTCGGTGACGAATGCAACCAGTTCTTCGGCCGGCACCCGCGCGCCCTCCTTCAGCACCACGACCGCCATCACCGCCTCCCCCCACTTCTCATGCGGCACGCCAATCACGGCGGACAGCGCCACCGCCGGATGCAACGCAAGGCAGTTCTCCACCTCGCTCGAATAAACGTTGAAGCCGCCCGAGATGATCATGTCCTTCGCACGATCGACCAGGTACAGGTAGCCGTCCGCATCGCGGCGCGCCATGTCGCCGGTGTGCAGCCAGTTGCCCGCAAAAGCCTTCGCGGTCTCTTCGGGCCGGTGGAGATAGCCCGACATCAAGAGCGGTCCGCGCACGCACAACTCGCCGATCTCGCCGACGGGCACCTCGTCATGGTCGGCATCGAGCAATCGAACCAGGTTGCCGGGCAGGCTGCGACCGCAACTGCCCAGCAACTGCGGACGATCCAGGTCGTGCTCGTCGCGGCGCAGGTAGCTGATGGTCATGGGCGCTTCGGCCTGTCCGTAGACCTGCGCGAACACGGGCCCCATCCGCTCCAGCGCCTGCCGCAGCCGCGCCGGCGCCATCGGCGCAGCGCCGTAGAGCACCAGGCTCAAGCTCGTGATGTCATGCGCGCCCAGTTCGGGCGAATCCAGCAGTCCATAGATCTGCGTGGGCACCAGGAAAGTCGTGGTGATGCGCTCCGCCGCCACCATCTTCAGGAAGCCGCCCGGCGTGAAGCGGTCCAGCAGATGCACCGTGCCGCCTTGCAGGAAGGTCGTGAGGATCATCGCCCCCGCCGCATGCGACACCGGCGTGGCCGCCAGGAAGCGCACCTCCTGCGGCCACTCCCAGCCCGCAAGCTGCTGCAACGCCGAGGTCACCACCGTGCGCTGGTGATGCACGATGCCCTTGGACTTGCCGGTCGTGCCGCCGCTGTAAGCGATCTTGAGGATGTCGTCGGGCCGAACCTGCAATTCGATGTCGCTGCCGTCGAGCCCGGCCGATGCAGCCAGCAGGTCGGTGCCATAGTTCGCCGGCCCCAGCGTCAGCACATGGCGGACGATGCCACGCTGCGCCAGCGCCAGCCCGCGATCGGCATGGCGCGGCACATCGACCACCAGCGCCTTCACGTTCGCATCGACAAGGATGAAAGCCTGGTCCTCTTCCGAACCCATCGGATGCAGCGGCGTGTACGTCAAGCCCATCAGGTGCGCCGCGATGATGGCCGCCACCGACTCGGGCCGGTTGGTCGCCAGCACCGCGATGCCGTCCTGCCGCTCCAGGCCCAGTGACTCGAAGCAACGCACCATGCGATGGCAGGCCTGCTCGAGTTCGCGGTACGTCATGCGCACACCGCCGCCGACCAGCGCCTCGCGCGTTGCGAAGCCCTTGAAGGCGGAGCGATACAGCTCGGCGATGGTCGAGCCCTGGTGAAGATCGGAGGAAGGATGTTGCATGGCGGATGCCCTTGTCGCGACGGTTACTGCTGCTTCTCGATGCCGGCCTGGATGCCGACTTCCACGAAGCGGTCGGAATCCAGCTTCATTTCCTTGAAGAGCGCTTCCGGCGTACCGGGCGCCGCGGTGAGGCCCAACTGTTGCAAGCGGTCCTTGACCTCGGGCCGGCCCAGTGCCTCGTTCAAGGCCTGGTTCAGCCGCTGCACCGCGATGTGCGGCGTGCCCTTCGGCACCAGCATGCCCACATAGGGCTGGTCGTTGAAACCCTTGAGGCCCAGTTCGGCGAGCGTCGGTACGTTGGGCAGGTCCGGCAGGCGCCGATCGCCGAACACCGCCAGCGGCCGGGTCGTACCGTTCTCGATGAACGGCTTCTGCGCAGCCAGCGTGTCGATCAGGAGGTCGACACGATTGCCGCCCAGGTCCTGCATCGCCGCGGGCACGCCCGAGTAAGGCACCTTGAGGATGTCGACATTGGCGAGCTTGTTGATGCGCGCGTAGTAGAACTCGTAGGTCGACGCCGTCACCGCCATCGACACGCTGCCGGGCTTCCTGCGCTCGATGGCCAGCATTTCCGCAAAGGTCTGCGCCGGAAACTCCTTGCGCGCTACCAGCACCATGCTCAGGTTGACCGCCTTGCCCACTGGCGCAAGGCTCTTCTCGAATTCGACCGGCGGCGTCTTGTACATCGCGCGAGCCACCACGAGCGGCATGCCGCCCATGAGCACCGTGTGGCCGTCGGCCGGGGCGGACGCGACGAACTGCGCGCCCATCGCGCCATTGGCGCCCGGCTTGTTCACCACGATGACCGGCTGCCCGAGGGTGACGGCCATGCGGTCGCCCAGCACGCGCGCCACGATGTCATTGGCGCCACCGGCCTGGTAGACCACCACCAGCTTGACGGCCTGGGTGGGAAAGTCGGCTGCGCAGGCAGTCGAGGCATTGAACGCCGCGCAAAGGGCGAGCCAAAGTGCGGGAAGGAAGGTGCGATGGGTCGACATGGAGGCCAGTAGACAGACAAGCCCGCCATGGGTGACCACCCCGAATGGGTGGCGAGCTCAGCGCAGGTGAGCCGCTTTCACATCGCCGGCGCCCTGCGCCATCGCACGCCGCTCCTGATGGCGCCCCAACGCAGTCGATAACAGCGTCCACAGCAGCGCCACCGGCAGCGCGATTGCGAAGTTCATCCACCGCTGCACCACATGGAACACCAGCACCACCATCAACCCCGGGCTCCACCACAGCACCACGAAGCCGACCACATACACCGCAGGCAGCGCAGCCGCCGCGATGCCGGTGCCGAAGCGCTTGAGAAAGTGCCCCGTCGCGAACACCTGCGTCGCCAGCGTCAGCAACCCCACGATCAGGTCGACGCTCGCGAAGATGCGCGTCTGCGCACCTGCGCCCTGGACGTTGGCGGACACTAGGTTCGCCTGCATCAGGTAGAGCATGGTCGCGCCGAAGGACAGCAGGCTCACCCACGCGGCCACGCCCAGCAGGTACGGCGAGCGCACCAGCCCCGACAGCCCCGCGAACACACTGCCGCCCACGCGCTGCGCCGCGTCGCGCCCCTGCCCCGTCCCCTGCGATACACCCGCGCTGCGCTCCAACCGCGACGCGCAGAACACGGCAATCTCAAGGAACACGATGGCCGCGATCAACAGGTTGTGCGGCCCCAGCGGCACCGCCAGCGCGATGGTGATCACCGGCCCCAGCAACGCACCCGCCGTGCCGCCCGCACCGATGAAACCGAACAGCCGCTTGCCCTGCTCGCTCGTGAACAGGTCCGCCATGAAGGACCAGAAAACCGCCACCGCGAACAGGTTGAACACGCTCACCCACACGAAGAACACGCGCGCCACGATCACCGGCGCGACGTCCAGCGCCAGCAGCAGCCAGAAGATCGCCAGGTTGAGCACGAAGAAGTGATAGACGATGGGGATGAAGCGCGCCCGCGGCAGCCGCGCCACCAGCGCGCCGTAGACCGGCTGCGCCGCCAGCAGCGTCACGAAGGTCGCAGTGAACAGCCACGGCAGCGCACGCGTGCCGCCGGCGATGCCCATCTGGTCGCGCAGCGGTCGCAGCACGTAGTAGCCGGCCAACAGCGCGAAGAAATAGCCGAAGGACCAGAGGGCAGCTGCCAGCTCCTGCGGCGTCGCAGGAACCGCCTTCCGCAACCAGCGTTGCAACAAGCCCGGCAGCCCGCGCTGGACCGCCGCCGTCATGGCGCCAGCGACAGCTTCTGCTTGAGTTCCGCCGCACTCACCGACTGGCCATAGCCCGGCCCGCCACGCTGGAAGCGCTTGGCATCGGCCAGTTTGCCGACCACCACCGGGTCGAATCCCGCATCGCGCACCAGTTGCGCCGCCACTTTCACGGCATCCGGATCGTCGCCCGCAATCGGATTCGAGCCACACCAGGATTTGAGGCGGAACAGTCATTTTATTCGATACTTAGAAAGCTAGTATCAGGCGAGGAATTCACCGAAGAAGATATCAATGTCGCCCACGCAATTGTGTGCGAAGAGTATGCCAAGCAATATCTAAATAAAAAAACAGGATACTTCGCGTTGCTCAAAGAATGGCCTCTCAAAGATTTCGAAAAATTTCTTAGATGCATCGAATGGTCAATTTCTGTAGAGACCAATGACGATTTGGAGGCACAGGCGCTAGCCCTTGTGCAGGCATGCAAATTTTTCAGCTACAGGCATGAACATCTCGAAAAATACATCCTCTCAACTCTTCTGGACGAACTCGAAAAGCGCTCCGGGAAAAAGGGCGTATCCGATCGGCTGTTAGGTACCGACGGTCTAAAAATAATTTTCGCTGAAATATTAGTAGGCACCATCGCTGATGAAAGACCCATTGACCCAGCCGCAGAACAATGGGAAAGCATCACCACAGGCGACTTCAGAAATGTCGCGGACAAGATCCTGGCAGTGTCTCCGCATTTCAGCCCTAGTATGCTCCAAAAATTGGCACGCAAATGCACATTAGCGAGAACGGTGGAGCCCGCAGCCGAACGTGAATTGCGTGCGCTTCGGAGACGGGTACTGGACATATGCGAAGATGAACTCGAAAAGCAAGATCTAAAATCTCAAATGTCGCAAGCCGAAGTGATTGAAATCATTGATAATTTAACTGCGGCTTCACAAAAACATTTAGCGACATTGGCAAAGTCATACCAATACCGCCAAAGAGATTACAACTCCCTCAAAGGCACAGTTCTAGCACTGTTTGACGACTGCTTTCTTGCCTTTGATGAGGTGCAAGATGAATAAAAATAAAGACAAGCGTCCTCTATATTTTATATCGGGACAGGATTTCTATTTTCTTGCATACTCCATCTTGCTAGTTTTAGAATTTCTAGGCGGCTCAGCGAAGCGAGTCAAAGATCATCGAAAATTTGCCTATTTAATTCAGTTCATAGGCGACGACCGACTACTGGGCATCTTAAAGCGACATGACGGCAAATCAATAGTCAATCCAACGGATCGAGAATTGCTTCATACAAG
Source organism: Variovorax rhizosphaerae (assembly GCF_037889975.1). Taxonomy (NCBI): domain Bacteria; kingdom Pseudomonadati; phylum Pseudomonadota; class Betaproteobacteria; order Burkholderiales; family Comamonadaceae; genus Variovorax; species Variovorax rhizosphaerae. The sequence goes on along the minus strand of NZ_JBBKZT010000005.1, from coordinate 316,940 downwards.
CTTCACAAACGCAGAGCTTCAAAAGCGAGAAGTATTCAAGATCCTTCTTTCCCTCGAGAGAAAAGAGTACATCAAGCTAGAAAGGACCGCCGTCGCAGAAATTTTGGACGTCGCCTTGCTTTCCGAAAATTTGCCAAATTCTTTTTTTTCAAGCAAACACTTTCAAAAAGAACGAAAAAACGCGGAAGATTTAAAAAAAATAATTCAAAGATTGTCGATTTTATCTTTTGACTCAATGCTTGACCGCCTTTACAAGGAACGAGGAGTACACGTATGGGCTTCCTAAATATATTAAAAGTAGAGTATTTAGGCGACAAATACTTTTTTGAGTCGCCCCCGCTGAATTCTCGACTATCTATTATCGAAGGGTCCAATGGAACGGGGAAATCGACATTCTTTAATCTGATTTACTACGGACTAGGAGGCAAAGTCACAGAATTTGACCCGGAATCAGCCGAAGTTCATAAGGAGGTGATGCGGGATACGAATAACTTAGTAAGACTGGTAGTGAAGATTGGCGGCGAACTCTTCACCCTCACCAGAAAGCTAAGAGACAACTTCATTACTGTGTTTCAATCAAAGTTCGAAGCCGACGGCGTTTCGACACCCGGAAACGTGGAGACTTTCCCCCTCTTTAGGCGCGAAGAAGGCAAAACTTTTTCCGATTGGCTTCTGGAGCGCCTTGATATTGCAGTTGTCGAGATTTTCCAAGGAAGCAAGAGTTTCAAATTGAATTTTGCCGATCTTGGCCGGCTTATTTATCACAATCAGAGTCCAGATCCGCTGGGCATCTACAAGCCCGCCGACAACGCAAACTTCATTTCCGATTCACTTGAAATCCGGCGCGCAATATTTCAAATATTGGTTGGAAAGACACTCCTTGAACTATACGAAGCCATGGGAAGGCAAAAATCTGCCGAACGAGAAACTCAATCGGCAAAAGCTGTACACCAAGAATACTTGGATATTGTGGGTCAACTCTTGAAGGCTAGCGGCGTTACTGACGTCCAAAACACAAAATCCTTAAGCGTAGTGCTTGATTCACTTGAGGCGCAGATATTGAGTCTCCTTGAAACCAGGCGGGCGTTCTCCCGCGGAGAGCTGGGAGACGCCGCTGCGAATAAGACATTGCAAGCAGACGCAAGCCAAGCTCAGGCAATGGAGGCGAAGTGTCGTAGTATTGATGAGCAGCGCGACCAGATCGCGCAAGAGGCTGCGCGATTAGTAGACGTCGAACGATCAATTGAAGCGGACATTGACCGCATCAACAAAGTGATTTATGCGCACGGGCAGTTGAAGCTCTTCTCACAAGATACCTGCCCGTACTGCCTCAACGAGGTACAACGAACACCCGGCCACTGCGTTTGTGGGCACGGTGTAGATGAGCGTAGTTATCAAAGATTTTTCTACAGCTCTGCCGAGTATCTCGATATCCTAAGAAGTAAATCAAAAACTCTAGAAACGCTGCGAATTGCTTCAAAAGGGATGCGGGAAGAGTCAAACAATTTGAAAGCAGAGCGCGAACGAATTGCTGAAGCTTTGGCTAAGAAGCGCGAACGTATCGAGGTGAGCGCTGGCGCCGACAGGACTGAGCAGGTACTAGAGGAGTTGGATGACAAACTACTTGAGACAAGAGATAAACTCGCGAAGTCGCAGGAAGCCTTCCGTCTCGAGTCTAAACTGGCCATGCTTTTAAAGCGCGTCGGCGACAAAAAGGCCGCGTTTGACGCCGCAAAAAGAGACGTGATTCGCCTAGATCTCGCATCGCGAGCGGAACTGCAGCTGCAAATTGAGTCTTTTAATCGAATTTATAACGACTTTATGACATCAGTGGTTTCCGATTGCCGAAATGCCGCGATTGACACTGAGACGTACCTTCCCGTCATAAATAACGGTGAGTACAGGGAGGCAAGCGCGAAAGTTCCTAAACGCTTTCTGTACTACCTGACCCTTCTGCAGCTTTCCTTGCTTGCAGACATACCGTTTCCTCGGTTGCTGTTGGTCGATACACCTGAGACAGCAGGCATAGATCTTGACGTTCTTATTAAAATGCTCAGGCAGGTAGACGCGCTGCAGAATCCGAAGGATTTCGATTATCAAATCATTCTTTCCACAGGCGTCGGAAAATACCCGCCGGAATTCGACGGAAATGTCGCCTTACGACTAACAAAGGAGGATAGGCTACTCCAAACCCGCGAGCACGTGGCTTGAAACAGAGTCCGCGGTGCATGTTGATTGCTACCGGCATTGAAGACTGAACTAGCCGGCCGGCCAATTAAAAATACGGAGACGCAACGATAAGCCGGCTTTGTTCCGCCTAAAGCAGCAAGCGGAATGGGTTCAGCAGAGCACGTCCGTGCATTTGCAATTTAGCTAGACTCGTATGACAAAGAGTAGGGCAGGAGCAGTCTTAGCTGCTGGCGCGCATCCAAGTCACGGCCTCATCGCGTCCTGCAACCCCGAGCTTTCCGTAAATATTCTTCAGATGCCATTTAACGGTATCAATGGAGAGACCCAGCGCCAAAGCGATCTTCTTGTTCGGCATTGCCTGGCCAAGTAATCTTAGGACATCGCGCTCGCGCTCGCTCAGTGGCTCTACCGGGCGAATTGCACTGGTTGCCTCGCACTGTTCCGCCACCTCCACATTCGCTCTCGCGTTTTCGGCCGTTCCCAACCTCTCCGCATAAAACCCAAGCACCGGATCCAGCGGCCCATCCTTGGCCACCTCAGCCACCAGATCCAACACCCCCGAATCCGCATCCAGCAAACTCCTCACCAACCCCAGCCGATGCCCGCGCCGCAGCGCAGCCACCGTGCATTCCCTCGCCGCATCCATCCGCCCGCGCCGCCGCTCGATCGTCGCCTGCATCAGCTTCAACTGCGCGATCAATCGCTGCCGTCCGCGCATCTCGATGTTCGCGATCAGCGGCTCGATGCGCCGTGCTGCGTCATCCAAGTCCCCGCGCGCCATCGCCCACTTGATGCGCGCCCGCTCGGTCACGACGGCGATCTCGCCGAGCGCGCTTTGCGCCGCGTCCGCATGCCGCGCATCGATCTCGCTGGCACGCACCAGCGCGACCTCGGCCGCGGCCACGTCGCCCATCTGCAGCCGATATTGCATCTGCAAGACCAGGCTGTAGACCAGCAGGCGATCGAGGCCCAGCGTGGTGCTGTAGTCCTCCAGCCGCTCCAGCCAGGCCATGCATTCCATCCTTCGCCCCGCCACCCAGTGCGACGCGGCCAGCGTGCGGTGTACGCGCAGCACGGAGTCGGGGATCGACACGCGCTCCAGCGCATCGGCGCGGTCCTCCAACAGTTGCAAGGCCTCGTCGACTTCGTCGTGCTCGTAGAGCACTTCGCCCAGCAACGCGGTGGTGAGGTAGGTCGGGTCGACGCAAGTGCTGCCGCCTTCGTTGGCCTCACGCAGCACGTCGCGATAGATGCGCTCGGCCTGCGTCATGCGGCCTTCCATGGCGTAGCTCAGGCCGACCAGGGCGCGGCCCTGCAAGGTGCCCGACGGCGTGCCGCGCAAGGGCACGCCATGGACCAGGCGGATGGGGTTGTCGTGCTGGATGCGCCGGGCGCGCTCGTATTCGCCGCGGTGCATGCTGAGCCATGACAGCAGGTTGTCGCGCCCGCCGATGGCCATGGCGTCCGCACCTTCGGGCGCCGCGAGCAGGCGCGGCAGCAGGGCCGCGGCGGCATCGGTGTCGTCCCGTTGCAAGGCGAGGCTAGCCTCCATCAAGGTGAGCGAGAAATGGCTGATGGCGTCGTCCGACGGGATGTCCTTGCGCAACGTCGCGATGTGCGCGGAAACCGCCGCGAAGTCACGTGCGAACAAGTCGATCCGCGCCAGCCACAGCCGCAGACCCACGCGCGCCTGCACTTGCGCAGGCGGCAACTGGCGCACCAGGCCGAGGAGCTTGCGCAGCTCGCCGCGCACGGCCAGGCCGTTGGCGGACTTCTCGACCAGTGCCGCGGCGGCTGCGCCCTCACCCGCCGCCACGGCCCGTCGCACGGCTTCGTCGATATGGCCGTGGTCACGGAACCATTGCCAGGCGATGCGGTGCACGCGTTGCTGCTCTTTGGGGCTGCGCGCTGCGAGGCGATCGCGCAGGGTCTCGCGCAGCAGCGGATGCAGGCGGTACCAGGTCTCGCGCTCGGTGCTGTCGATGGGCACGATGAACAGGTTCTCGGCCTCCAGCCGCGCAAGCAGCGGCGCCATGGCGGGATCGGCTTCGGGACGGCCGAGCAGCACGGCGCACAGCGGCGCGCAGAAGCGGCTGCAGGCCGACGCGCTGATGAGCAGGTCCAGCTCCAGCGGCGTGAGGCGCGAGAGCACCTCCTTGTCGAAGTAGGCGGCGAAGGCTTGCGGATCCTGCACGTGCGAGCGCACGAAGTCGCCGGGCGCCCTGGCGTCTGCCGGTGAAGTGCCTGCGGCGGCCAGTTCCTGCCGGCGCTTCTTCCAGTTGATGGCCAACAGTTGCAAGCCGGCCGCCCAGCCGTCGGAGAGTTCGTGCAGCAGCATCGCGTCGCGGTGGTCGATGCTGCCGAGTTGCGATTGAAGGAAGCGCTCCGATTCCGCCGGCGAAAAGCGCAGGTCGCGCACGTCGAGTTCCAGCACCTGGCCCTCGGCGCGCAGGCGCTCCAGCGACACGGGCGCAGCACTGCGCGAAGCCAGCATCAGGTGCAGGTTTGCGGGCGCGTAGTCGAGCAACCATTGCAAGGCCTCGTGGATGCGTGGGTCGGTGAGGTTTTGCACGTCGTCGAGCACCAGCACCAGGTCGCGGGGATGGGCGGCGATGGAGCGCACCAGCGCGATCAGGGTGCGCTCGACGGCCTCGCTGTCGACGCCGCGGCCGGCGAAGTCTGCGGCCTCCTGCGTGACGTCGGGAGCGGTCTGCGCGAGGCTGGCCAGCAGGTAGTCGAGCAGGCGGGTGAGTTCGTTGTCTTCGCGCGTCAGGGTGAGCCAGGCGACGTCGAAGCCCAGCGGCAGCAACGCCTGGCGCCAGGCAACCAAGGTGGTGGTCTTGCCGGCACCGGCGGGGCCTTGCAGCACGAGGCAGCGGCGGCGGCGGGCTTCCATCAGGCGGGTCAACAGCGCCTCGCGCGCGACGATGCGGCCGGCGCTGCGCGGGGGGACCATCTTGGTGGTGACCAGCGGCTTCAGCGTGGAGGCTTCGGGTGGGCGCTCGGGTTTGCGGGGCTGGGGCTTGGTGGGCATGGGCGGGAGGCATTGTGGCCCGCCGGGACACGTTGACGCCACTCGGGAGAACCATTTCCGCAGCCCCAGCGACAGCTCGCGGATAGACGTCAATTCCCTATTTCGTCTGGCCCGAAGTGCTCGCGATCCGATTTGCCCTCCATCTCAACCCGTTTGCTCAACGCCACCGCGCGACGCCTGGCAAATTGCTCAGCCGCTTCGTCGTTCGGGATGGCAGGGCGTGGGTCATCGAGCGCCGCCTGCAGCTTCTCGCGAAACAAGGCGTCGTGCCATTCCGAATTGGCGCTCATGCTTGCCAAGGGTTGATCACGGCTGCGCCCGCGGCCTCGAAGGGTGTTGTGTCACGCGTGGCTACCGTGAATCCGTTGGCCACGGCGATCGCAGCGATGCAACCATCGGCAGTGGCAATCGCACGCCCTGTTGTCCGAGCCTTGGCCATCAGTGCTGCATACGCTGGGGTGCTGGCGAGGTCAAAGGGCACGACCCGTCCTGCAAACAGCGGCAGCATCCGCTTTTCCAGGTGTTGCTGCAATCCTGAACGCCGCTTGCCCGCAGGCATCATCGCGACGCCAGCACGCAGTTTGGCGACAGTGATGGCTGACAGGAAGAGCGTCTCCAACGGCTGGGCGTCGATCCATTCGATCACCCGACTGTCGGGCGTATGGCGAAGCGGCTCCGACACCACATTGGTGTCCAACAAAATCATTCGAAGCTCACTGGATGAGCGGGAGCCTTGTCGCGCACCTGCTCGAAAACGGCGAACTCCTCATCGCTCAATCTCGCTTGACGGCCCATCGCGGCAAGCAACGAGCCAAGCTTCACCCGCCCCTCCGGACTGACGACGGATTCAAGGATTTCTCGCACCTCCGCCTCCATGCTGTGACCATGCTGGGCGGCCCGCACGCGCAGGGCCCGGTGCACCTCGTCGGGAATATTGCGTACGGTCAGCATGGCCATCTTCACCACCTTGTTCGGCATTCAATGCATGCATTTTACAAAATCGACTGCAAATCGGTGCGACTGCAACGAAATTCCCCGAACGCCTTGAAATAGGATTGACTCCTACAAATCTACCCCGGAGGTCATCATTCGAACGACGCAGCAACTGAGCATCACGCTGCCGAATGACATGGCTGAGGCGGTCAAGACCAAGGTGCGGACAGGCGAGTACGCCACCGAAAGCGAAGTCGTCCGCGACGGCTTGCGCGCCCTCCTGGCGCGCGATCGAGCGGTTGAAAGCTGGCTGCACGAGCAGGTAGGCCCGGCCTACGATGCCCTGAAATCCGATCGGTCACGCGCTGTCACTGCCGATCAGGTGCGCGCTCGCCTTGCCGCCGCACACAACAAGGCGCGGTGAGTTAACCGGTCGTTTTCTCGCCCGAGGCCCAGGAGCAATTGGTGGCCTTGTACGACTACATCGCCGAGGCAGCCTCGCCCAACGTTGCATCGAAGTACACCGACGCGATCGTCAGCTACTGCGAAAGCCTTGGCACCTTTGCCCTTCGCGGCACGAATCACCAACTACCGCAAGCGTGCCGTGATCGCCTTCGCCGTGGACGGTGAGCAGGTATCGATCATTGGTGTGTTCTACGGCGGCCAGGACTACGAGACGATGCTGAAAGACGACCTCGAGGACTGAACGGTTGAGAGTGGCGGAACCCACCCCGCCACCCGATCGGGGTAGTGGTCCCACGGCGGGCCCCTTCCAGAATCCTTGCAAGACAAGGAGACCCTGTGAACATCAACCGTACCGTCTACCGCGAAGACCACGAAATGCTGCGCGACACCGCGCGCCGGTTCTTCGAGCGTGAATGCCTGCCGCGCCAAGCCGAGTGGGACAAGGCCGGCCGCACCGATCGCGAAACGTGGCTCAAGGCCGGCCGCGAAGGCCTGTTGTGCGTGACCGTGCCGGCCGAATACGGGGGCGGCGGTGGCGACTTCGGCCACTCCTGCGTGCTGGCCGAAGAGCTGCACCGCTCGGGCGTCTCGGGCTTCAGCCTGTCGGTGCACTCGGACATCACCGCGCCCTACATCGTGCGCTTCGGCACCGAGGAGCAGAAGCAGCGCTGGCTACCCAAGATCTGCCGCGGCGAGACGATCATGGCCATCGCCATGACCGAACCCGGCACCGGCTCCGACCTCAAGTCGATCCGCACCACCGCCGTGCGCGACGGCGACGAATACATCATCAACGGCAGCAAGACCTTCATCAGCAACGGCCTGAACTGCGACATGGTGCTGGTGGCCTGCAAGACCGACCCCAAGGCCGGCTCCAAGGGCGTGAGCCTGATCATGGTCGAGACGAATCGCGCCGGCTTCCGCCGCGGCCGCAAGCTGGAGAAAGTGGGCCAGCCGGCCGCCGACACCACCGAAATCTTCTTCGACAACGTGCGCGTGCCGGTCGACAACCTGCTGGGTGAAGAGAACAAGGGCTTCGTCTGCCTGATGCAGGAACTGGCGCAGGAGCGGCTGATCATTGCCGCCTACTCCGTGGCCAAGCTGGAGCGCCTGCTGGAGCAGACCATCGAGTACGTGAAGGAACGCAAGGCCTTCGACGGCACCGTGTGGGACTTCCAGAACACCAAGTTCAAGCTGGCCGACATCAAGGCGCAGACCGTGGCCGCGCGCACCCTCGTCGACTACTACATCGGCGAGCACATGACGCGCCGCATCAGCGTGCAGGAAGCAGCGATCGCCAAGCTCTTCGCGACCGAGACGCTGTGGAAGTGCATCGACGACATGGTGCAACTGCACGGCGGCTACGGCTACATGCTGGAGTACCCGATCGCACGCGCCTTCACCGACTACCGCATCACGCGCGTGTTCGGCGGCACGAGTGAAGTCCAGCGCGACCTGATCTCCAGAAAACTTTGACCCTCCCAGGACAAGCACATGACTGAAAAAGTAATCGTCGCCGGCGTCGGCATGATCCCCTTCGCCAAGCCTGGCAAGAGCCTGAGCTACACCGAAATGGGCGCCGAGGCCACGCGTCGTGCGCTCGCCGATGCGGGCGTCGGCTACGACGCGGTGCAGGAAGCCTATGTGGGCTACGTGTACGGCGATTCGACCTGCGGCCAGACGGCGCTGTACGAAGTGGGCATGACCGGCATCCCGGTCGTCAACGTGAACAACAATTGCTCGACGGGCTCCACCGCGTTGTACCTGGCGCGCAAGGCGATTGCCTCGGGCGACGCGGACTGCGTGCTGGCGCTGGGCTTCGAGCAGATGCAGGCCGGTGCGCTCAAGTCGCACTGGGATGACCGCCCGCCGACGCGCGAGCGCTTCCTGCCCGTGCTGCGCGGCCTGACCGCCGACATGGACGGCATGCCGCAAGCCATCCGCACTTTCGGCGGCGCGGGCCGCGAATACATGGCGCGCTACGGCTGCAGCATGGAGACCTTCGCGGCCGTGCGCGCCAAGGCCAGCCGCCACGCGGCCAACAACCCGCTCGCCCTCTTCCGCAAGATCGTGACGACCGAAGAAGTCATGAACGACGCGGTGATCCTGCCGGGCGTGATGACCCGCCTGATGGCCTGCCCGCCCACCTGCGGCGGCGCTGCGGCGCTACTGGTGTCGGAGCGCTTTGCGAAGAAGCACGGCCTGCGCAGCGACGTGCAGATCCTTTCGCAAGCGATGGTCACCGACCCGGTGCAGTCCTTCGAGCCGCCTTCGATGCTGAGCTGGATCGGCACGCACATGACGAGCGAAGCGGTCAAGCGTGTGTACGAAGCGGCTGGCGTCGGCCCCGATGACATCGACGTCTGCGAACTGCACGACTGCTTCGCGCAGAACGAAGTCATCAGCTACGAGACATTGGGCTTCTGTCCCGAAGGCGGCGCCGAGAAGTTCGTGAACGACGGCGACAACACCTATGGCGGGAAGGTCGTCATCAATCCGTCGGGCGGGCTGCTGTCGAAGGGGCATCCGCTGGGCGCGACGGGTCTGGCCCAGTGCTACGAGCTCACGCATCAGTTGCGTGGCACAGCAGACCAACGCCAGGTCGAAGGCGCGCGCCTCGGCTTGCAACACAACGTTGGCCTCGGCGGCGCCTGCGTCGTCACGCTGTACGGCAAGAACTGAACACGCAGCCAGCACCATGGACCTCACACTGAGCCCGAGCGAAGCGACCTTTCGCGAAGAGGTGCGCGGCTTCATCCGCGACCGCCTGCCCACCGAGATCCGCGAGCGCCTGAGCAAGGGCCACGCGGGCCGCAAGCAGGACATCGTGGCATGGCAGCGCATCCTGCATGAGCGTGGATGGGCCGCACCGCACTGGCCGAAGGAATACGGCGGCGCAGGGCTCGGCACGGCTGAGCGGCTGATCCTCGTCGAGGAACTGCAACGCGCGGCCGCCCCGCAGCCACTGCCCTTCAACGTCGCGATGCTGGGTCCGGTGCTGCTGCGCTTCGGCACCGAGGAACAGAAGAAGTTCTTCTTGCCCAAACTGGCGCGCCTGGACCTGTGGTTCTGCCAAGGCTTCTCCGAGCCGGACTCGGGCTCGGACCTCGCCTCGCTGCGGACCAAGGCGGTGCGCGATGGCGACGAATACGTGGTCGACGGCCAGAAGATCTGGACCACCTCGGCCCATCACGCCGACTGGATCTTTGCGCTGGTACGCACCGAGCAGGCGGCGCGCAAGCAGGATGGCATCTCCTTCCTCCTGATCGACATGAAGACGCCTGGCGTCTCGGTGCGGCCCATCGTGTCCATCGACGGGCAGCATCACCTGAACGAAGTGTTCTTCGACAAGGTGCGCGTGCCGGTGGCCAATCTCGTCGGCGAGGAAGGCCGCGGCTGGGATTGCGCCAAGTACCTGCTGGCCAGCGAGCGCACCAACATCGCGAGCATCGGCCTGTGCTGGGAGCGCCTCGGCTACGCACACGAACTCGCAGAGAAGGTCCAGCAAGGCGGCAAGCGCCTGATCGACGACGCGAAGGTGCGCACCGAACTCGCCATGCTCGGTGCCGAAGTGCGCGCGCTGGAACTGACCAACTGGCGCTTCCTGCTCGACCCCGAAATCAACCGCAAGAAGCCGGGCTTCGCCTCGGTGCTGAAGGTCAAGGGCTCGGAGACGATGCAGGAACTCACCACGTTGATCGCACGCCTCGCCGGCCCCGCCGGCCTGGAGCGCCGCGATGGCGAAGGCCCCGATGCCTTGCACCCGCTCGCAGCCGCCCTGCCCCGCTACTTCTTCTTCCGCGCAGCCACCATCTACGGCGGCTCCAGCGAAGTGCAGAAGGACATTCTGGCCAAGACACTCCTGGGATGAAGTGCCATGCAATTTGAATTGAACGAAGACCAGCAGGCCTTGGCTGAAAGCCTTTCGCGCTTGCTGGATGACCACTATGGCTTCGAGCAGCGCCGCGCGATCGCGGGCTCGGAAGCCGGATGGAACGAAGCGACGTGGAGCCTGCTGGCGGAACTCGGCGTCACGGCCTTGGGCATTCCCGAAGCCTTCGGCGGCCTCGATGGCGGCGCGACCGATCGGCTGCCGGTGATGCAGGCCTTTGGCCGTGCGCTCTTGCTGGAACCCTATCTGGCGTCGAGCGTGCTGGCTTCGACTGCGGTGCTGTCGGCAGGCAGCGAATCGCAGAAGGAAGGCTTGCTGCCCGCCCTCGCCAGTGGAGAACTGCGCATGGCATGGGCGCATGACGAGACGGCCGGACGCCATGCGGACCTGTGGGTCGAAACGCGTGCAAGCCGCGATGGCGACCAGTGGCGCCTCGACGGCACCAAGTCGCTCGTGCTGCACGCCGGCGCGGCGGGCCGCTATGTGGTCAGCGCCCGCGTGGCCGGCGAGCCCGGCAATGAAGACGGCCTCGCCCTCTTCCTTGTCGAAGCGGCCGACGCCCGGCTGCGCGCGTACCGACTCGTCGATGACACGCCAGCGGGAGAACTCACATTCAACGGCAGCGCGGCAGAACCGCTCGGCAACCCCGCCGACCACACACGTGCCGTGGCAGCCATCCGCGCAACGATTGCCGCCGGCACCGCCGCCGTCTGCGCCGACATGGTCGGCACGATGGAAACCGCGTTCTCGCTCACGACCGCCTACGTCAACACCCGCAAGCAGTTCGGCCGCCTCATCGGCGAATACCAGGCGCTGCGCCATCGAGTCTCCGAGATGGCCGTCGCGCTGGAACTGGCGCGCAGCATGGCCATCGCGGCAGCCGTCGCGGTGGACGAACCCACTGCGCACAACTCGGCCACAGACCTGCCCCGCGCCAAGCTCGCCATCGGCCGCTATGCGCGCGCCCTGTGCCAGCAGGCGATCCAGTCGCATGGCGGCATCGGCATGACGGAGGAATACGCGGTGGGCCATTGCCTGCGCCGCATCCACGTGCTCGACCAGCTGTTCGGCGACGTGGACGCGCAGGCCGCGCGACTCGCCAGCGCGTGACCCACATCAACATCGGAGACAAAGCATGAAGTACCTCAAGACCGCCGGCCTGCTGGGCGCCGCGCTGACCGCGCTGGCAACCTTCACCCTGCCCCTGCAACAAGCACAGGCCGCCGACACCTTCCCCGCGCACCCCGTGCGTTTCATCGTGCCGCTCGGCCCGGGCAGCGGCTCGGACACCGTCACGCGCCTGGTCGCCAAGCTGGTCACGCCGGAGCTCAAGGGCCAGTCCACCTTCATCGACAACAAGCCCGGTGGCGACGCGGTCCTGGCCGTGCAGGCCACGCTGGCATCGCCCGCCGATGGCTACAGCGTGCTGATGCTCTCGCCCTCGTCGATGGTGATCAACCCGCTCATCAACGACAGCCTGCCCTACGACGCGCAGAAGGACCTGCGCCCGGTCGCGACCATGCTGCGCAGTGCCGCGGTTCTGGTGACGGGCGCGTCGTCGCCGTACAAGACCTACGCAGAAGCGATGGCTGCCGCGAAGAAGGCGCCCAAGACCGTGAGCATGGCCAGCTACAGCAACCACTACCGCATCGGCGCGCTGATGCTGCAGCAAGGTGCGGGCGTGGAGTTCAACTACATCCCCTACAAGACGCCCGGCCAGGTGCAGACCGACCTGATGGGCGGACAGGTGGATCTCGCACTGCTGGACATCGGCGGCGCGCTACCGTTGATCGCCTCGGGCAAGGTGCGCGCACTCGCCGTCACCGGCAAGGAACGCCACCCCAAGCTCGCCAACGTGCCGACGGTGCGTGAAAGCGGACAGCCCAACTACGACCTCTACGTGTGGATCGGCCTCGGCGTTGCAGCGAAGACACCGGAACCCGTCGTGAAGACGCTGGAATCAGCGCTGCTCAAGGCAATGGCGCAACCCGAGTTCAAGACCTACGTCACCGAGACCGCAGGCGCCGAGGTCTACACCGTCGGCAGCAAGGAAATGGGCGAGATGATCGCTTCGGAGACCGCGCGCTACCGTGCCCTCTCGAAGCAGGTCGACCTCTCGCAGAAATGATTCAGGAGCAACACATGAGCAAGCAGCTTTGCAAGGACCGCGTGGTCGTTGTCACCGGCGCAGGCCGGGGTTTGGGGCGCGAGTACGCGCTGGAATTCGCACGCCACGGCGCGAAGGTCGTGGTGAACGACTTGGGCGGCCGTGGTGACGGCGGCCCCGGCTCGGCCACCGGCCCGGCACTGGAAGTCGTGGCCGAGATCGAGGCCATGGGCGGCCAGGCCATTGCCAATGCCGACGACGTCGCGGACTGGAACGGCGCCAAGCGCATGATCGACGCCGCCATCGACACCTTCGGCGGCCTCGACGTGCTGGTGAACAACGCCGGCATCCTGCGCGACCGCACGCTGGTCAACATGGAAGAGGAAGACTGGGACGCCGTGATCCGCGTGCACATGCGCGGCACCTTCGCGCCGTCTCGCCACGCCGCCGCTTACTGGCGCGAGGAATCGAAGGCCGGCCGCCAACGCGTCGCCCGCATCATCAACACGAGCTCGTCCTCGGGCCTGTACTGCAACGCCGGCCAGTCGAACTACGGTGCGGCCAAGGCCGGCATCGCCGCGCTGTCAGTGATCGCCTCGCGCGAACTGGACCGCTACGGTGTGACGGTGAACGCCATCTACCCGACCGCCATGAGCCGCCTGACCGAAGACATCTTCGCCAGCCCCAAGTGGCAAGCGATCCGCAACGAAGCACCCGGCTTCGACCCGCTCGACCCGTCGAACGCCGCGCCGCTGGTGGCGTGGCTGGGCAGCGAGGCATCGAGCGGCATCACCGGCCGCGTGTTCGGCGCGCGCGGTGGACGCATCACCGTGGCCGAAGGCTGGCATGCCGGTCCGCGCATCGAGAAGACGGGGCGCTGGACGGTAGAAGAACTGGGCGATCTGATTCCGGACCTGGTGAAGCGGGCGGCGCCAAATGCGTTGACCACCGGCGAGATTCCGGAAGTCGATGGAGTCACAGCGTGAGCGCCGTGCCAGGGCGCGCCAGGCAAGCGCTGACCCCCTCGGGGAGCGGCGAGGCCACCCGGTGCGGAGCGTGGGCGCACCACTTCGCCGTGCGAGACTGCCCGAAGCACACAGCGAGTTGCGCGGAGACTCTGGAATGACGACCCAATTGCTTGAATCGTTTCGCCTTGCGCAATTGCCTGAAGAAGCGCAGGCCTTTCGGAAGGAAGTGCGGGAGTTTCTGGCGACCCAGTTGGAGCCCGCAGCGCCTGAAGTGCGGGCGCGCACGTGGATGGGTTTCGACGCGGCGTTCAGCCGGCGCTTGGCCCAACGCGGCTGGGTCGGCATCACCCTGCCCGCGCAATACGGTGGCGCCGGACTCGATGCCTTCCGCCGCTTCGTCCTCGTCGAGGAGATGCTCGCAGCCGGCGCACCTGTCGCGGCCCACTGGATCGCCGACCGCCAGAGCGGCCCGCTGATCAACAAGTTCGGCACCGAAGCGCAGAAGGACTTCTACCTGCCGCGCATCTGCCGCGGCGAGGCCTTCTTCTGCATCGGCATGAGCGAGCCCAACTCCGGCTCCGACCTGGCCAGCGTGCGCACGCGCGCGACCAAGGTCGATGGCGGCTGGCGACTGACCGGCCGAAAGATCTGGACGACCAACGCGCATCGCTCGCACTTCATGATCGCGCTTGTGCGCACTTCGGGCGCGCCGGAGGATCGTCAAGGCGGCCTGTCTCAACTCATCGTCGACCTCTCGCTGCCGGGCATCAACATTCGTCCCATCGTCGACCTGACGGGCGATGCACACTTCTCCGAAGTGACCTTCGACGATGTGTTCCTCAAGGACGATGCGCTCATCGGTGACGAAGGCAGCGGCTGGATGCAGGTCAACGCCGAGCTGGCGTTCGAGCGCAGCGGGCCGGAGCGGTTGTATTCCAGCATCGTGCTGCTCGACACGTGGCTCAACAGCCTGCGCAAGACCGGCTTCTCGGCCTCGGACGCGGCCTTGATCGGCGGTTTCACGACACAACTCGCCACGCTGCGCAGCCTGTCGGTGGCCGTGACCACCAAGCTCGCACGCGGTGAAAGCCCGGTCGTCGAAGCAGCACTGGTCAAGGACATCGGCACCGAGTTCGAACAGACGATTCCCGCCGCCATCGAGGCCGCCGTCGCGGCCGACCCGACGCGTGCCGTCGACCCCGACCTCTACCGCACCCTCACCTACCTGAGCCAGATCTCGCCGACCTTCTCGCTGCGTGGCGGCACGCGCGAGATCCTGCGCGGCATGATCGCGCGCGGTCTCGGTCTGCGCTGAAGCACAAGGAGACAAGAACATGTTTACAGAAGCCATCGAGGCCATCCTCGTGGACCAGTGCACGCCCGCTGCAATCCGTGCGATCGAGAACGGCAGATCGCCTGCGGCCCTCTGGAACTCGCTCGCCGAGAACGGGTTCCTCGAACTCATGGCCAGTGAAGACGCAGGCGGCGCGGGGCTCGACCTGGAAGCGATCTTTCCGATCTTCGTGGCGTTCGGGCGGCATGCGGTGCCGGTGCCCGCAGCGCAGAGCATTGCCGCGCGTGCATTGCTGCGCGACGTGGCGGCGCCTGAAGGCATGGTCACCCTCGTGGGCCATGCGTGGCGCGAGGCCGATGGATCGGTCAGCGCAGCCAACGTCGCGTTCGGTTCGATCGCAGACATCGCGCTTGCCAACATCGACGGCCAACTCGTGCTGCTCGACTGCAAGAAGGCGGAACGCACCACGACGGGCGTGCGCGGCAGCCTCGTCGCATCCCTGCGCTGGGCGAAGCACGCCATCGGCACGCCCATCGGCGACAACGGCAATGAAGTTCCCGTGTTCAGCGCCGCCCTGCACGCCGCCGCCATGGCCGGCGCCATGGAGCGCATGTTCTCGATGACGCTGGGCTACTGCAACGACCGGGTGCAATTCGGCAAGGCCATCGGCAAGTTCCAGGCGATCCAGCACCAGCTCAGCGTGATGGCCGAGCACGTGGCATGCGCCGGCGTGGCGGCGGAACTCGCCTTCAGGCCCGACGCCACGATCCCCGCGCTGCTGGCCGCAGCCACCGCCAAGGCGCGCACCAGCACCTCGGTGCCTCTGGTCGCATCGACCGCCCATGCCCTGCACGGCGCCATCGGCATCACCGAGGAATTCGACCTCCAGCTCTACAGCCGCCGCCTGCACGAATGGCGCATGGCCGATGGCAGCGAGGCTTACTGGAACCGCATCGTCGGCGAGGCGATGATCGGGCACGCCGCGCCGTCGGTGCTGCAATTCGTGATGGAGGAGATCCTTTAAATGAGCGACAAGAAATTCCTGAACTACGAGCAAGAGGGCCACATCGTCACCCTGACGATGAACGACCCCGAGGCCCGCAATGCCCTCACCGGCAACAGCGCCGTGCCCGAGTTCCTTGCGGCCATCGACCGCATCCATGCCGACCATTCGGTGCGCGCCGTGATCCTCACCGGCGCCGGCACGGCCTTCTCGTCCGGCGGCAATGTGAAGGACATGGGCCGCTACAGCGAGATGGCACCGATGGAACTGCGCCGCGAATACCGCCTGGGCATCCAGAAGCTGCCGCTGGCATTGTTCAATCTCGAAGTGCCCGTGATCGCAGCGGTCAATGGCCACGCCATCGGCGCCGGCCTGGACCTGGCCTGCATGTGCGACATCCGCGTCGCCGCTGAAGAAGCCAAGTTCGCCGAGAGCTTCGTCAAGCTCGGCATCATTCCGGGCGATGGCGGCGCATGGCTGCTGCCACGCATCATCGGCCTCTCGCGCGCCACCGAACTCACGCTGACCGGCCAGATGATCGATGCGAAGCAAGCGGCGGAATGGAACCTGGTCTCGCGCGTCGTGCCGCGCGAGCAACTGTTGCCAACCGCCCGTGCGCTGGCCGAGCAGATCGCCGCCAACCCGCCGCATGCCGTGCGCCTGGCCAAGCGGCTCTTGCGCGAGGCATTGCACAGCCGGCTCGACACGCTCCTTGAAATGTCGGCCGCCTTCCAGGTCATGTCGCACCAGACGGCAGACCATCACGAGGCCGTCTCTGCATTCATCGAAAAGCGCAAGCCCGAATTTCGCGGGTAGCCGATCTGCTCCACAGGCAGCAAACGCCGGCATCCGCCGGCGTTTTTGCATGGCGCCCTTCACTCGCAAGAGCCGCCCATCGCGCGCGTCACTTGTACAGCAACTGCGGCAACCACAACCCGATCTGCGGCCACATGTACAGCAGGAAAATCGCCAGCACCTGGATGCCCATGAAGGGCAGCATCCCCAGGAAGATCTGGTTCAGCGTCACATGCGGCGGGCTCACGCCCTTGAGGTAGAAGGCCGCCATCGCCACCGGCGGCGAGAGAAACGCAGTCTGCAGGTTCAGCGCCACCAGCAGCCCGAAGAACAGCGGATCCACGCCGAAGTTGTCCAGCAGCGGGATGAAGATCGGCATGAAGATCACGATGATCTCGGTCCACTCCAGCGGCCAGCCAAGGATGAAGATGATGACCTGGCTCAGCAGCAGGAACTGCACCTTCGTGAGGTTCATGCTGAGCACCCATTCCTCCACCAGCGCCTGCCCGCCCAGCAGCGCAAAGGCCGCCGAGAAGATGGCCGAGCCAACGAAGAGCCAGCACACCATGGCCGAGGTCTTGGCGGTGAGGAACACCGATTCCTTGAGCACGTCCATCGTCAGCCGTCGATAGGCCGCCGCGAGCAGGAATCCGCCGAGCGCCCCCATCGCGGCAGCCTCGGTCGGCGTCGCCAGGCCCAGCACGATCGAGCCCAGCACCGCGAGGATCAACAGCATCAGCGGGAAGAAGGATGCCAGCAGCATCTTGAAGATCTCGAGCCGCGCGAAGCTCAGGAACAGGTAGAACAGCGTTGTGATCAAGCCGAACACGGCGAAGCACACCCACCACCAGGTCGGCGCGTCGCGCGTGGTGGCGGCTTGCCTGCCTTCAGCACCGGGTTCGGCAGATGAACGGGCCGCAGCGGCGCCGGGTGGTTCCTGCACTGCGCCCGCAGCCTGCGGCGCCTGAGCGCCCCCGGACCCCGGAGGCTCCTGCACCCCGCCCGAGGATGGAGGCTCCTGCAAGCCGCCCGAAGACGGCGGCTCGGCCAGTCCGGTGCCGCTGCTCGGCGGCTCCTGCAAGCCACCGCTGTCGGATGGCGGTTCCGCCAGTCCGCCCGAAGACGCGGCTTCGCCGATCGACGAGCGCGCAGCGCCGATCTCCTCGATCGCGTATTCCTCTGGCGCGCTCACAGTGGTCACCGCCTCGTAGCTCGTGAACGCCAGCAGCGCAAAGAGCACGGCCGGCACCAGCACGATGCCCAGTTGACGCAGCAGGTGGCTCATGGGCACATCGACGTTGCGTTTGCCCTTGAGCGCGCCCATCAGCCGGGCCAGCGCGTGCTCGCTGGAATCAGTCGTCAGGCGTTGCGTCAACGGCGGCAGCGTCACGAGCCGGTCGGCCGCCGACAGCGGTGGCGCCCACGCCGGCTTGAGCTTGGCCACGATGATCACGTAGACCACGTACAGCGATGCCAGCATCAGCCCAGGGAAGAAGGCGCCCGCATACAACTGCACCACCGACACGCCGGCCGTCGCGCCATACACGATCAACAACACCGAAGGCGGAATGAGGATGCCAAGGCAACCGCCCGCCGTGATCGAGCCCGCCGCCAGCGGAATGCTGTAGCCCGCGCGCAGCATCGCCGGCAGTGCCAGCAGGCCCATCAGCGTGACGACCGCGCCCACGATCCCGGTGGCCGTCGCGAAGATCGTGCAGGTCACCAGCGTGGCCACGGCCAGCGCGCCGGGCAGCCGCGCCATCGCAAGGTGCAGGCTCTTGAACAGCGTCTCGATGAGGTTGGCCCGCTCGACAAGGTAGCCCATGAAAACGAACAGCGGGATGGCGATGAGCACGTCGTTGGCCATCGTCTTGTAGGCCGCCTGCACCATCAGGTCCAGCGTGTGCGTGGTGTTCCGCTCGTAGGCGAACCAGGTGAAGATCATCCCCATGCCCATCAGCGTGAAGGCGGTGGGAAAGCCCAGCATGATCGCCACGACCACCAGCGACAGCATCAACAGACCCAGGTGCCCGTTGGTGATGGTCTCCACGCTCAGCAGCATCGTTGCCGCTGCCACGACAAGAAGGGCCATGAAGCTCAGGCCGAACCAGAGTTCCTTGCGGATGTTCATTTCGTCGCCTCCTTGGCGACGACCACGGCGTCCAGGGCCTGGATGTCCTCATCGTGCACGTTGACCATTTCCTTGAGTTTTTCGACGTCGACTTCCTCCACGTCCTGCTCGCGCGAGGGCCAGGCCCCCGTCCGGATGCACTGCACGCAGCGCACGATCTCCACCAGCCCCTGCAGCAGCAGCGTGAAGCCGGCCAGCGGAATGACGTACTTGAACGGATAGAGCGGCAGCGGATCGGCCGAGAAGGTCTGCTCGCGGATGGCGAGCGATTCACCCGCGTAAATCCATCCGGCCCAGGTCAGGGCCACGATGCCGGGCAGGAAGAACAGGATGTACAGCGCCAGGTCGAAGATGGCTTGCGTGCGCGGCCTGAAGAAGCCATAGAGCACGTCGCCGCGCACGTGGCCGTTCTTGCTCAGCGTGTACGCACCGGCCGTCATGAACAGCGTGCCGTAGAGCATGATCTGCGCGTCCAGCACCCAGGCGTGCGGCCGGTTGAGCACGTAGCGGGAGAACACCTCCCAGCTGATCAGCACCGTGAGCAGCACGGCGCACCAGGCAAAGGTCTTGCCGACCCAGGTCGAGAAGCGGTCGACCGCCAAGAGAATGGATTGCATCGCAGAGGTCCTGGCCGCGCGGGCCTGCTCGAAAAAAGAAGGGGCACCGCCGGTGCCCCTTGCCATCAAGGCCGGCGTCAGGTCTTCTTCGCCTGGGCTCCGAAGTAGTGGTTGTAGGCCATCTTGAAATCGACCGAATAGTCGTTCTGCCACTGCAGCGCACGCTGCGCAAAGGTCTTCTGCGAGTCGAGCACCTTCTTGAACATCGGGTTTTCTTCTGACTTCTTGGCGATCGTCTTGTCCCATGACGCAAGCTGTGCGCGCAGGATGGCATCCGGCGTCTTGTAGAACTTGACGCCGGCCTTCTTCAGCTCGACATAGTCGGCCGAGTTGCGCTCCACCGCCTTCCAGCTCATGTCGGCGCTGGCGGCCTGCACGGCGTAGTCGATGATGGCCTTCAGCTCCGACGGCAGCGCGTTGAGCTTGCCCTTGTTGAACAGGATCTCGAACTGCTCGCCCGACTGGTGGAAGCTCTGCAGCATGCAATTCTTGGCCACGTCCGGAAAGCCCAGCACGCGGTCGCTCGATGCGTTGTTGAACTCGGCCGCGTCGATGAGTCCCCGGTCCAGCGCCGGCACGATCTCGCCGCCGGGCAGCGGGTTCACGGCCGCGCCCATGTCGGTGAACACATCCACCGCCAGGCCCACGGTGCGGAACTTCAGGCCCTTGATCTCCTCGGCCTTGGCCACCGGCTTCTTGAACCAGCCCAGCGGCTGCGTGGGCATCGGGCCGTACAGGTACGACACCACGTCCATGTTCAGTCCCTTGTAGATCTCTTCGAGCAGCGCCTTGCCGCCGCCGTAGTTGTGCCAGGCCAGCACGGTGTTGGCGTCCATGCCGAAGCCCGGGCCCGAACCCCACAACGCCAGTGCCGAGTTCTTGCCGTACCAGTAGGCGACCACGCCGTGGCCGCCATCCAGCGTGCCCTTGGCCACCGCGTCCAGCAGTTGGAAGGCTGGCACCACTGAGCCGGATGGCAGCACCTCGATCTTCAGCCGATTGCCCGCCATGTCATTCACCTTCTTGGCGAAGTCCTGGGCGTACTCATGGAAGATGTCTTTCGCAGGCCATGTGCTCTGGAAACGGAGCGAAGTCGTCTGCGCCATGCTGACCATCGGCGCGGACATCGCGCCGGCCGCCACGGCAGCACCCTTGAGAAGGTTGCGTCGGCGGGTCGGTTTGTTCTCTGTCATTGCGGTGTCTCCAACGTTGTAAGTCCGAAAAAAAGTTCGACGGCCTTATCTTTGTTGGGTAACGACTGGTGACAAAGAGGGTTTTCACGAACGAGCCACCAATCCGGGACGCGCCGAGAGCGAACATTCGCGTCCAGTCATCGATTGGCCCTGCGTACGCTCAGGGCTTGCTCGACGCGTTTTCGAAGCGCTACTTCGCCGGGCCCGGTCGCAGCGCCGTGACAACGATTGCGCCTCGGGTGAGGGTATTGCCCGTCAGCTCACCTGCCGCGACTGCCCCGCCCAATGCCGCTCGCGCAGTTCGCGCTTGAGCACCTTGCCTGCCGCCGTCAACGGCAAGGCCTCGCGGAACTCGATGCTCTTGGGGCACTTGTAGCCCGCGATGAAGCCCTTGCAGTGTTCGAACAGCACGGCGTCATCGAGTTGGGCACCGGGCTTGCGCACCACCACCGCATGCACCGCCTCGCCCCACTGCGCATGCGGCACCGCGATGACCGCGCAAGCCTGCACCGCGGGATGCCGCGCGATCACGTTCTCGACTTCCGCCGAGTAGACGTTCTCGCCGCCGCTCACGATCATGTCCTTCAAGCGGTCGACGATGAACACATGCCCGCCTTCGTCCATGCGCGCGCCGTCGCCGGTGTAGAGCCAGCCGTCGCGCAACGCGCGCGCCGTCTCCTCCGGCTTGTTCCAGTAGCCGAGCATCACGTTGGGCCCGCGCATGATCAGTTCGCCGACCTCGCCACGAGGCACTTCGTTGCCGCTGTCATCGACCAGCTTCACCGCGATGCCGTAGCCCGCGCGACCCGCCGAGCGCGAAAGGCCCGAGGCGCGGCCTTCCGGTCCGTGGTTTTCCGGCGGGTTGGAGGTCACGCCGCCGCACTCGGTCATGCCGTACGAATGCGTGAAGGCCACGCCGGGCAAGGCCGCCATCGCGCGTTCCAGCACCGATTCGGCGATCGGCGATGCGCCATAGACCATGCGCTTCAGGCTGCTCAAATCAAAGCAATCGAACTCGGGATGCGTGATCAGCGCCTGCAGCATCGTCGGCACCAGCAGCAGGTCGGTCACGCGTTCGCGCTCGACGATCGCCATCACCTCGCGCGCATCGAAGGCCGGGGCCAGCACATGCGTCTCACCCGCGATGAACTGCACCAGTGCGCGGCCGATGCCGCCCATGTGAAACAGCGGCGCCACGTGCAGCGCCACGCTTTCGCCCGGCATCGGCGTCTGCGCAAGGCGCTGGATGCCGATCGACCACAGCGTCCAGTGGCTGTGCATCACGCCCTTGGGGAAGCCGGTGGTGCCGCCGGTATAGAGGATGCAGGCGAGGTCCGCGCCCGCGCGGTTCGCGTCTTCGACGGGCTTGGCAGCGGCGATCAGTTCCTCGAACGACAGCATGCCTTCGGGCGTCGGCCAATCGCCGGCATACACGAAGATCGGCACGCGCCTGGCCGCAGCACGAATGCCTTCCACGCGGCTCAGGAAGTGATCGTCGATGACCAGGATGGTGGTGTCACTGTCGTCCAGCGAATAGACGATCTCCGGCACGCTCCAGCGCGTGTTGACCGGGTTGAGCACGCCGCCGCCCCACCACACGCCCATCAGGCATTCGAGCCAGCGGTCGGAGTTGACGCCGAGCATGCCGACGCGGTCACCGGCCCGCATGCCGATGGATTGCAGGGCGCCAGCCAGGCGTGCCACACGGTCGCCGTATTCGTTGAAGGTCTGGCGCCGGCCGTGGAACACGGTGGCAATGCGATCGGGCGTGGCCTGCATCGAGCGCTGCAGGGCGAGCGTCATGGACATGGTCATGGTCACGGTCGTGGTGAGTTTCAATGGGCTTCGGCCGCTTCGTCCTGCAGGGCCGCCAATGCGTCGCGCGCCTCCTGCTCCTGCAGTTCGCGCCAGGCGATCTTTCCGGTGGCATTCTTCGGCAGCGCATCGACGATCTGCACGATGCGCGGCGCCTTGTAGGTCGCCATGTGCTCGCGGCACCAGGCCAGCAGGCTGGCGCTGTCCTCCTCACTGCCGACGCGCAATGCGACGACAGCCTTCACCGTCTCCCCACGACGCTTGTCAGGCGAGCCGATCACGCAAGCCTCGAGGATCGACGGATGCGCATGCAGCGCCGCCTCGACCTCCGCCGGCCAGACCTTGAAGCCCGATGCATTGATCATCCGCTTGAGCCGGTCGCGCATGAAGACGTAGCCCTCCTCGTCCATGCTCGCCAGGTCGCCGGTGCGGAAGAAGCGCTTGCCGTCGATGACGACGAAGGTCTGCGCATTGGCTTCCGCATGGTTCCAGTAGCCGAGCATGATCTGCGCGGCATGCACGACGATCTCGCCCGCCTCGCCCTGCGGCCGTTCATGCAAGCTCTCAGGGTCGACGATGCGCAGGTCCACGCCGAAGGTGGCGATGCCGAGGCAGGCCTTCTTCGGTTTGTAGAGCGGGTTCGCGCACAGGAAGGCGGCGGTTTCAGTCAAGCCGTAGCCTTCGACATAGTCGAGTCCGTAGCCCTGCTTGAGCGTGTCGTTGACGTGCTGCGGCGTGGCCGCGCCACCGCCGGTCACCACCGACAGGCTGCTCAGGTTGCGTTGCTCGATGCCGGGTTGTGCAAAGAAGTCGACCAGCATCGCCGGCAGCGCGGCCCAGAAGCTCACGCGATGACGCTCGATCAGCACGGCCGCGGCCTCGCGGTCCCAGCGCGGCATCAGCACGATGGTGCCACCCTGGAAGATCGGCCCGTTGACGTTGTTCTGCAAGCCCAGCAGATGGAACAGCGGCGCCACGGCCAGGTACACCGACGAAGGGTTCGTACGACGCCATAGCGATGAGCCCACGCACGAGGTCATCACCGTGCGGTGCGTGTGAACACACGCCTTCGGCTTGCCGGTGGTGCCGGAGGTGTAGGGCAGCATGCACAGGTCGTCCGGACCGGCGCGGTGCGGTGCGGGAGTGCACGCTTGTGCGAGCGCGGCGCCCCATGACTCGGCCGCTTGCGGCAACTGGACGTCCGACATGCGGGTCAGCAGCCAATCGGGTGTGGGCAGCGTCGGGTCGTTGTCGCCCAACGCGTCGCCATAGGCATGCACCACGAGCTTGCGCAGCGCGCCCTTGCCGACCAGCGGCACCACGCGGTCGAGCAACTCGCTGGCCACGAAGGCGGCCACGGCGCCGCTGTCTTGCACGATGTGCTCGATCTCCTCGGCCAGCAGCATCGCGTTGACCGGCACGAACACCGCATCGGCCCGCAGGATCGCGAAGTAGGCCGCGATGAACTGCGGACAGTTCTGGCTGACCACGATCACCCGATCGCCCCGCGCCACCTGGCATTCGCCCTGCAGGTAGCCCGCCATGCGCTCCACGTCGGCAAGCAGTTGTGCGTAACTGACGGCAGTGCCGAAGAACTGGATCGCGGTCTTGTCCGGGTAGCGCTGCGCCGAGGTCTCGAGATTGCGAAACAGGCTGGTTTCCGGAATATGGGCGACGCCCGCCAGGCCTTCGCGAGCTCGCGCCGGGTCGATGGAGAGCGGGCCGGTGGGCCGCTCGATCACATCAGGCGGCGTGGGGCAAGGGTGGAAGGCGTTCGGGGCATGCATGGTGCGGTCCTGGATGGCGGGTTGTCTCTGGGTTGAGACCGAGTAGACCGCGCGGAACCGCATGCCCCGCCACCCCGAACGGGTGGCGCCGAAAGTCACGCCGATGCCGCAGCCCCCCCCACACAGGGTGGGGCGAATCGGCCCCGCCGCGGCGAGCATGAAGTTCATGACACCGAATCCGACGCCCACCCCTTCCCGCCGCCTGCTCCACACCCGCGAGATCATCTGCCAGGGCTACCTGCGCGACGATGGCCTGCTCGACGTGGAAAGCACGATGCGCGACATCTCACCCAACGGTTCGGATCTCTTCTTCAAGCCCCTGGGTCCGGGCGAAGACCTGCACCGCATGCGCATCGTCATGACGGTCGACAGCGGCATGGTGATCCGCGCCCTGCAAGTGCGCACCGAAGCCGCGCCCACGCCCTACTGCGCCGAAGGCAACGCGATCTACGGCGTGCTCGTCGGCCAGAAGATCGGCCCCGGCTTCACGAAGCGCGTGCGCAGCCTGGTCGGCGGCAACAAGGGCTGCACCCACCTCACCGAACTGATCGGCCCCGCCGCCACGACGGCCATCCAGAGCTTCTTCGCGCTCGGACGCGAGCGGGGCAGCCTGCGCGCGCTGCACGCCGGCGCCGGCCCGCTGCCCAAGCCCTCCCTCGCCGACACCTGCCAGGCCTATCGCAGCGATGGCGAGGCACTGAAAGCCATCTGGCCCCTGCATCGACGGGCTGCATAGCGCATCGGGTTCGCCTGCCTGCAGGAACGCCCTCTTCAACCGCCCATGTCGTCGGTGGTCTTGGCCAGCCGCTCGGCCGCCATGGCCGCGACGATGCCCTGGAACTCAGCCAGCGCATAGCGCTGCCCTGGAACGAGCGGTGCGATCGGACCGTCATTCGGGATCACCACGTCGTCGTCGGCCTCGCCCGCCGCACCCTTCAGCCAGATCGCGGTCAGGTGCAGCGCGGGGACTCGGATCAACGTCAGTTCCTGCCGCACGGGCGAGCGCGTCTGCTGGGCCGCAAGGCCGTTGATGCGCTTCGCCAGTGCCTTCACCTCCGGGCCTTCGGCAATGGAAGTGAGCTTGGCAGCGGCCTTGTCCACCTCGGCCATGGCCGATTCCCCGCTCTCCCCGGCGGGCAGCAGTTGCACCCACAGCTTGGCCTTCGCTTTTCGAAGCGAGCTGCTCGCGACCAGTTCGTCCAGGCCCAGCACGATCGTCGATGCGCCAACGCCGCCCGGCTTGTCGGCGGCCAGCGCGGCCTCGATGGATCGCGAGATCACGCGGCTGTTGCGCGCGATGCTGGGCTTCACGGACGAGGGCGCCGTGGCGTCGGGTGATGCGGGGCTTGCGGGCACCGCGAACTTGCGCAGGCCCGTTTGCAGTGCCTTGGCGATGGCGGGTGGCATGTCAGGGATTTCGATGGGCACGGCTGCTCTCCTGTTGCGGGGTCAGGAATGGGTGAAATAACTGTGGGTCCAGGTGCCGGAGCCCCGGTAGTTGGTGCGCAGCGTGTCATACGCCACCAGCGCGGTGGTGCCGCCGCCCACGTCCGACACCCAGACAAAGCTGTCGTCCTCCACACCCGAGGCCACGATGAAGTGTCCGCCGCCGCCCGACCATCCGATGCGGATGCAGAGGGGGCGGCCGACCACGAGTTCGTCCTCCAGCGTCTGCAGCGACTCCTGCACCGAGGTCTGGCGATCGAAGTGGCCCACGGTGGTCAGCGCGGTGCCGAGCACCGAGGGGTTGTTGCAGGGGCCGGAGGCGCCCGTGCCGCAGCAATCGGTGCGCCCCCACTGAACGTTCGCCACCCGGCACTGGGTCCAGGTGGTGGAAGGGACGTAGTAGCGCGAGACGCTGGCGGCCACGGCAGCCCAGCACCATTGGCTTTGCAACTGC
This sequence comes from Variovorax rhizosphaerae, assembly GCF_037889975.1. Classification (NCBI taxonomy): domain Bacteria; kingdom Pseudomonadati; phylum Pseudomonadota; class Betaproteobacteria; order Burkholderiales; family Comamonadaceae; genus Variovorax; species Variovorax rhizosphaerae. The sequence goes on along the minus strand of NZ_JBBKZT010000005.1, from coordinate 290,816 downwards.
GCCTGGACCGGGAAGCGCAGCACCACGTCGACCGGGTCTTCGCCCGCGTAGCCGGCCACGAACACCGGCCGCCATCCCTGGGCCACCAGGTCGTCGAACTTGATCTGGTAGGTCGGCGCGGTCATGCCATGGTGCATCACGCTCGCCACTGCCTTCTTCTCCCACAGCGCGGCGTAGTAGTCCTTGCCGCCCAGCGTGACGGCATTGCCGCAGATGAGGTCGTAGCCGTCGGCGACGTAGCCCTGCGCCGCGCTGCGGAACGCTGCTTCTTCCAGGCCGTGGCGCGCCACCCAGGCGGGACCGGACGACTTGTCCCAGATCGCGGCGTAGCGCGCCGCGCCGCCCTGGGCATAGGTCGAGACCCAGCGCAGCCGATAGCCCTGCGCCGTGAGTTCATCGAAAGTCTGCTGGTATTGCGCCCCGGTCAGGCCATGGCGTGCGGTCCATGCCGCGCCAGTCGACTTGTCCCACAGCGCGGCGAAGCGCGGGCTGGTGCCCACCGAGTAGCCGTTCACCATCTTCAGGCGGTAGCCTTGCTTGGCATGTTCATCGAAGGCTTGCTGGTACTGCGCGGCGGTGAGGCCGTGGCGGGCGGCCCAGGCGGGCCCCGAGACCTTGTCCCAGATGGCCGTGTAGCGCGTCGTCGTACCGACCCTGTAGCCGCTGACATTGCGCAGCCGGAAGCCCTGGCTCGCGTTCTGGTCGAAAGCGGCCTGGTACTGGGCGGCGGTCATTCCGTGCCGGGCAACGCAGGTGCCGCCAGCTTGTTCCCAGGATGCGACGAATAGAGCCCTTACTGTCATCTGAACCTCCTTGTCCGCGGCGATATGTTGCAGTGCGACGGATCATCTCGCGAGCACCTGGCGGTGTCGTCCTCTGGATGAGGGACGAAAGTGGTCGCTCGCATCGCGGTCCCGGACGCCACGACCGTCGCGCGCCTCCGCTGCAGAATCGCAAATGCACGAAGGCGTCACTCAGAAGTCCGGTATCGTTCGCCACTTTCCTCGGCATGGCGTCCATCTCCGGACGGGTTGAATCTTGGCAACTCACGAATTCGACGTTCTCATTGTTGGCAGCGGACTGGCAGGCCTCAGCGCCGCAGTCCATCTGGCCCGCACGCACCGCGTGGCTGTCATCACCAAACGCGCCCTGAGCGACGGCGCGAGCCAATGGGCCCAGGGCGGTATCGCCGCCGTACTGGCCGAAGGCGACAGCATCGAATCGCATGTGCAGGACACGCTTGTCGCAGGCGCAGGCCTGTGCGACCTGGCGGCAACGCGCTACGTCGTGGAACACGCACCTGAAGCCATCGCCTGGCTGCAGACGCTCGGTGTCCCGTTCACCGAGGAGAACGGGTTGCTGCACCTCACGCGCGAAGGTGGCCACAGCGAGCGTCGCATCGTCCACGTGACCGACGCCACCGGCGCCGCGGTGCAGCGCTGCCTCATCGATGTGGTGCGGCGCACACCCAACATCACGCTCTTCGAAGGCCACATGCTCGTCGACCTGATCACCGGCGCCAAGCTCGGGATGGCGGACACGGGTTGCGTCGGCCTTCACGCGCTGGACGTGGCTGCGGACACCGTGTTGACCTTTAGGGCGCCTCACACCATCCTCGCCACGGGAGGGGCCGGCAAGGTCTACCTCTACACGACGAATCCCGACACGGCCACCGGGGACGGCATTGCCGCCGCGTGGCGCGCAGGCTGCCGCGTGGCGAACATGGAGTTCATCCAGTTCCATCCAACCTGTCTTTACCACCCCTTCGCGAAGTCTTTCCTCATCAGCGAAGCGGTGCGTGGCGAGGGCGGACAACTCAAGCTGCCCGCGTCCGCCGGCGGCACGCGCTTCATGCCCGCGCACGACGCGCGCGCCGAACTCGCGCCCCGCGACGTGGTGGCACGCGCCATCGACTTCGAAATGAAGAAGCACGGTCTGGACTGCGTGCACCTCGACATCTCGCACCAGAGCCCGGAATTCCTGGAGACGCACTTCCCCAACATCCTGGCGCGCTGCGCGCTGCTCGGCATCGACATCACGCGGGAACCGATTCCCGTGGTGCCGGCGGCCCACTACACCTGCGGCGGCGTGGTGGTGGACCTGGACGGACACACGGACGTGCGCGGCCTCTATGCCATCGGCGAGACTGCTTGCACCGGCCTGCACGGCGCCAACCGACTGGCCAGCAACTCGCTGGTCGAGTGCATGGTGTTCGCGCGCGCGGCCGCGCAGGCCATCGCCACGGAACCACCACGCGCCCTGCCCGATCTGCCGCCCTGGGACCACAGCCGCGTCACCGATGCCGACGAGATCGTCGTCATCTCGCACAACTGGGACGAACTGCGCCGCTTCATGTGGGACTACGTGGGCATCGTGCGCACCAACAAGCGGCTGGAGCGCGCGGCGCACCGCATCGCCCTGCTGTCACAGGAGATTGCGGAGTTCTACGGCCACTTCCGTGTCACGCCGGACCTGCTCGAACTGCGCAACCTGGTCCAGGTGGCGGACCTCATCGTGCGCTCCGCGCAATCACGGCACGAGAGCCGTGGGCTGCACTTCAGCCGCGACTATCCGGGGCTGGCCGATTCGGCTGTACCGACCGTGCTGGTGCCGGGCGAGAACTGAACCCCACTTGCCTCCTCTTCCGTGCTGCGGCGCCTTGCCCGGCAAGTTGTCGTGGGTGCCATTCAGCACACCGAACATTTCACTCATCACTGCTGCAAGATGTCTTCGCAATGCAGCGGTCTGAACGCTGCGGTCGACTGATTCGACGACGTAGCCTGCGGAGATCAGTTGATACGCAGACAGCCGAATCTGGTTCAGACTGAGGTCGCCAGCAGCGCGCGCAAGTGCGTATCGACCTGGGCCAGGAACTCCGGGTCGGTTCCAAAGAGCGCCAGGTGCCCGTCGATGCTCGCGACAGGACGGAACTCGCTCCCGGGGATCAGTTCCTGTTCGGCCTGGCAGTCCGCGGGCGGGAAGAACATGTCGTGGCTGATCGGCATGACGAAGGTCTTCGCCTTGATCCGCCCAAGCGCCGCTGACAGGTCACCCCCCGTGTTTCGGCCGACATCGCCGCGCTGCCATTTCCATGCCATCGCCAGCAGGTCATTCGGGTCCATCGGCGCGAAGTAGCCGGTCATGAAGTTGTCGACAAAGGCCTGCATCGAGTCGAAGCCCAGTGCCCGGTGGCGCCCGGCGCGGAAGAACTCCGTGCTCCAACCCATGACCGTCCACATCTTGGCGTGCCGCTTCAATCCCGCCGCGACCTCGGCGGAACTGCCGTAGTTCCCGTCCTTGAAGCCAGGGTCGGTGGTGATGGCATCCACCAGCGTTTCCGTGAACAGGAAATCGTGCTCGGTGTTCTTCGCGGTGCCGGCGATCGGTGCTGCGCGCTTGACCATGTCCGGGTATCGCACGGCCCACTCGTAGGTCTGCTGGGCACCCATCGACCCGCCAACGACGAGCGCCAGCGAGCGGATGCCGAAGCGCTCGGTGAGCAACTTGTGCTGCGCCCGCACATCGTCACCGATTCGCACGCGCGGAAAGCCGGGACCTGACTGACCATCGCCGGCATTGTGCGGGGAGGTCGAAAGGCCATTGCCGATCTGGTTGACCACGACGATGAAGTACTTCGCCGGGTCCAGTGCGCGGCCCGTTCCGATATAGACCTGCTCCATGATCTTGCTGGTGCCCGAGTACCAGGTGGGCACGAGGATCGCGTTGTCCTTCGCGGCATTGAGCGTGCCGTGGGTGGCGACGGCCAGCTGGCAGTTCTGGATGGCGCCGCCCTCCTCGAGGTCGAGCGTGCCGATGTCGTACAGCTCGTACGGGCCATGCCCTTCCGGGCCGTAGTAGGTGTTGATGGTCATGACGGATCCTTTGAAGCGTTGGAATGAAGTGCTGCCGTGCGTGATCAGTGCATTGCGAAGCCGGGATAGCCATTCGCGGCCAGATCGTCGCAGCGGCTTCGGTAGTTGCCAACGCCGCCGATGTACGACAGCAGGCGCCGCGGCTTGCCTTCAACGTTGGAGCCCATGTACCAGGAGTCCGTCTTGACCACCAGCGTGGGAGCAGCAGTCTCGTCGTGGTGCGCCACCCATTGGTCCTGGAATTCCTTCGTGGCTTCCACCACGTGCTTGCCTTGCGAGCGGGCGTAGGCGATGCAGCCGGTGATCCAGTCCACCTGCTGTTGCAGGCAAGTCGTCATGTTGCACAGTGCGGCTGAAGGCGCCAGCGGCGCGCCGGTGGTGAACAGGTTCGGAAAGCCATGCACCTGCAAGCCCATCGCGGTGCGGATCTCCTGCGTCCACTGCGCCTTCAGCGATTGGCCGTCGCGGCCCCGGATATCGATGCGCATCAGCGCGCCCGAGCCGGCGTCGAAGCCGACGGCCAGGATGATCACGTCTGTTTCATGGACCTTTCCGTCTGCCGTGCGAATGCCCTCGGGCACCACGCATTCGATCGGCGCGGCGCGGCAGTCGACCGCCTCGACGTTGTCCTGCAGGTAGACCTCGAGGTACTTGTTCTCGAGCGGGACGCGATGCGTGCCAAAGCCGTAGTCGCTCGGGATCAGCTTCATGCACAGGTCCGGGTCGTTGTTCAGGCGCACACGCATCTTGGCGCGCACGAACTCCGACACCTCGTGGCTGACACCCTCGTCGAAGAACATCTCCGGAAAGGTCGCGAGCCACATCGAGAGCGATCCGTCGTCCCAGAACCTTTCCAGGACGGCCAAGCGTTCCTCGGGCGTCTTCTCGGCCCACGGCCCGCTCTCGAAGTCGTAGTGGAAGCCCGCGAAGGTGCCCTGCACGCGCTGCTTGAGGAACTCGTACTGGCCGCTCCAATGATCCCAGTCGGCCTGCGTGTACTTGGGATTCTTCATGGGCACCACGTACTGCGGCGTGCGCGTGAAGACTTTCATCGAGCCGACCTCGGAAGCGATCGTCTGGATCACCTGGATGCCGGTCGCGCCAGTCCCCACGACAGCGACGCGCTTGCCCTTCAAGTCGATGCCTTCCTTCGGCCAAAGACCGGTGTGGACGATCTGGCCCTTGAAGCTGGCTTGCCCGGGGAATCGCTCTGCCAACGGTGCCGACAACATGCCGCAACAGGCGACGAGGTACTGCGCGTCGATGCGCTCACCCTGCTCGGTGGTGATGGCCCAGCGCTCCGTGTCCTCGTTGAAGTGGGCGGAGGCAATCCGGGTGTTGAACTGGATGTCCCTCTTCAAGTCGAGCCGGTCGGCCACGAAGTTCAGCCACTGCTCGGTCTCGGGCTGGGCCGGGAAGCGTTCGCTGGGCTTCCACGCCTTGTACAACTCCTCGGAGATCCAGTATTGATAGACCTCGGCCTGCGAGTCGAAGCGGGCGCCGGGATAGCGGTTCCAGTACCAGGTGCCTCCGACGCCCGATGCGGCATCGTAGGCGCGAACGGCAAGCCTCATTTCGCGCAGGCGATGCAACTGGTACAGGCCGGCGACACCGGTGCCGATGACGACGGCATCGAGCCGCGTCACGCCATCGGCGTTGTCCGGGTTTGAAAGATGGGACGAGTGGACGGGGGCATTCATCAGCTTTGTCTCCTTGTTCCGGCCGGGGCAACGACCGTGGAGCAAAGGTACCGATTGCGTCCTTTCGGGTCTTGAACGACCCGGTGAAACTCTTGAAGAAAAACGTGGGCGCCGCCGCCTGCCTTCAACCGGGTCCGGTAGCGCCTCGCCGCAAGGCAGCTGGCGTCTGGCCGAGCCTGCTCTGCATGACGCGGGTGAGGTGCGCCTGGTCGGCGAACCCGCAGGCCGCCGCAACGGCCTTGACGGGCAGCGTTCCCTCGGCAAGCAGGTTCTGGGCGCGCGCCACGCGCTGGTCGATGATCCAGGCATGCGGCGCCTTGCCGAACGACTGTCGGAAGCGCTGTCCCAGCGTCCAGCTACCCATGCCTGCCACGCGGGCCAGGTCCGCGATGGTGACGCCCTCATGAAGACGCGTCTCGACGTACTCGACGAGCCTGCGGCATACGGCCTGCGGCAAGCCCCCACGCGTGGCCGCCTCGCGGTATGTCACCGACGCGTATTTCCGGATCAGGTGCACGACCAGTTGGGTGCTCAAGGCCTCGACGTACAGCGGCCCGCCCACGCCCCGATTCCCCGACTCATGAAACATGGTGTCGACGATGCACGACACCACCGGGTCCTGTGTCTGGAGCAAGTCGTGCAGCCTTATGTCCGCAACCGGGCGTTCGAGCACCTCGGTGGCGATCCTGGAGACCAGTGCCTCGGAAAGATAGGCATGTGCGACGTCGATTTCTTCGGTCCAGTGCCAGTGCGAGCCCTGGGAGCGTGTGAGCAACGAGATGTCGCCCGGCTTGCATTGGGTCCGAGTCCATTGCCCCTCGAAGCGGCGCTCCATCTGCGTACAGCCGCGCCTGTAGGAAACGATCATGAAGTCGGCCAACGCCGGCACGGGCACGTCCAGCGGCGTGTACCGATACGCGCGGAGCGCAACACCATTCCACCCCAGGTCGTCGCTGCACGCGAGCAGCTTCCCCGGCACCCACTTGGGGAGTTCGTCAGGAGTGAGCAACTGCGACACCGGCGAATTCTTGAGCGCGGGGTGGCATGTCTGTCTAGGGACAACCCTATGGGAGAACCCTCGACTTTCAACGCCATACAGACATGAAAAGCGGCATCTGAACGACCCCGGGGCTTTCCCTGATCTCCGCTGCGAGTCAAGTGACCCTTCCCCGCAGTCACTCGAAATTCGCGTCCCCGGTCCTATCGTTCGGCTACGGCTACGGCTACGGCTACGGCTACGGCGAGTTCAGATCGCCAGGAAGCGCAAGGCGCATGGGATTGACCATGCGGCTGGCGTCGTGCCAGCCGCGCCTCCTGTCGTGACGCTGGGTCACGACCAGCCGCCTTTCACTCCACACATGTTCGGGGCCTCGCGCTCCAAGGAGATGACTCGTGCTGCGAAGAGCGCTCATGCCGCGCCGATCCCGGCGATCAGACCCCCGGCCGGCAGCCCCTTCTTCAGGCCCGCGGTGAACGCCAGCATGCGGTCGATCGGTACACGCGCGCGCAATCCCAGCGCCGGGTCCACCTGCACTTCGCCCGCACCCGTCTCGAGCACGCGCGCCACGTCGGCCAGGCCGTTCATCGCCATCCAGGGACAGTGTGCGCAGCTCTTGCAGGTCGCGCCGTTGCCGGCGGTCGGCGCCTCGATGAAGGTCTTGCCCGGATTGAGCGTGCGCAGCTTGTGCAGCATGCCGGTGTCGGTCGCGACGATGAACTCCTTCGCCTCCATCTGCCGTGCAGCGTTCAGGATCGCGGATGTCGAGCCGACCGCATCCGCCAGCGCGACCACGTCGGCGGGTGATTCGGGATGCACGAGTACGCGGGCCGCAGGATGGTCCTTCATGAGCAGTTCGAGTTCGAGCGCCTTGAACTCGTCGTGCACGATGCACGCGCCTTGCCAACTCACCATGTCCGCACCCGTTTCGCGACGGATGTAGTCACCCAGGTGGCGGTCCGGACCCCACAGGATCTTGCGGCCCTGCGCATGCAGTGCGCGCACGACATCGAGCGCGCAGCTCGACGTGACCAGCCAGTCGGCCCGCGCCTTCACCGCCGCACTGGTGTTGGCATACACGACCACGGTACGGTCGGGGTGCGCGTCGCAGAAGGCGCTGAATGCATCCACCGGACAGCCGAGGTCGAGCGAGCAGTTCGCGTCGAGGTCGGGCATCAGCACGCGCTTGTCGGGCGACAGGATCTTCGCAGTCTCGCCCATGAAGCGCACGCCCGACACCACCAGCGTGCGGGCCGCATGGTCGCGGCCGAAGCGGGCCATCTCGAGCGAATCGCTGACCAGGCCGCCGGTCTCCTCAGCCAGGTCCTGCAGGTCCGGATGCACATAGTAGTGCGACACCATCACCGCATCGCGTTCTCGCAGCAACTGCCGGATGCGGTCCTTCAACTGCAGGCGTTCGGACGGCGTGGGTTCCGGTGGCACGCGCGCCCAGGCGTGCCGCGTGTCGCAAACAGGCCCGCCCTCGTTTTGCAGCGCTGCGGGCTGCTCGTAGTCGACATCGATGACTGCACCGTCCATCACTCAATCCTCCTGGAAGCGCATCGAGTAGTCGATCGCCTTCACGTCCTTGGTGAGCGCACCGACCGAGATGCGGTCGACCCCGGTCTCCGCCAGCGTGCGGATGCCGTCGAGCGTCACGCCGCCGGAAATCTCCAGCACGGCGCGCGCCTGGCCAAGGACCTCGTTGCGACGCACTGCTTCGCGCAGGGTGGGCAGGTCCATGTTGTCGAGCAGCACCATGCGTGCGCCATGCGCCAGCGCCTCGTCGAGCTGTTCGAGCGTCTCGACCTCGATCTCGACGAATGCCGCTTGTGCCGCGACGCATGCGGCAGCACGCAGCGCCGCGCCGACGCCACCCGCGGCCGCGATGTGGTTTTCCTTGATGAGGATGGCGTCGTACAGGCCGATCCGATGGTTGGTGCCACCGCCGGTGCGCACCGCGTACTTCTGCGCCAGTCGCAGGCCCGGCAGTGTCTTGCGCGTGTCCACGATCCGGGCACGCGTGCCGCGAACCGCCTCGACATACGTCGCCGTGCGCGTTGCCACGGCACTGAGCAATTGCAGGAAGTTCAGCGCGGTGCGTTCGGCGGTCAACAGGCTGCGTGCATGGCCGGTGATCTCCAGCACCGTTTCACCGGCAGCGACGTGCTGTCCTTCAGCGTGATGCCAGGTCACGCGCGCCTGCGTATCCAGTTCACGAAACACGGCCTCGACCCACGGCGCACCGCACAGGACGGTGGCCTCGCGCGTCAGGATGCGTGCCGTTGCCTGCTTGCCTTCGGGCACGAGAGCGGCAGTGAGATCACCACCGCCGGCATCTTCGCTCAGGGCGCGGCGAGCGTCCGCGATGGCGAGTTCGGTCACGCTGGCAATCGAAAAATCAAAGGGACTGGTCATGAACGGTGCGGCGCACAAGGCGGCAAGAAGACTTCGGAAGGCGCCATTCTGACGCGATACGAAAGTACCAGTGGCGTTGGTTTCGCCGCCGACCCCATGGGCCGGTCTGATTTCCCGGACAGCTGTTCACCGGGCTAGATCGGACGAAGACATCCTCGCGCGGCTTGAGGGATCGGGTCTGCAAACTTCCAACCCAGGATGCGGGTTTCACGCATTTCCTGTCAGCCGGAACAGCCAAGTCCTCACCCATCCGGACCGGCTGGCCTGCGCCATCGAAGGCGAGGAAGCCGGCAATGCCGCCGGACTGGATCGACTCGACCCTGCGCTGCAGGAACAGGATCAAGGAGAAGCCCTGACATCTAGCCCGGCGGCCCGCATGCCAGCGAAGTCGAGTCCGCCTGCGACGAGCCTGGCGCCGCCCGAGGCATTCCGACTTCGCGCAGCGTGATCGAAGCCAGCAACGCGGCGGCCAGCGCGACGACGGCGCTGATGAGTGCCGTCAGCTCGAAGGCTTGCGCAAAGGCCTCGCGCGAGGCATTCATCAGCCGATCGCCCGCCGGACCGGCCAGCCCCGCCGCGAGATCCGCTGCCGCACCCAGGCTGGCCCGCGCGGCCTCCGCAGCCGCAAGGGGAACGCCGTCCAGCGAGGCACCCGCCAGCGCGCGCCTGTAGGCAGCGACGACCACGCTGCCCAGGATCGCAATGCCGAGTGCGCCGCCAAGTTCCGAACTGGTCTCCGAGAGGGCCGAGGCGGTGCCGGCGCGCTCCGGCGGCGCGGTGCCCACCAGCATGTCGGCCGCGAGGGTGAACACGAACGACAGCCCGAGCGACAGGATCACGTAGCCGGCCACGAGCATCCGCAAGCCGTTGTCCCGATCCAGCCCCACCAGCAGCCCGAAGCCGGCGGCCGCCAGCACCAGGCCGCCCGCGACGATGAAGCCCGGACGAACCCGGCGCACCATGCGCGGCACGAGATTCGACCCAACGATGAACGCCAGGCTCGACGGCAACGACCACAGGCCCGCCTTGAGCGGCGACAGGCCCAACACGAGTTGCAGGTACTGTGCGATCAGCAGGAAGGCCGCGAAGCCGACGAAGAAGCCCAGCGTGTTGACGAGCAGCGCCGCGCTGAAGGCCGGTGCGCGAAACAGCCGCAGGTCGATCAGCGGATCGGCCAGTCGGCCCTGGCGCCTGATGAAGGCAAAGCCGGTCGCGGCACCCGCTGCCATCACTGCGATGGGCCATGCGTCGACGCCCGATTCCGCGATGCGCTTGAGCCCGTAGATCACCGCCAGCACCGCGACGAGCGAGAGCGCCACGCTGGCCAGGTCGAGCCGGCCGGCCTTGTCGTCGCGGTACTCCGGCAGCAGCCAGGGCCCGATCACCAGCAGCAGCACCATGACCGGCACGCCCACCAGGAACACCGAGCCCCACCCGTAGTGCTCCAGCAGCATGCCGCCGACCAGGGGCCCGATGGCGCCGCCCACCGCGAAGCTGGTCACCCAGATGCCGACGGCGACCGTGCGCTCGTGCGCATCGAGGAACATGTTGCGGATCAGCGAGAGCGTCGAAGGAGCGAGCGTGGCGCCCGCCACGCCCAGCAGCGCGCGCGTGGCGATCAGCATTTCGGCGCTGGTCGAGAAGGCGGCCAGCACCGATGCGATGCCGAAGCAGGCCGCGCCGATCAGCAGCAGCTTGCGCCGCCCGATGCGGTCACCGAGCGTCCCCATCGTGATCAGCGAACCCGCCAGCATGAAGCCGTAGATGTCGACGATCCACAGCATCTGCGCGCTCGTGGGGCGCAGCGCGGCGCTCAGGTGCGGCACCGCGAGGTTGAGGACGGTGAGGTCCATCGAGTACAGCAGGCAGGGCAGCGCGATGACGGCGAGCCCGGTCCATTCGCGCGCCGTCGCCTTCGGAGGGATGCCGGCGTTGGCGGCACTCATTGCGCACCTCCCGCAGCGTCGCCGCGCATCGCAAGCACCGGTCGCACTTCGATGCTGCCCACGCGCACCGAGGGAATGCCTGCGGCGATGTGCAGCGCCTCCTCTTCGCTGTCAGCGTCCACGAGGTAGAAGCCGCCGAGCTGCTCGTTCGTCTCGACGAACGGACCATCGGTCACGGACAGCTTGCCCTTGCGCATGCGCACGACCACGGCCTTGTCGGAGGATTCCAGCCCCTCGGAGGCGACCAGCTTGCAGGAGGCTTTCAGCTCGTCGTCGTAGTCGAGGTGGGCGTTGACGAAGGCGGGAAGTTCGGCAGGCGGGATCGCGTCCATTTGCGCTTGCGTCGCGTAGATCATGCAAAGGTATCTCATGACGCAGCAGCCTCCATGCGTTGCACCCAGGCGATGGGCCGCACCTCGATGCTGCCGATGCGCGCGAGCGGAATCCTCGATGCGATCTGGATCGCCGCGTTGAGGTCGTCGGCCTCGACGAGGAGGAAGCCGACGAGTGGCTCTTTCGTCTCGGCGAAAGGTCCGTCCGTTCGCGACATTCTTCCCTGCCGCAGCTGCAGAACCTTGGTGTGCTTCACGCGCTGCAAGGCATGCGCAACGATGAGTTGTCCGCGCGACGCAAGTTCGTCGTCATACGCGATCGATTCGGCGACCAGGGCAGCGCTCGCGCCGTCGGACAGCGCATCGAGCAGCGCCTCTTCGACGTGGACCAGGCACAGGTATTTCATGGGACTCTCCAGGGGGTTGGGTGAGGGGACACCCACTGGTCGATTGGCGGGCCTGCGGATCGACATCCGTGGTCCGACAGGCACAGGAGATTTGTATCCGCATGCATCGCCTGCCGCATGCCCAGCCTACGCCGGCAGCGCGGCCAGCCGTCGTTCCAGGAACTTCCGCTCGGGTGCCTGGCGGGCAAGCGCCAGTGCGCGTTCGTACGCAGCGCGCGCCTCTGCGTTGCGGCCGAGGCGCCGGCAGAGGTCGGCACGCGCCGCGTGGGCGAGGTGATAGTCCGCGAGTTCGCCGCGCGCCAGGATGCCGTCGATGAGTGCCAGGCCGGCGGCCGGGCCATCGCGCATGGCGACCGCGACGGCGCGGTTCAGCGCCACGACCGGCGAGGGCTCGACCCTCGACAGCACGTCGTAGAGACCGACGATCTGCGCCCAGTCGGTCGCGGCGGGGTCGGCGGCTTCCGCATGCACGGCCGCGATGGCGGCTTGCAGCGCATAGGGGCCGATGCGGCGAGACGCCAGCGCGCGGTCCACCAACGCGGAACCTTCGGTGATCAGGTCGCGGTTCCAGAGGCCGCGGTCCTGCGCGTCGAGCAGCACCAGGTCGCCCGAATCGGAGGTACGCGCGGCGCGGCGCGACTCCTGCAGCAGCATGAGCGCCAGGAGGCCCATCGCCTCCGGTTCCGGCAGCAGGTCGAGCAGCAATCGGCCCAGGCGGATCGCCTCCGCCGACAGGTCGGCCCGCGTCAGCGTCTCGCCCGAGGATGCGGCATAGCCCTCGTTGAACACCAGGTAGATCACTCGCAGCACGGCGTCCAGCCGCTTCGGCAGTTCCACCGCCGAGGGCACCTGGTACGGAATGCCGGCCTCGCGGATCCTGGCCTTGGCGCGGACGATGCGCTGGGCAATCGTGGCGGCGGGCACCAGGAAGGCGCTGGCGATGTCTTCGGTCGCGAGGCCGCACACCGCGCGCAGCGTGAGCGCGACCTGCGCGTCCGGTGCCAGCGCGGGATTGCAGCAGGTGAAGACCAGGCGCAGGCGATCGTCCTCGAGCACTTCGGCTTCCGCGTCCCATGCGGGTGAAGTGTCCACCGCGGCATCGACGGTCTCCGTCGCGTCATCCCACGCCTGGAAGCGTGCACGGCGGCGGATGGCGTCGATGGCCTTGAAGCGTCCCGCCGACACCAGCCACGCGCGCGGCTGGTCGGGGACGCCCGTCATGGGCCACTGTTCGAGCGCAGCGCGAAAGCCATCGTGCAAGGCTTCCTCGGCCAGATCGAAATCGCCGAGAAGCCGGACCAGCGTGGCGAAGATGCGGCGTGATTCGTCGCGGTACAGCGCGTCCAGCAGTTGGCGCACCCGCTCTGGCGCAACCAGGGGCGCTGACCGTTGAAGGGAACTGGATTTCCTTGGCATGCGATGCCGCAGTGGGTTGGATAGCACGACAGCGAGCGACGAATGCCCGCTCTCACGCGGATTCTGGGGGCAATGCTGGTCGCTCGCTCACGACCCCGGGACGCAACCGCTCTCGCGGCAGGATGCCCTGCTCGCGCACGCTCGCCTTGCCAGGCGCCGGAAAGGCATCCGGCAACCTCACAAAATCTGCCGAATGCCATTGCAGGAGTTGACACCGCTCGATTTCGCATCCTGGCCTAGAATGCCCGACTCGCTAGGGGTGCTGGGTCGGCTTGCCGGCCTGGCTGAGAAAAGACCCTTTGAACCTGTTCGGTGAACCTTCTTGACGGAGGGAACACTGAAGTCTTTCATGGATTGACCAGAAAGACTGAGGCAATCCTCGCGCAGGGAAGCTGGTCCGACGGCCACACGTTGTCTCGCGTGCATTCACAGCCATCGAACCGCAACCTGCCAATCACTTTGCAAGGGAGCAAATGGATGGCACAGCTGACTGAAACGACTTCTTCGTCCCGCAACGAGGCCCTCACGCCATTGCCGGATTCCGCCCGCGCCTTCCGCTGGCACGACCACGCGTCGCTGTGGTTCAGCCTCGGCGTCGGCCTGCTGGTGATGCAGGTCGGGGCCTACCTCGTCCCCGCGGTGGGCACGCGCGACGCGGTCTTGGCGATCGTGCTCGGCTCCTGCGTCGGCGCGGGGCTGCTGGCCTGGACCGCTCGGCTCGGCTGCGAGAGCGGACTGGCCAGCGCCGGCCTCATGCATGCGACCTACGGCAGCGCCTTCGCGCGCCTGCCGGTGCTGCTCAATATCGTGCAACTGGTCGGCTGGACCACCTTCGAGATCGTCGTGATGCGCGAAGGCACGCAGGCGATCGGCAAGCAGGCTTTCGGGCTGGCACTCGACAGCACGACCGGCATGCTGCTCACCACCCTGCTCTGGGGCGCGGTGCTGCTAGCGCTCCTGGCCGGCTCGATGGTGAAGCTGGTGCGACGCTTCGTCAGCCGCTTCGGGCTGCCGCTGGTCATCATCTCGCTGGTCTGGCTCACCTGGCAGTTCGCCGGGCAGTTGCATGCCAAGGGCTTCGACGCCTTCTGGTCGCGCGCCGGCGACGGCAGCATGGGCATGTTCAGCGCCCTCGACCTGGTGATCGCCATGCCCGTGTCCTGGCTGCCGCTGGTCGCGGATTACGCGCGCCATGGCAAGCGCAGCGGCAGTGGCCTGGGCAGCGCCTTCAGCGGCACTTGGGTCGGCTACGTGGTCGCCAACATCTGGTGCTATGCCCTGGGCGTGATGGTCGTGAGCTCGGCGGACACCGGCACCAGCCTGGTCACCGCGCTGCTGCTGGCGCAAGGCGGCCTGCTCGCGCTGGGCCTCATCCTCGTCGACGAACTCGACAACGCCTATGGCGACGTGTATTCCGGCGCGGTCTCCACGCACAGCCTGCTACCCCAGTGGAGCGTGAAGCAATGGGGCCTGCTGATCGGCGCACTCTGCGTGGTGCTGGCGCTGTTCCTGCCGATGCATGCGCTGGAGCCCTTCCTGCTGCTGCTGAGTTCCGTGTTCGTGCCGCTGTACGGCGTGATCCTCGGTCGTCTGGGCACCGGCGTGGCGCCGACCCGCGTCGGCACGCGCCGGGTCGACTGGAGCGCCGCCGCCATCTGGATCGTCGGCATCGTGCTGTACCACAGCCTGGCCAAGTGGGCGCCGCAGTTCGGCTCAGCCCTGCCGACGCTGCTGCTGACCTTCGTGGCCGCGTGGCTCAGCCGGGCGTCGGCGACAGGCGGTGCATCGGCACTGGCGCAAAGCCGTGGTTGAGCGGGCCGTGGCCCGCGCCGACTTTCACGTCGACGCCGGCCGTCATCGCGCCGATCACATAGGCACGCGCCTGCTGCACGGCCTCGGGCAGCGCGTGGCCGAGTGCAAGGTACGCCGCGATGGCCGAGGACAGCGTGCAGCCGGTGCCATGCAGGTTCTGGCTCGCGATGCGCGCCGAGCCGAAGCGCCGCGCCGGGCTGCCTGCCTCTGCCAGTACGTCGACGATCTCCTCGCCTTTCAGATGGCCGCCCTTGAGCAGAACGGCATGCGCTCCGAGCGCCAGCAGGTCGCTGGCCGCGCGGTCCAGGCCATCCACGCCGTCGATCTCGCGCCCAATAAGCAAGGCCGCCTCATCCAGGTTCGGCGTGATGACCATGGCGCGCGGGAACAGCTCGTTCACCAGTCGCTGCACCGTCTCGTTCTCGATCAGGCGGTCACCGCTGGTCGCGACCATCACCGGATCGAGCACCACGTTGGGCAGCTTGTAGTGGTCGATGGCCCAGGCCACCACCTCGACCACCTCGGGCGCGTGCAGCATGCCGAGCTTGACCGCGTCGACGCCGATGTCCTCCACCACCGCCTGGATCTGCGCCTTCAGGAAGGCCGGCGGCACCGCGAAGATGCCGCTGACGCCGCAGGTGTTCTGCGCGGTCAGCGCGGTGATCGCGGTCATGCCGAAGCATCCGAGCGCGCTGAAGGTCTTGAGGTCGGCCTGGATGCCGGCGCCGCCGCCACTGTCGGAGCCGGCAATCGAAAGCACGCGCGCGTAGCGCAAGGAAGCGTTGGTCATTCGCAAAATTATCAACCACCCGCATGAACTCTCCTGAAGCACTCCCGTTCGACGCGGCCACGGTGCTCGGCGCCGGCCTCATGGGCCGGCTGCTGGCGCTGGCGCTGGCGCGGCGCGGATGCCAGGTCTCGTTGCACGATGCCGGCGGACCGGAAGCCGACGGCGCCGCCGCGCGCGTCGCCGCCGCCATGCTGGCCCCGCTGGCCGAATCGGTCGTGGCGCCCGCCTCCGTGGTGCGCATGGGCCAATACGGGCTCGAGCGCTGGCCCGAGTTGCTGGCATCGCTCGCGCAACCCGTCTTCTTCCAGCGCGAAGGCACGCTGGTGCTGTGGCATCGCCAGGATGCGCCCGAAGCCGCGCGCTTTGCCGGCGTGCTCGCGCGCACGGTGAGCGAGGTCCCCGGCTTGCCGGCGATGCAGCGCCTCGATGCGGCCGGCGTCGACGCGATCGAGCCGGCCATCGGCAAGCGCTTCGCACAAGCCCTGTTGCTGCCGGGCGAAGGCCAGCTCGACAACCGGCAGTTGCTGGCCGCACTGCTGGCCTCACTGCAGGCCTTGCCCAACGTGAAGATGCATTGGCACAGCGCACGCGCCCCCGGCGACTTCGAGCCGGGTGCATCCGAGCGCATCATCGATTGCCGCGGCCTCGGCGCCAGGCCGCAGTGGCCCGCCCTGCGCGGCGTGCGTGGCGAGGTGATCCGCGTGCACGCGCCCGAGGTCAGCCTGCGGCGGCCGACACGCCTCGTGCACCCGCGCTATCCGCTCTACATTGCACCCAAGCCGGACGGCGTGTTCGTCATCGGCGCGACCGAGATCGAATCCGACGACATGTCCCCTGCCAGCGTGCGCTCCACGCTCGAACTGCTGAGCGCCGCCTATTCGGTGCACAGCGGATTCGCCGAAGCGCGCATCCTCGAGATCGCGACACAATGCCGCCCGACGCTGCCCGACAACCTGCCCGCCATCCGATGGCTGCAGCCGCGCGTGATGCAGGTCAACGGCCTGTACCGCCATGGCTTCCTGATCGCGCCGGCGATGCTCGACACGGCCATGGAGTTGCTGGCCACCAGCGCCTCAGCATTGGCGCCGCGCTTTGAACTCGAAACCGAATGAACATCCTGATCAACGACACCCCCCGCGAGTTGCCTGCCGGCGCCACGCTGGCCGACGCCATCGCAATGCTGGCCCCGGTGCCGCCCTATGCCGCCGCGGTCAACAAGCAATTCGTGCCGCGCTCCGGCTATGCCGCCTGCGCGTTGCACGACGACGACCAGGTCGAAGTGATCCGTCCCGTGACCGGCGGCTGACACCGCATCACAAGAACAGCGCCATGAAAAGAGACACCATGAATGCCAATGACCCGCTGGTCCTCTACGGCCAGACCTTCCACAGCCGCCTGCTGCTGGGCACCGCGCGCTACCCCTCTCCCGACGTCTTGGAGGCGGCAGTCAAGCGCGCAAAGCCCGCGATGCTGACGGCGTCCCTGCGACGCCAGACCGCCTCGCCGTCGGACCGCCACGACAACGGCTTCTGGGAACTCTTGCGCCGGCTCGACGTACCGGTGCTGCCCAACACCGCCGGCTGCCACAGCGTGCAGGAAGTGATCGCGACCGCGCAGATGGCGCGCGAGCTGTTCGATACGCCCTGGATCAAGCTCGAGTTGATCGGCGACGACTACACGCTGCAACCCGACACGCTCAACCTCGTCGATGCCGCATCGCAACTCATCCGCGACGGCTTCCAGGTGCTGCCCTACTGCACCGAGGACCTGGTGCTGTGCCAGCGCCTCGTCGACGTCGGCTGCCAGGCCGTCATGCCCTGGGCCGCGCCCATCGGCACCGGCCGCGGCCCGGTCAACCCCTATGCGCTGCAACTCCTGCGCGAGCGACTCGACGTGCCGATGCTGGTCGACGCCGGCCTGGGCCTGCCTTCGCACGCCTGCCAGGTCATGGAATGGGGCTACGACGGCGTGCTGCTGAACACGGCCGTGGCACTGGCACAGGACCCGGTCGAGATGGCCGGCGCCTTTGCCGACGCCGTGCAGGCCGGCCGCGCCGCACACCGTGCCGGCGCCATGTCCGCACAAGAGTCCGCCCAGCCCAGCACCCCGGTGCTGGGCACTCCTTTCTGGCACCAGTCATGACAGCACCTTCTGCACAGGCCATCTTCGACGCCCATACCGCGCGCTTCGGCGCCGCGACCGATGAAGTCGCGCCAGCATTCACCCGCGACGACCCTGTCTACCGCGCAGCCAAGGAAGCCTGCCTTCGCCTCGGCTTCATCGAATGCGACGCCGAATGCCTGGCCCTTGCCTGGCAAGCCCGCAGCGCGCGACTCGGCTTCGACGCCACCGCCTGGCCCGAAGACCCCGTCGATTTCGGCATCCAGCCCTGGCCGCGCGACCACGCCTTCGCGCCCTGCCCCAAGGCCTTGGGCCTCTACGCCGTGCTGCCCGACGCCACCTGGGTCGGCCGCATGGCGCGCGCGGGCGTGCCCACGGTGCAGCTGCGTTTCAAGTCCGACGACCCGCGTGCGGTCGAGCGTGAAGTGCGTGCGGCGATCGACGCCGTTGCAGGCACGTCCTCGCTGCTGTTCATCAACGACCACTGGCACGTCGCCATTGATGCAGGGGCCTACGGCGTCCACCTCGGGCAGGAAGACATCGACGAAGCAGATCTCGACGCCATCCGCGCTGCCGGCCTGCGCCTCGGCCTCAGCACGCACGGCTATGCGGAGATGCTTCGCGTCGACGCGCTGAGCCCCAGCTACATCGCGATGGGCGCCGTGTTCCCGACCACGTTGAAGGACATGCCCACCGCGCCCCAAGGCCCGACCCGCCTGGCCGCCTATGCCCGGCTCTTGCGCGACTACCCACTGGTCGCCATCGGCGGCATCGACCTCGGCAAGCTGCCCGAGGTGCTGCAAAGCGGCGTCGGCTCGGTGGCCGTGGTGCGCGCGCTTGTCGCCGCCACATCGCCGGAAACCGAGATCGAGCGCTTCAAGCGAGCTCTGGAAAACTGCTAGAGCAGTTGCCCTAACTATCGACAAGTTCTAGCTTTTTCCGACTAGGCCTTTGGGGGGAACATACGTTCATTCCAAACAACCTTCCACAGGAAAAAATCATGTCGAACCAATCCCTCGCTACCGTTGCCACCCACATCGTTGACCAGTACAGCGCTGCTGGCAAGACCCTGAACCAGGCCTACCGCGCCACCGTCGAGCGCGTGCTCGACAGCGCCAAGAGCCGTTTCGTCACGGCGCTGGAAGCCCGTTCGCTGCCCCTGGTCAACGACCAGATCAAGTCGGAGCTCGTGAACGCACAAGACGTCCTGGCTGGCTTCATGCTCAAGGGCGTGCAAACCGCCTACGACCGCGCTGACCAAGCCATCGACACGATCGCCACGCGCGCCAACAGCGGCATCCAGTCGATCGACAGCACCGTCGCTCGCGTCGAATCCGCTTTCCAGATCGCCAACCTCGACGCAGTGCGTGCCCTGTACGCACCGGTCGCCACGCTGGCTTCGCAAGTCGCCGACAAGGTTGCCGAAGGCGCCAAGTCCCTCGAAGCCCGCATCGGCACCGTCGTTGAAGAAAGCACCGAAGTTGCTGTCGTTGCCAAGCCGGCACGTCGCGCTGCTCGCAAGGCCTAAGTCCTGATAGGCTGCATGCCTGCGCCTTGAAATTGGGCGCATCCACGAAAGTTCGCATGCCCTCGCCCACCGCCAAGAAAACTGTTGCCTCGAAGAGCCCCAAACCCAAGACCACTTCCGCTTCGATTGATGCGCGAAAGGTCAAGGCCAAGGAGCCGGCAACAGACACGACAGGCGCTGCGGGCGAGAACCTGCTGACCGTGGGCCTCAAGGTTCTCGGCGACGCACGCAACCACCAGAACCGGGTCGTCGAGTCGCTGCTCGGCATCCCCAAGGGCACGCCCGTCCCGGCGCGCCCCGCCGGCAACCGGACGCCTCTCGACACGCTGGGCGACACCCTCGGCTTTCGCAAGCTCGAGGACGTGTTCGACCAGCGCATCGCCGCCGCCTTGGTGCGGCTCGGCATTCCCACCGCTGAAGAATTGGCCAGCTTGCGCAGGCAGGTGAACCAATTGATCGAAGAGCGCGACAAGGCGCTCGCGCAGGCGCAACCCCGCCGCAAACGCTGACCTCCTGCGACGCGCATCGCGCCGGTATCGCCCGTGGCCAGTTCCAACACCCGTGAGCGGATTCTTCAAACGAGTCTGGCGCTATTCAACACGCACGGATTGCCGTCCGTTTCCACGCACCGCATTGCCGCTGAAATGGGTATCAGCACAGGCAACCTCCACTATCACTTCAAGACCAAGCGACTGATTGTCGAATGGCTGTTCCGGCGTTTCGACGACCGGCTCATCACCATCGACGAGGCCGGCGTCGGCATTCGCGCCATCGACGATCTCTGGCTGGCGCTGCACTTGCGCTTCGAGGCCATCAACGAATACCGATTCGTGTACCGCGACATGGCCCACCTCGAGAGCGAATATCCCGAGACGGCCGCCAAGTCCCGCGCGCAGATGGCGCGCAACCTGCTGACCGCCCGCGCGCTGTGCGAGAACCTTGCCGCCCTGCGCGTCATCGATGCCTCCGCCGACGAGGCCGAGATGCTGGCGCTGCAACTCGTCTTCACCACCACCTGCTGGCTGTCGTTCGAGCGGCTGGTCACTCAAAATGCGAACTCGGCACGGCCGTCCGACACCGGACTCGCCGCCTACTACACGCTGACCTTGCTCACGCCCTATGTCGACCCGCAGTCGCGCGCATACCTCGACTACCTGCGTTCCAAATACGTGCAATAGCAACGCACCGCAACGCTGCCCCCGACCTCCAGAGTTCCATGGCTCGTCCCGCTTCCCCACCCCCCATCGCACCCCCTTCGCGTCTGCTGCAGATTGCCGAACTTCGCGCAGGCTGGGAGTTGGGTGCCACCTTGTCGCTCTGGCCACTGCTCAAGCTCGCCCCCAAGGGCGACGGGCATCCCGTGGTGGTCCTGCCTGGACTGGGCGCCGGCGACCGGTCGACGCAGTTGCTGCGCCGCTACCTGCGCGGGCGCGGCTACGACGTGCATGGCTGGGGCCTGGGGCGCAACCTCGGTCCGCGGGACGGTGTCGAAGCCGGCATGTTCAACCTCCTCGAGACGCTGCACAAGCAAACCGGCCGCAAGGTCAGCCTGGTCGGCTGGAGCCTGGGCGGCGCCTATGCGCGACTGCTGGCAACCAGGCGTCCGGGCCTGGTTCGCTGCGTCATCACGCTCGGCAGCCCGTTTGCCGCCGGCCCGCGTTCGACGAACGCCTGGCACATCTACGAAGACGTGAGCGGCCAGAGTTCGGACGACCAGACCCGCATGAGGCATGTGCGGCCGACGCCGCCGGTGCCGACCACCTCCATCTTCAGCCGCAGCGACGGCGTCGTCGCCTGGCGCGGCAGCCTTGAAAAGCCCGGCCCGACCGCGGAGAACGTCGAGGTCTTTGCGAGCCACGTCGGACTGGGCGCCAATCCCACGGTCCTGTTTGCCATTGCCGACCGCCTCGCGCAGCCGGAAGGCGCCTGGAAGCCCTTCACCCGAAGGGCGCTCGGCACGCTGATCTATCCCAATCCGCACCGCCGCCTGTGAGACGACTTCGCAATCAACCGCATGACTGCGTCGGATCGCCTTGCCGTGCTTCAGCACATCGCACTGTCTGCGGCGCTCCACCTTGTTCTGCGATGGATTGCAAAGTCGTATAGGAGCAGCGCACCACGCTACTTGAGCCCCAGGTAGTCGCGAATGTCTTGCAGCGATTCGCCTGCCGCGGCCACTGCATAACGCAATTGCATCTCCGACACGCCGAATTCCCGGGTCCAGAACAGGATCTGCCGGGGCTCGGTGACGTCGATGAACGGCAGGGAGTGATGGGTCGCGGATTCCGTAGCAGGCGTCATGGTGATCTCCGTGGCAGGTGAACGGAGAGTGCCGGCGCGCGTGATCCGACGTGCCGGAAAAAGTCGCATGCTGATGAAGGACGCCGGCGAATCACGACAAAAAAGCCTGCTGTCGAATCGAACAGCAGGCTTTTCTTGAAACCGCGTGACCCTGGCATCACACCGCCGGCGACATGGCGCCGGCCGGCGCTCAACCCCTCAAGTAGCGGGCGTTTCGGCCGGAACCACCGTCGGGGTGGTGTCGGCTGGAACGTCGGCCGGCGCGCCTGCGGCCACAGGAGCGACCGGCTTGGCACGCTTGCGCGCGGGTGCCTTCTTGGCCGGCGCGCTGGCTGCCTTGGCTGCCGCACGGCGTGGCTTTGCAACCACCGCGACTTCCTTCTTGGCAGGCGCCTTGCGGACACGCTTGACTGGCACGTCTTCGACCGGCTGTGCCGCGGGTGCCGGTGCCGGCGACTTGCCCGACGTGAGTTCTTCCAGTGCCTGGACCATCAAGCTGGCGAGGTGCTGCGGATCGGGAATCGTCTTGTTCTGCGAAGTGACGCCCACATTCACCTGACCGGCATTCGACACCAGCGTGACGCTCAGGCCCATGCCAACGCTCAACACGTTCACCGGATACACCGCGAGCATCGGCGAGCCGCCCAGGTACATCTGCTTGTTCGCGCCCGGCACGTTCGAGATCACCATGTTCGCCAGCGGACGCTTGACGCCCAGCTTGCCAAGACCCTGGGCCAAGGCATACAGGGCCACGCTGTAGCCGCCGGCGGCGGCCTTCGACATGCCCTTGACCTCGGTCTTGGCGTCCTTCATGCCTTCCACGATCTGCTTCAGGCGCGGCGCCATGGCCGACTCGGAATCACCCATCGGAACCACCACCGCGGAGATCCGGGTCGTGGCTTCGAGGTCGCCGGGCTCGCGCAGCGAAACGGGAACCAGCGCCAGCAAGCGCTTGTCCAGTGGCTGCTTGCGCTCCCTCAGATAGGTGTGCACCGCCGAATCGACCAACGCCATTGCCACGTCGTTCAACGTACCGCCGGCCGCCTTGCCCGCCTGGCGCATCGGCTCCAGCGGCATCGTCACGCGTGCAAACGAGCGGCCATGCAGGATCGGCACATTGAACAGCGTCATCGGTGCCTCGAAAGGCAGGCTGCCGGAAGCCGGGGCACCGCCCGCGCGCGCCAGCGCCTTCTTCCAGAAGCTGGTCGATAGGTCCATCGCCACCTTGTAGCGATTGAGCAAATCGTTGGTGGTGCCTCCCAGCAGGGACACCAGGCCCTTCGGCGCAGGCTCGCGGGGCTTGGTGCCGACCTTGACGGCATAGAAGGGCAAGCCGATCGGATCGGTCGGGTCAGCGCTGACGCCCGCCAGGATGCGCGCAATGGCCGAGGCGCCATCGATGATCGAGTGATGGATCTTGACGTAGATGGCGAAGCGATTGTTCGAGACCCCTTCGACGATGCACAGCTGGAACAGCGGCTGGCCGCGATCGAACACCACGCTGTGCCAGCGCTCCACCAGCTCGTCGAGCTGCTTGTCCGAGCCCGGCGCCGGCAGCGCGTGATGCTGCACGTGATACGTCATGTCCATGTCCGCCGCATCAACCCAGCGCGGACGCGCCGACAGCGAGAGCTTCGGGATGACGTTGAACGGGTAGATGGGCTTCGCGTCGCGATAGCGCTGCACCAGATCCTGGATCGTCCAGCCCGACTTGGCGGTCGGATTGTCGAACAGCAATACTCCGGCCACATGCTGCGGCGTATCTCGCGATTCCGCGAGCATGAACAGCATGTCAATGGTAGGTATGGGTCGGCTCATGTTGTCGTCTCCTTCGAGTTGCTTGTTGTGATATGCCTGACAAAGGCCTCCACCTGATTCAGGCCGGCCTGGGATTCATTGAGGAACCTGGCGACCTGGAACACGTGCGGCAGGTCGGGCCAGATGGAAAGCTCGGCGCGACCACCCGCAGCGCGGACCTTGTCCACGAAGCGGCGCGAATCGTCGAGCAGCAATTCGGTATCGCTCACTTGCATCAGCAAGGGCGGCAGGCCTTTCAGGTCGCCGTAGAGGGGCGAAGCCCACGGATTGTTCACCTCTGCAGGATCGTTCAGGTATTGCGACTGCACAAAGGCGGCAGCCTGCGGCATGAACATCACGTCCTTCAACGCATTCATGCGAACCGAATCACCTGTGAACGCCAGATCGGTCGCGGCCGAAAACGTGAAGGCGCAGGCTGGCAACGGCAGGCCTTCGTCGCGCGCGCGCAGCAGGGTCACCAAGGTCAGGTTCCCGCCCGCGGAATCACCACCGATCAAGAACTGCGAAGGGGAAACCCCCTGCGCCAACACGTGCTTGTACGCGGCCAGGCAGTCGTCAGAGCCCACCGGAAAACGGAACTCGGGCGCAAGCCGATAGTCCGGCAGGAAGACGCGCGCCTCGAGTTGCTGGGCCAGGCGACGCGCAAACCCGCGGTAGACGCGTGGTGCACGCGTGATCCAGGCGCCGCCGTGCAAGTACAGCAAGACCCGCTTGGGCGCAATGCCGACAGGCTCGAACCATTCGCCTTCGCAATGCTGCGGGATGTATTCGGGCCGGCCAGGCATGGCATCGCGCGCGGGCAGCCGGGCACCCAGCTGATCCACGAAGTGCTGCATGTCCGCCGCCGTGAGATTGGGGCGCAACCACATGGGCCGGGCCTGCTTGCGCAGCATCCAGTTGAACGACTTGCGCTTCATCCATCCCCACACACTGTTGCCGGTATCAGGCTGCTGCATTTGCGCACGACCCCCACTGTTGATTCATGCGTTGGATGCAAGGCGCATCGTGACGCGGGGCTGCCAGGGGCAGCGCACAGCACGTCCCTCCGCCCGGGAAACAAACAGAAAGTTCGTCGGGCGCGAGAGAGGCGCTGCACCAGGATATGGCAGCGGAATTGAGCACGGGTTTCCTCCTTGGACTATGAAATGGGGCTGCATTGCACAGGCGACGTCCGGGCGATGGACTTCGCCTGCCCGGCCGGCGTGACAGTGACGAAAGTGTAGGGTCGTTTCGCGCCAAAAACAGTACTCGCAATCGCGAGCTTGAGTGTTATTCGAGCAATGCTGGCGTCGGGGTCGGCTGCCGGGAGCAATCAGCGCCTGCATCGACGCCAACCGGAACACGCAACGTGGTGTCCGGCAAGCAACGGCATCGAATGAGCGAAGGTGCGATGAGCTTGAATCAGATTGAAAAGCGATGGGAAGGAGACCAGGATCGCCAGGCAAGCCAGCGGCGGATTGACCACCCATCGGGCAGACTCCGGTACAGAGACAGGAGCAGATCGCGAATCCGCGCAGCATATTCCATTCATTTGTTGCTCGATCTCCCCACTTTCCCTAGCCTTTCCAAGAGGCCGCCAACAAGTCCGCGTGATGATTGTGATCTGGCCCACTGAATGGCAAGACACCATCGCCAGTCTTCGAGAATGGGGAGCAGGACTGCGAGTACGAATAGGAATTCGGATGCCGTCGAAGTCAGCATGAGGGGCCAGCACCACGCCGCACCGGGGCAATGTTGACCGCTGGGATGCGTTCCGCAAGGACGTGTCTCGGGCATAGCGCCACAACGGCGAGGCCAGTGTGGACGAATGCCCCGGGCCGGTTAGGGCGTCTGGTCGAGCGCGACCTCCCGCAGGCTCGAGGGCTCCACCCGGATCCGCACCAACGCTTCGCCTCAAGGCAGGATCCGTATGCGGCCGTGCCGCACGTACGGATCTGTGCGGGGGCAATGAGCAATCTCCGTCCCTACCGCCACCCACCTGCTGGGCTTGCGTCGCTGTGCGGTTGGGGGAACTGCGCGGATTTCACAGGCACCTCAATCCAGGCTGATATTTCCCCGGACCACCAGCTCCCCATACACCTTCGACTTGGCCTCCACGTTGCGCGCGATCTCCTCCGGCGACCAGGCCAGCGGCTCGAAGGCGAAGGTGTCGAAGCGGGCGCGGATCTCGGGGTCGGCGATCACCTTGGCCATGTCGGCGTTGATCTTTGCCTTGATGGCTGCGGGCACGCCCTTGGGTGCGACCAGCGACACGAAGGAGTTGACCTCCAGACCGGCCGGGCCGCCAGATTCGCCGATGGTCGGCACGTCGGGCATCTGCGGCACGCGCTTGGGCGCGGCGACCGCGATGTAGCGCAGCTTGCCGGCCTTGTAGATGCCCGCGCTCGACGGGATGCTGGCGAAGGCCCAGGCGATGTCGCCGGCACCGACGCTGGCGTACAACTGCGACACCTCCTTGTACGGCACGTGTTGCATGCGCAGGCCACCCGCCATCGCTTCGAGTTGCTGCGCGCCCAGGTGGCCCGGGCTGCCGATGCCCCAGGAGCCGTAGCTCAGCGTGTCGGGCTTGGCCTTGGCGTCGGCAATCAGGTCGGCCACGGACTTCCACTTCGACTGGGTCGGCACCGCAACGAAGAAGGGCGTGCGGAACAGCGAAGCCACCGGGTCGAAGGTCTGCAGCGGCTTGAAGTTGCGCGACTTGTAGAGATGCGGCAACGCGGCCAGGTGTTCGCTGTCGAGTTGCAGCAGCGTGTAGCCATCGGGTGCGGCGCGCGTGGCCTGCTCGATGGCGATGAAGCCGGCGCCGCCGGGCTTGTTGTCGACGACCACGCGCTGGTTCCAGAGCTTGGCGAGCTTATCGGAGATCAGGCGCAGCACTGCGTCAGGACCGCTGCCGGCGGCGAAGGGGGTGACGATGGTGACGGGCTTGGAGGGGTAGTCGGTGGCCTGGGCCAGCACCGGGCCGCTGATGACGGCAGCGGCGATTGCGGCCAATGCGAAGCGTGTCTTCATGATGTTTCGGCGGTCTCTTGTTGGAAACGGGATTCTTGCGGGGCGGGTTGCACGGTCGCGGCATCGAGGCAGTGCTCGGGCCGCCAGCCATAGAGCCATTCGACCGCGTCGTGGAAACGCTGTTCCGAGCGGCCCGGCCACAGGCTGTTGCGCACGATGCGCTCCACACCCTTCGCGTGATAGAGCCGGCCCATCTCGCGGACCGACAACACGACGCGGGCGGTGCGAGCCACGCGCGCCGATTCGTAGAGGCGGAAGGCGCGCGGCAGGTCATCGACGCCATCCAGCGAACGGCATGCGCGGATGGCCTCGCCCAGCGTGACCGCATCTTCCAGCGCCATGCAGGCGCCCTGCGCGAGGTACTGCATCATCGGATGCGCCGCATCGCCAATCAGCGTGGCGGCGCCTTTGCCCCAGTCCAGCACGGGCTCGCGATCGGCCGTGCTCCAGCGCTTCCAGGAGGTCGGGCGGTCGAGCAGCTGGCGCGGCGTCGCGTGGATGTCCTGGAAGTACGACAGCACTTCTTCCTTGCTGCCTTCGGTGACGCCCCACTCTTCCTTGTCGCGACTGTGGAAGGTCACGACCAGGTTGTACTGCTCGCCGGCGCGCAGCGGGTAGTGCACCAGGTGGCAGTCGGGGCCGGCCCACACCACCGGCGCGTTCAGACGCAACTCCGGCGGCATGTCGGCGGCGGGCACGACGGCGCGGTAGACCACGTGGCCCGACACGCGCGCCTCGTCGCCGACCAGTTTGGCGCGCACGACCGACTTCACGCCATCGCAACCCACTACGGCATCGGCGCTGAAGCGGCGACCGTCCTTCGTGGTCACTGTCACGCCGTCGTCGCGGATGTCGACATCGGCCACCGCGGCGCCGGTGTGGAAGCGGATGCGCGGATCGCTGCGCACCGCATCGAAGATCGCGCCGTGCAGGTCGGCGCGATGACTCACCGCGTAGGGGTTGCCAAAGCGCTTGCGAAAGCTTTCTCCGACGGGAACCGAAGCCACTTCCGTGGCATCGACCGCATCCATCATCACCAGGCGATCAGTGAACACAGCCTTGCGCCGCACCTCGTCGCCCACGCCCAAGGCATCGAGCGCGGCGAAGGCATTCGGGCCGAGTTGCAGGCCCGCGCCGATCTCGCCAATGGAAGAACTCTGCTCCAGCAGTTCGACCCGGAGGCCGAGGCGCGCCAGCGACAGCGCAGTGGCCAGGCCGCCGATGCCGCCACCGACCAGCAGGACGGAGGCACGTTCAGAATGTGTCATGGTGCGTTGCTCCTCAAGCGATGCGCACGGACAACGGCGCGAAGCCGTCGATGCGCACGGTGATGGTCTCGCCCGGCTTCACCGCGCCCACACCTTCCGGCGTGCCGGTGAAGATCACGTCGCCGGGCTGCAGCGCAAACAGCGTCGAGAGGTTCGCGATGATTTCGCTCACTGACCAGATCAGGTTGCGGATGTCGCTCTTCTGGCGCGTGGCGCCGTCGACTTCCAGCGTGATGGCGCCGGCGTTGTACTCGCCCATCTTGGCGATCGGCCGCACCGGGCCGATGGGCGCGGAATGGTCGAAGGCTTTGCCGATCTCCCACGGGCGGCCCTGCTCGCGCATCTTCATCTGCAGGTCGCGCCGCGTCATGTCGAGGCCGACCGCATAGCCGTAGATGTGGCTGGCCGCCTGCGCGACCGGGATGTCGCTGCCGCCCTTGCCGATCAGCACGACGAGTTCGGCCTCGTAGTGGTAGTTGGCCGTCTGGCCCGGGTACGGCAGCGTGGCCGTGGTGCCTGCGGGCACCGGCACCACCGAGGCATCGTCATTGGGCTTGCAGAAGAAGAATGGCGGTTCGCGGTCCGGGTCGAAGCCCATCTCGCGGGCATGCGCCGCATAGTTGCGGCCGACGCAGTAGACGCGGCGTACCGGGAATAGGTCGGTCGAACCTTCGACCGGAAGGCCGACGACGGCCGGCGGGGTGATCACATAGGACATGGTGTCTCCTGCCGCATCAATGGCGGCGAATGTTGAAAGAAAAATGGGGTCCACAAGACCTTGCAATCCAGCGCAGAACAAGGCGATCCAGTGCTTATGCGCTTGAAGGCAAGGTCGTGTCAGGCGTCTTGGAGAAACGCTTCGCGCAGGATGCCGATGGCCTGTTGCACCGGCCGGTCCGAGAAGCTGAACAGCACGACCTCGTCGTCTGCCGACAGCTTGAGAGGCGCCCACGAAGGCACGACGAAGGTGTCACGCGGGCCGAAGGCCAATCGCTGCCCGCCGATCTCCGCCGTGCCGCGACCTTCGACCACGCTGTAGACCGCGCCATCGGTCTGACGATGGGTCTTGCCGGCAAAGCCCTTGGGCATCAGTTGCAGGAAGGTCGCGATCGTCGGCATTGGCGAGCCGCCGGTCAGCGGGTTGATGTAGCGCAGCTTGTGGCCCTGCCAGGCGTCGGGCGCTTCCTGGCGTTGCAGCGTGGCCAGCGCCTCGCGGCTGCGCGAATAGGGGTAGTTGAAGATCGGCGAGGTCGGCGACTGGTGGTCGTGCTTGACCGGCACCATGTTGTGGCCGAAGCGCGCGAGGCTGTGGCCCTCGGGCACGGCCACCTTCTGTGCCTTCGCATCGTCGTTCTCGGCGAAGCCGGCGTCGAAGAAGCGCACCATCGGGATATCGAGGCCGTCCAGCCACACCACCGGCTCGCTGCTGCCGCCGATGCCTTCGTTGCCGTGGTCATGCCAGGCCCACGAAGGCGTGATGATGAAGTCGCCGGGGTACATCGTGGTGCGCTCGCCGCCCACCGTGGTGTAGGCGCCCTTGCCATCGACGATGAAGCGCAGCGCGGACTGCACATGGCGGTGTGAGGGCGCGATCTCGCCCGGCATGATGAGTTGCAGGCCCGCGTAGAGCGACTGCGTGATCGACGAGCGGCCCGGGATGGCCGGGTTCTCCAGCACCAGCACGCGGCGCACGGCTTCCTCCGCGGTGATGAGCGCGGCCGATTCCATGAGGAACGGCCGGATCTCGTCGTATCGCCAGATCGCCGGCACGCAGGGCGTCTGCGGTTCGCGGGGCACCAGCGCGTGCAGTTCTTCCCACAGGGGCGTGAGACTGAGCGGCTTGATGCGGTCGTAGAAGTCCTGGCGGCCTGGGGCGCGGGCAGGTGGGGCTTGGCGGGTGGCGACGGCGGTGTTCATGGAGCGGATTGTTCGCCGTGGGCACTATTCCATCAAGCACACTGGCGGATACTTCGAATTGCGTTTTTCAATAATGGCGCGCTGAATCGCAAGCTCGCTCAACTTCCGATTTCAAGATCCGGAGATCTGCGATGGCAAAACTAGACCTGGAATGGCTGGCCGTGTTCGACGAGGTCTACAAGACCGCGAGCGTGTCGAAGGCGGCCGATCGGCTCGGCATCGCGCAGGCGGCGGCCAGCACCGCGCTCAACAAGCTGCGCGTGCACTTCGACGACCGGCTCTTCGCGCGCACCGCGCAGGGCATGCAGCCGACGCCGCACGCACAGGAGATCTACCCCGCCCTGCGTGAGGCGCTGGCGCAACTCGCCTTGGCGCGCGGCAGCCAGGCCGTGTTCGAGCCCCGGCAGGCACAGCGGCACTTCCGCATCTGCCTCACGGACATCAGCGAGGTGGTGCTGTTACCGCGCCTGTTGAATCATGTGCGGCGCGAGGCGCCGGGCGTGCAGATAGAGACCGAGATCGTCTCGACCGCCAGCGGACGCCGACTGGAGGACGGCGAGGTCGATCTGGCCGTCGGTTTCATGCCGCAGTTGGAGGCTGGCTTCTACCAGCAGGTGCTGTTCCGCCAGAACTTCGTCTGCCTGGTGGCGAAGGACCATCCGCGCATCGGCAGCAGGCTCACGAAGAAGGCCTTCGCGGCCGAGGCGCATGCCGTCATTTCATCCTCAGGGACCGGCCATGCGATCGTCGACAAGACCATCGCGCGCCACGGCATCGAGCGGCGCATCGCGGTGCGGCTGTCGAGCTTTCTGGGCGTGGCGCGCATCGTGGCGCAGACCGAGTTGATCGTCGTGGTGCCGCGCATTCTCGGGCAGATCCTGGCAACGCAGGAACCGGTGAAGATGGTCGAGCCGCCGATCGCGCTGCCGGCTTACGCGGTCAAGCAGCATTGGCACGAACGCTTTCATGCGGATCCGGGCAATGCGTGGCTGCGCCGCACCATCGTTCAACTGTTCGGCGAGGGTGTACCGAGGCCGTGACCGGCCCAAGCCATGGCCCTTTTTGCATCCCCGCCGCGCGTGAGAGCGGAGAACACATGGTCCAAAGAGGATTTGACCAGCGTCTCGCTATACGCCGGTGCGAAGCTCGTAGCGCGCAAAGGCCAACGAGCCCTTGTGGATGACGCTGTGCAACGTGAAGCCAAAGCCTTCATACAACGCGCGCAGCGGCGTGCGATCCGCCCGGCAATCCAGGCGCAGCCAGGGTAGCCCCATGCCTCTCGCACGCGCCTTGGCGAAGGCGAGCAGCCCTGTGGAGACACCCTGGCTCGCCCACAGCCTGCGCACCGCGAGCTTGTGAACGAAGGCCGACGTGCCGCGCTCGATCTCAGGCCAGAAGTACGCGTCTTCCAGTTCGAACTTGTTGACGCCAACGATCTCGCGGTCGCGGTAGTCGGCGAAGAACAGCCCCGCCTCGACATCGCGCAGCACACGCTCGTCGCTGACATGCGCCGCCGTCCAAAGCGCCCTGCCGCCATCCACGAGCCATTGCGCAGCCTCCTGCAACACGGCGGCCACCGCCGGCGCATCCTCGACGCCGGCCTGCCGGATGCCCCCCATCACTTCAACATCTTGTCGACGATCAGGTGCCAGTGCGCCGCCTCGACCGGCGTGATCGACAGCCGGTTGCCCTTGCGCAGCACCAGCATGTCGGCCAGCGCAGGCGTGTCGCGCATTTCCGGCAAGGCCAGCACACGCGTCTTGCGCAAAGCCTGCACGTCGAGCAGCAGCCAGCGCGGGTCCTCGGGCTTCGACTTGGCGTCGTAGTACGGCGACTTGGCATCGAACTGTGTCGGATCGGGCCGCGTGCCGGAGGCCACGCGGGCCACGCCGTAGATGCCAGGCTCGGGGCAGCTCGAGTGATGGAACAGCACGCCGTCGCCGACCTTCATGTCGTCGCGCATGAAGTTGCGGGCCTGGTAGCTGCGCACGCCGGTCCACGGCACGGTGGCGTCGGGGGCGGCCAGCGCGTCGTCGATCGAGCATTCGTCGGGCTCGGATTTCATCAGCCAATAGTTGCTCATGGCACCTCGCGGAGTTCCGTTGTCAACAGGGAGCAATTTTGCCGTGGCAAACTGCGCCCCGCTTCGCGACCTCGCCTCCGCCTTGATCCCGCCAATGAGTACCTCCGAAATCTTCCTGATCGCGATGCTGATCATCTTCACCGGCCCCTACCTGATCTGGCGGCTGGGACGCACCGAGTACTTCGCGCCGCTGGTGATCGTGCAGATCATCACCGGCGTGCTGCTCGGGCCCGGCGTGCTCGGCGCCAGCTTTCCGGACTACTACCACTTCGTCTTCAACGGGCCGGTGATCCAGTCGCTCAGCGCCATCGCGCAATGGGGCGTAATGCTGTTCGTGTGGATCGCAGGCATCGAGCTGGACCTGCGCGAGGCCTGGACGCACCGGCGCGAAAGCAGCATCACGGCAGGACTGGCGCTGGGCGTGCCGCTGGTGCTCGGCGGCGTGGCCGGGATCGGCATGGCGATGTATCCGGGCTGGGTCGGCGCGCAAGCCGTGACCTGGCAATTCGTGCTGGGCATCGGCATGTCGTGTGCTGTCACCTCGCTGCCGATCCTGATCCTGCTGATGGAGAAGCTGCACATCTTCCGCCGGCCGATCGGCCAGCGCATCCTGCGCTATGCGAGCCTGGACGACATCGCGATCTGGGGCGTGCTCGCCTTCATCCTGCTGGACTGGGAACGCGTGGGCCGTCAGGTCGCTTTCCTTGCAGCCTTCGGCGTAGCGAGCGCGGCTTTCCGCTGGCTGATGGTGCGCATTCCGGAGCCGGACCGCTGGTACGTCGGCATCATCTGGCTGGCCGCCTGCGGGCTCGGCGCCGACTGGTGCGGCCTGCACTACATGGTCGGCGCCTTCATCGCCGGCGCCGTGATGGATTCGCACTGGTTCGACCAGGCCGACATGGACTCGCTGCGCCACAAGCTGCTCATGGTGGTGATGCCCGTGTACTTCCTGAGCACCGGGCTGCGCACCAACTTCGAGGCCGGCGGCGTGGCGGTGTTCATCGCGGCGGCCGTGCTGCTGGCGGCGTCGGTCAGCGGCAAGCTGATCGGCACGCACATCGCCGGCCGCCTGCTTCAGTGGAAGCCCGGCGAAGGCTCCCTGATCGGCTGGATGCTGCAGACCAAGGCGCTGATCATGATCGTCTTCGCCAACGTGCTGCTCGACAAGGCCCTGATCACCAATGCCGCCTTCACCGCCCTGCTGCTGATGGCCGTGGGCAGCACGATGCTGACGGTGCCGATCGTCACGCCCAAGCTGGCGCGGATGAAGGAGATCGTCTTTCGCAACAGGTAGACCAGCGCCGAACGGGGCATGCCGAGAGCAGTGGCTCGGCCCTCTGCCTTACTTCGCTGCGGGGTACACGGCTTCCTGGTCAATGCGGCCGGATCATCGCCTCGTAGGCATCGGCCAGTTCACCGAGCGCTTCACCGCAGCGGCCGCGCCTGGATGACCCGTGCATCAACGCCAGCGTCTGCGGTTCCAGCTTTGCGAGCGCCCGGATCGTGGGCGCCGTCGCCGGGGAAAGCGAGGTGGCATGGAACAACTCTTCCGCCGCCAGCGCGGGGCCGACGATGTCGCCTTCGACGAGGGCCGGGCCGTCGCCGCAATGCGTGAAGAGGTCGCCGCAGAACAGCGTACCCGTGCTCTCCTCGAACAGCACGCGTGCCTCCCAGTTGTGCGGGACGTGCGGCGTGTCGATGTGCCTGACACGCTTGCCGCCCAGGTCCATCACTTCACCATCGGCCAGCCTGCGCGGCGGCCGGTCGCACAGGTCGTCCAGCGAGACCATGCAGCCGGTCGCGCCGTGCGCCACCTGGGCCCGCGGCGCGGCGGCGAGTAACTCGTTCATCGCACCGCATTCGTCCGCCTCGACATGACCGAAGGTGATCCAGCGCAGGCGCGGCAACGCAACAATGCGCGACACCGCATCGGATACGAGCGGGAACATCTGCCGCAGCCCGGTGTGAAAGAGCAGCGGCTCGTCGGCGTCGATGAGGAACTGGTTGAAGGTGAAGCCGCCAGGCGCCGCGTCAGGGACGCAAGTCGAGATGCGGTAGATGCGGTCGGCGATCTCACACGTGCTGGTTTGCATGTCGGCCCTTCAGATTTGCGAAGGCGAAAGCATGCACTTTTTCCCTGCCGGACGGCAAGTCGCCGCCGTTCCGCTCACCCGGCTTTCTGCACCAATTTGATGACGCTGGAGAAATCCAGTGCGCCATGCCCGGCGAGGCTGTGCGCCGCGTACAGGTTCCGCGCCATGCCGCCCAATGGCGTGGCCGCGCGCACCGCGGTTGCGTTTTCCTGCGACAGGCCCAGATCCTTGAGCATCAGGTCGGTGCCGAAGCCGCCGGCGTAGTTCTTCGACGCGGGCGAAGTCTCCATCACGCCGGGCATCGGGTTGTACTTTTCCAGGGCCCAGTTGCCGCCGGAACTGCGACGCATGATCTCGGACAGCACCTTCGGGTCCAGCCCGTTGGCCACGCCGAGGGCGAGCGCCTCCGAGGTGCCGATCATCAGGATGCCGAGCAGCATGTTGTTGCAGATCTTGGCCGTCTGGCCGGCACCGGCATCGCCTGCATGGAAGATGTTGGCGCCCATCTTCTCGAGCACCGGCCGGGCGCGTTCCAGGTCTTGTGCGCTGCCGCCGACCATGAAGGTCAGCGTGCCCGCGATGGCGCCGCCGGTGCCGCCCGATACCGGCGCATCGATGACCGCGATTCCTCGCTTGCCAGCCGCTTCGGCGACCTTGCGCGAGGTGGCTGCAGCGATGGTGCTGCTGTCGATGACCAGCGTGCCGGGCGCGATGTGTTCGAGCAGGCCGGGTTTGCCGTCGCCGCCGAGGTAGAGCCCTTCGACATGCGCGCTGGCCGGCAACATGCTGATGACCACTTCGGCGCCCGCGACCGTGTCGGCGGCCGATGCGGCGATGGGCAGGCCCTCGGCCGCGAACTTCTTGCAGGCTTCAGTGGAAAGGTCGAAGGCACTGAGCGAGTGGCCCGCCTTCCGCAGGTTCAGGGCCATCGGGCCGCCCATGTTGCCAAGTCCGATGAATGCGATCTTCATGTGGTGTGTCTCCAGGGGTGTAGTGAATTCGAGATCGGACAACCGGCCGCGAAGGACGCGAAGGTTCCGCGAAGGACGCGAAAGAATTCAGTAAAGAAAATCTGGTATCCCCTTTGCGTCTTTCGCGAAACCTTTGCGTCCTCTGGTCCAGATATCCGTATTTCTTTCCTCACACAATCCCCGCCAACTCCGGCGCCATCGCGCCGCGCGCTCGCAGGTGGTCGTCGATGAAAGCGGGCGTGATCTCTTCGAGGGTGGCGGGGGTCCACTTCGGGTTGCGGTCCTTGTCGACCAGCAGGGCGCGGATGCCCTCGGCGAAGTCCTTGTTGGCGCAGCAGCCGAGCGAGGCCTGGTATTCGAGCCGGAACACCTCGGCAAGCGACATGCGGTGCACGCGTTGCCACAACTCGAAGCTCAGGGCCGCGCTGCTGGGCGCGCCTTTGGTAAACGTGTCGGCCGCGGTCTGCATCCACTTGTCTTCACTGCGCAAGCCGCGCAGGCGCTTCGCAATGTCGAGCAGGTCGTCGCCGGCCATCAAGGCATTGATCTCGTCGAAATGTTCACGCACCTTCGACGGCGGCGCCTCCGCGCCCTCCCCGGCCTGCAACAGGATGCGCGAGAGCGCGGCGCGGTCGGCCTTGGCATTGCCGGTCCACGTACCCTCCGCGATCGCATCGAGCACCTGCTGCTTGCGCTCGTGCGGCACGAACAAGTCGGCCAGGCCGCAGAAGATCGCATCGCTCGCATTGAAGTTGACGCCCGTGAGCGCCAGGAACAGGCCCACCCGGCCCGGCATGCGGCGCAGGAACCAGCTGCCGCCGACATCGGGGTACAGGCCGATGTTGATCTCCGGCATCGCGAGCCGGCTTTGCGCCGTGACCACGCGATGCGATGCGCCCGCCATGAGCCCGATGCCGCCGCCCATCACGATGCCGTGGGCCCAGCACAGGAAGGGCTTGGGGAAGGTGTGGATCAGGTGGTCGAGTTCGTACTCCTGAGCGAAGTAGCGCTCGGCGTATTCGTTGCGTGCCGGTCCGACTTCGAGCAGCGTCTGGTAGAGCTTGCGCAGGTCCCCGCCCGCGCAAAAGGACTTCTCGCCAGCGGCTTGCAGCAGCACGCCGACGATGCCGTTGTCGTCCCCCCATTCGCGCAGCTTGGGCGTGAGCAGCGCGACCATCTCCACGGCGAGCGCATTGAGCGAAGCCGGTGAGTTGAGCGTGGCCACGCCGAAGCGCTGGCCGCTGGCGGTGTTGATTTCGTGGAAGAGGACGACGGGGTCTGACATGGTTTTTTTCAAGTTGCTCTGAATGCGGGTACCGTATGCAGGGGACGCGAAGGTTCCGCAGAGGACGCGAAAGAAGTCAAAGAAAAAAGATCTGACTATTCCTTTTGCGTCCGTCGCGAAACCTTCGCGTCCACTGCATCCGGAAGTCCGGATCGGTTCTCAGCGAATATCCGCATCCCCCTCGAGCAGCTTGCGCGCGACGATCACACGCATGATCTCGTTGGTGCCTTCGAGGATCTGGTGCACGCGGGCATCGCGCACCAGGCGCTCCAGCGGGAACTCGCTGAGGTAGCCGTAGCCGCCGTGGAGCTGCAGCGCGTCGTTGCAGACATTGAAGCCGGCGTCGGTGGCGAAGCGCTTGGCCATCGCGCAATAGGTGCTCGCATCGGCATGGCCGGCGTCGAGCTTCGATGCGGCCAGTCGCACCATCTGGCGCGCAGCGACGAGTTCGGTGGCCATGTCGGCCAGCTTGAACTGCAGCGCCTGGAAACTGGCGATGGGCTTGCCGAACTGCTGGCGTTCGTTGAGGTAGCGGCGGGCTGCATCGAGTGCGCCTTGCGCTGCGCCCACCGAACAGGTCGCGATGTTGATGCGCCCGCCGTCCAGGCCCTTCATCGCGATGCGGAAACCCTCGCCTTCGCTGCCCAGAAGATGATCGGCAGGCACATGCACGTTGTCGAAGTTGATGGTGCGCGTGGGCTGGCTGTTCCAACCCATCTTGTGCTCCTTCTTGCCGTAGCTCACGCCCGGCGCATCGGCCGGCACGGCGAAGGCCGAGATGCCACCCGCACCGCCCCCTCCGGTGCGCGCCATCAGCACCAGCACATCGGTCGAGCCGGCGCCGGAGATGAAGGCTTTGCCGCCGTTGATGAGGTAGCCACCGTCCTTCGCCTCGGCCCGGGTCTTGAGCGATCCCGCATCGGACCCCGCGCCCGGCTCGGTGAGGCAGTACGAGGCCAGCTTGCGGCCGCTGGTCAGCTCGGCGCCCCAGCGCTTGCGCACGTCCTCGGTGCCCCAGGTGCCGAGCATCCAGGTCGCCATGTTGTGGATCGTTATGAAGGCGGTGGTCGACGGATCGATCGCGGCCATCTCCTCGAACACCAGCGTGGCGTCGAGGCGCGGCAGCGCGAGGCCGTCGATGCTTTCCGGTGCGTAGAGGCCGCAGAAGCCGAGTTCGCCGGCCTTGGCGATGGCCTCCTTGGGGAAGATGGCCTCGGCATCCCAGCGTGCTGCATGGGGCGCGAATTCGCTCGCTGCGAAATCACGAGCGGTCTGCGCAAATGCGCGCTGTTCTTCACTCAGTTCGAAGTCCAAATCCCTGCCTCACACTCGTTGTTCGATCATTGGCGCATCGCGTTCCGCGCGCGAAGCTCCTGCGTGCGCTTCTTGGTAGCCTGCGTCTTGCATTCAGTGAATTCCTGGGGCCAGATGGTGCCACTGGTGGCCGGGTCGCCTACGTCGGCGATGCAATCTGGCTCCAGCTTTTTCAGCCACCCACGCTGCTCGATGCGTAACGCCGTTTGCGCATCCGGCGACAACGCGCGCATCACAGCCTTGTAGGTCGTGTTCAGTTCGCGGTCGGCAACAGAAAAATCCTGGCTTGCGCATGCCCTCATTTCCATCGTGTTCCCATCGGGCTTGCAACACACCCGACTTTCACTCGATCCAAAGCAAGCCGGTCGCGACCAAATCGGTAGCGGGGTCAACGAGGCCACCGCCAGGACGCCCCACATCAACCCCCGACGCCTCACTTCAGGCTGATCGTGGTGTTGACCCCATGGCTCACCGTGCTGTCATCGAACCAGCGCGACGTGACCGTCTTGGTCTGCGTGTAGAACAGGATCACCTGCTTGCCGTAAGGCCCGAGGTCGCCCAGCTTCGAGGCGCGCGAGCCGGTGAAGGAGAACATCGGCACCGGCACCGGGATCGGCACGTTGATACCGACCTGGCCGACGTCGATGTCTTCCTGGAAGCGGCGCGCCGCGGCGCCGGACTGGGTGAAGATCGCGGTGCCGTTGCCGTTCGGGTTGGCATTGATCATGTCGATGGCTTCGTCGATGTTCTCGGCATTGGCCAGGCACAGCACGGGGCCGAAGATTTCCTGGTCATAGATGCTCATGCCGGGCTTGACGTCAGCGAACACCGTCGGGCCGACGAAGTTGCCCTTCTCGTAGCCGGGCACATCGGGCTTGCGGCCATCGAGGGCCAGCGTGGCGCCGTCGGCCACGCCGCGTTCGATCAGGCCGTTGACGCGGTCGTACGCGGCGCAAGACACCAGCGGGCCGATGTCGACGCCCTTCTCCGTGCCCGCGCCGATCTTCAAGGTCTGCGCCTTGGCCACCATGTCCGGCACCCACTTCTGCGCCTCGCCCACCAGCACCGCCACCGACACCGCCATGCAGCGCTGACCCGCCGCGCCGAAGCTCGCGCCAGCCAGGGCGTTGAGTGTCTGCTCCTTGTTGGCGTCAGGCATCACGATGGCGTGGTTCTTCGCGCCCATCATGCATTGCACGCGCTTGCCGGTCGGCGTGGCGCGGTTGTAAACGTGCGTGCCGACCTTGGTCGAGCCGACGAAGGAGATCGCCTTG
Organism: Variovorax rhizosphaerae; assembly: GCF_037889975.1. Lineage (NCBI taxonomy): Bacteria > Pseudomonadati > Pseudomonadota > Betaproteobacteria > Burkholderiales > Comamonadaceae > Variovorax > Variovorax rhizosphaerae. The sequence continues at coordinate 252,141 of NZ_JBBKZT010000005.1, read as the reverse complement.
ATGCCCTTGTGATCGCAGATCGCGTTGACCACCGCTTCGCCGCCGTGCACGACGTTGAGCACGCCGGGCGGGATGCCGGCTTCGAGCGCGAGTTCGCACAGGCGCATCGTCACCATCGGGTCCTGCTCGGAGGGCTTCAGCACGAAGGTATTGCCGGTGACGATGGCCATCGGGAACATCCACAGCGGGATCATCGCGGGGAAGTTGAAGGGCGTGATGCCGGCGCAGACGCCCAGCGGTTGCAGCAGCGTGTAGGTGTCGACGCCCGAGGCCACGTTGTTGGCCATCTCGCCGAGTTGCAGGTTGCCGATGCTCGCCGCGTGCTCCACCACTTCGAGGCCGCGGAACACGTCGCCTTCGGCGTCCGGCAGGGTCTTGCCTTGCTCGGCCGTGAGGATCGCGGCCAGCTCGCCCATGTTCTCGCGGATCAGTTGCTGGTACTTCAGGAAGATGCGGGCGCGGGCGCCGATGGCGGTCTTCTTCCAGGTCTTGAAGGCTTCCTGCGCCGAGGCCACCGCGGCATCGACCTCGGCCTGCGTGGCGAAGGGCACACGGGCCAGCACCTCCTGCGTGGCCGGGTTGACGATGTCGCGCCACTCGGTGGTCTTCGACTCGACGAACTTGCCGCCGATGAGCAGCTTGACGGTGGCGACCTGGGTCGCGGTGGTGGTTGTGGCGTCCATTGAATGTGTCTCCTTGGGGTGCGGATTTCGCGAAGCAGGCGGGCATCCTAGCTTTGCAGTTTTGCGATGGCAATAGACAAAAACGCATCTTCGATCTGCATAATCGCAACGCATGGACTGGGACAACCTTCGCTATTTCCTGGAGCTGGCGCGCTCCGGCACCTTGATGAGCGCGGCACGGCGGCTGGAGGTCGACCACACGACGGTGGCGCGGCGCATCCAGTCGCTGGAGAAGGAGATCGGCACGCCGCTGTTCTCGCGGGAGGCAGGGGGGCATCGACTGACCGAAGCGGGCCGGCGCTTGCAACCGCAGGTGGAGTCGATGGAGAGCGCCTTCCAGGCGGTGGCGAGCACGGCGCCTGCGGCGCAGCAGGGCTTGTCCGGCGTGGTGCGCATAGGCGCCACCGAGGGCTTCGGCACGGTCATCCTCGCCCCCCAACTGTCGCTGTTCGCCCGACAGCATCCTGGCCTGACCATCGACCTGCTCGCGATGCCGCGCCTGGTGCACCTGTCGCGGCGCGAGGCCGACATCGTGATCTCGCTGGAGCGCCCTGCCCGCGGCGCCGTCGTCGTGACCAAGCTCACCGACTACACGCTGCGGCTGTACGCCGCGAAAGCCTACCTGTCAAAGTACCCGCCGATCCAGGCGCGCGAAGACCTGCGCGGCCACAGCTTCATCAGCTACGTGGACGACCTGCTGTTCAGCAAGGAACTGCAGTACCTCGACGACCTGCACAAGCCCGACGCCTTCGCGCTGCGCAGCACCAGCATCCTCGCGCAGCATCGCGCGACGGCGGCGGGCGCCGGCATCGCGGTGCTGCCGGCCTTCATCGCGGACGAGGACAAGTCGCTGCGCCGCGTGCTGCCTGAATTGCCCCAGGCCAATCTCACGCGGACCTTCTGGATGTCGATGCCGGTGGAGAACAAGCAGCTGGGGCGGATGCAGGCGGTGTGGGGGTTCTTGCGAGAGACGGTGGAGGCGCAGCGGGGGGTGTTGATGGGATAGCGTTCCGAACAGCACTCGCAAGATGCAATGCTAGATTCGGACCCGCCAGCCTCGCTGGCAACTCTCAGAGACAAGAACATTCAGGGAAACTCATGAAATCCTCGCCGCAGTGTCGGCGCTCGTCCTTTCTGCCTGCAGCAGCACTGCGACATCGCCTACTTCCCCGACGCCCGAAACCAAGGCGCAGGTGCCGGCAAGGCCCGCGTCAAACGCTGCCCCGTGCGTAGCCAATTTCACGTCTTCAGGAAGTTTCATTTCTGGAAAGAAGTTTTCGACACACGTTCCGTTGCCCGGCGTGAGCAAGGACACAGCCTTTACCAAGTCGTACGGCTCTCTCGCCAAGAGCGGCTATCAGATCGTTCAGTCGGACAAGGGTGCGGGCGTGATCTCGGCGGCGCAGGGAGTCAGCTTTTCCAAAGGGGGCAAGAGCGTGCCGCTGAATATCGTGGTCCAAAGCGAGAGCAAGGGCTCGTCGGTCTCATTCAGCTTCTCGATCACGGGCGGCCTGAGCGCATCGGAAGACACGGTGCGCGACGAGTTCTGTCGGATTGCCGGCGAAATGGGTGCGAAGTCCTGAGTCGCATTTCGACTTGAGCGCCCCGGCGGATGGTGGAAAAGAACGCTGCCTGTACGCGGCCATCCGCTGACCTGCGGTTACAGCCCCGCAGTGGACGGATACAACCCCGCCGTCCCACAATGATTCGATGAACAAACGCCACTTCCTCGGCGGCGCGGCACTGGCGGGGCTGTTGCCCGTTGCAGGCAGCGCCGCGGCTGCAGATGCACCCCGCAAGGGCCCGGGCCTGCTGACCGTCAGCGGCCTCATCGGCAAGTCCAATCGGGGCCCTGTCGATCCGGCGCTCGACCAGTTGATGGTCAAGCACAAGGTCAGCTTCGACAAGGCCTTCGTGATCGACGCCGATGCGCTGGGCCGGCTGCCCGCCGTGAAGATCAAGCCGACGCTCGAATACGACGCCAAGGTGCACACGCTCTCCGGCCCCTTGCTCACCAGCGTGCTGGAGTCGGTGGGCGTCGCGCCCGATGCGATGCTCGGGATGCGCGCAGTGGATGGCTATGTGGTGCCGCTGAAGATGGCCGATGCGCGCACCTATCGCATGATCGTCGCGACGGAGATGGACGGTGCGCCGCTCGTACTCGGCGGGCTGGGTCCGCAATGGGGCATCTACGAAGCCGACACGCTCGCGGCGTTCAAGGACAAGCCGCTGAAGGAGCGCTTCGCGCTCTGCCCTTGGGGGCTCTACAGCATCGAGGTATCGCGCGGCTGACATACCCCGGTCAGGGCGGCAGTTGACCTCCCACCGGAGGGGACGAGATGAGCGAGAAGGACCCCTACCTCCTCGGCTACCGCCAGGCGGAACAAGAGCGACTGGAGCGCCAGGCGCTCGAACTCGCGAGCGAGTCGGAATGGCTGTTCGACCAGATCGGTGTGAGCGAAGGCTGGCGTGTCGCGACGCATTGACCACGGCCTTGCGCCAGCACCTGGAAGATCCAGCGACGCTGGTGGTTTCTTCGCTCTTCATCCAGGCCTGGGGACGCGTGCCCGACGCGGCATCCGCATCCGCTTGACGGACTCGCGGCAGTGGCCCCTATTTCACCCAGATGCTCAGCGGAACCGCTGGCCGGTCCGGGCAGGTCATCGAGCCCGTGTAGCGGTCCGTCAGGCGCCCGCTGAACCTGCACTCCACGCCATCCACGACCACCGTCGCCTTCATCTCCGACGGAAATCGGGAAAGCTGGAAACGGATCTCCGCCGCCTTGGTCTCCGGGCCATCCTGCGTGCAGATGCCGGTGTGCGTCAGCGTCACCGGACCGCTGTATTCCTTCGCGCGGCCCGCGGCGCGCTCGACGACCTTGCCGGTCCACTCCCATTCACCGAAGCCGCCGGAATAGCCGACAAGCTCCAGCGCGGCCGACGCCGCTTGCGTTGCGACCGCAGCCATCGCAAGCAACAACAAGCGGGCGGTCATGGCGCAAGTCACGGATTCTTCGCCAGGAAGGTGCGGGCGTCCGCCACCTCGGTGCGGCCAGTGTCGGCGCCATCGGCGATCGTGACGACCTTGGCGTAGTGCGCGCGTGCCGCCTGCGCATTGCCACTCTTCTCGGCGGCCTTGGCCGCGCCCACGGTGGCGCCGAGGCGGTTGGGCTCCTTCTTGAGCGTGGACTCGTACGCCACCAGTGCATCGCCGGGCCGGCCTTGCGCCATCAGCATGTCGCCGTAGAGTTCGCGCGCCGGCTTCAACACACCGGGCGTCACGGGGTGCTTTTCGGTCGCATCCTCGGCATCGGCCGCGGCGCTCATCGCCTGCAGGGCCTCGTCGGGCTTGCCGTCCGCATACAGCACCCAAGCCGCTGCCACCTGGCGCTGGATCTCGACCTGCTGCGACCAGTAGGCATCCTTGCCTTCGCGCAGCTTGTCGCGCATTTCAGTGACCTTGGCGATGTCCGCATTGGCCGCCGCGGAGTCGCCTGATCTCGCGGCGCCGAGGGCCCGCGCAAAGTACGTGATCGCCTGCGCGTGAGGCAGGTTGCTGGGCCGCACCGGCAGCTCGGCTGCGGCCTTCCAGTCGCCCCGTTCGACCACATAGCGCGCCGGCGACGCAGCCAGCGCATAGGGCCCTACCACCACGGTCTCGGAGAAGCCCGTGACGGTGCCCATCTCATCCACGACCAGCTTGGCACTGCCGTCCTTGCCGAGTTGCAGGTTGGCATAGACGAGGTAGTCCATGGCATGCAACTGGTCGTTGCTCTCCTTGCCCTGCGCCGCGACGCGCGCCGATTCTGCGTTGGAGGCGATCGATTCCTTCCAGTAGCCGACGCGCGTGAACACATGCGAGGGCATGTGCTGCGCGTGCGCCGCCGCCGGGGCCAGCGTGGAATAGCGGCGGGCGGCGTCGAGGCCCTTCTCTGCGAGCGCGGGCGTGTCGTAGAGATGGATGAGGTAGTGGATGACGCCGGGATGCTGCGGCTGGCGCTTGGCGATCTTCTCCAGGATGTCCGCGCCTTTGAGCTGGTTGGCATAGGTCTTGTCGGAAGCCGGCGCGGAGACGTTGAGCGCCAGCGCATAGAAGATCTGGGCTTCGTCGTCTTTCGGGTAGCGCTGCGCCAGTTGCTCCATCGCCTGGGTGTAGGCCAGCACCCGCGTGCGGTGGTCGATCTTGTCGTGGTCGGCGTACATCACGCCGAGCGCATCGATGTAGTCGCGTTCGCGCTGAGTGTTGGGCGCACTGGCGGCGATTTCCTTGGCCTTGGCAAGCGCCACGGCGCCTTCCGCGAGGTTTTTCGCGGGCGGGGGCGTGTGGGGGTTCCAGAGCAGGCTCAACGCCATGCCCCAATAGGCCATGGCGCAGTTCGGGTCCGCCGCGGCCACGTCATCGAAGACGTTCTTGGAAGCGCGGTACCAGAACGAATGCTGGTAGAGCATGGCGCGGTCGAAAAGCGCCTGCGCCTTGCGCGTGCAGGAGACATCGAAATGCACCTTGCCGAGCTTCTCATCGGGCGATTGGGCGAAGGCGGGCTGGACGAGGGAGGTGCCGAGCAACGCGGCGGCGAAGAGTGCTTCGCCCAGGCGCGATCTCCGGCCGCGAATGCGAGATGGAACGGGTTGGGTCATGGTCGGCTCCGCAGGTCTGGTTGACAGAACATCCGAGCCAGAGCAAGTGAAATGCAGGCCGCCCGACGGGCCCGGGCAAGGGCCGACGCGCCAGATCATGCGCGCCAGTGCGGCCAATGACCAGTGAAAAAGTCACTTCGTCCCGACGGCCGCTCCCCTCACCCCGACCCTCTCCCCGGAGGGGCGAGGGAACAAGACGGTCCCTCGCCTTGTCCTGCGGCCCCTCCGGTCGCACAATGCCCCGAGCCGCAGCGCTTGCGCCCCCACGTTTGCCCGCATTCCGATCGACGCGCTCCGGCGTAAAACGCAGGTACCGTCCCTTTTCGAGGACGGAAGGAGAAGATCCATGCCAAGCCGATCGAACGGCCTTGCGGCCGAACTGGAGAAAGTGCGCACGCTGGCCCTCGTCGGCCCGTCCGCCAGCGGCAAGACCACACTTGCCGAACTCCTCCTCAAGAGCGCAGGCGCCATCGGCGCCACCGGCAGCGTCGAGCGCGGCAGCACCGTGAGCGACCATGACCCGATCGAGCGGCGCATGCAGCACTCGCTCAACTCCTCGGTGATGCACCTGACGCACGGCGCCACCCGAATCCACCTTCTCGACACCCCCGGCGGCCCCGACTTCCTCGGCCAGAGCCTGCCGGCGCTGGAAGCCGTCGAGACCGCCGCAGTGGTCATCAACGCCGCCACCGGCATCGAGCCGATGGCCGTGCGCATGATGGAGTACGCGGCCTCGCGGCACCTCACGCGCATCATCATCGTCAACAAGATCGACTCGCAGGGCGTGTCTCTGCAGGGCCTGCTGGCGGACATCCAGGCCACCTTCGGCCGCGAATGCCTGCCGCTGAACCTGCCGAATGCGATGGACAAGAAGGTGATCGACTGCTTCTTCAATCGGCACGGGCAGTCCGACTTCGGGCCGGTCGAGGCGGCGCACCGGGCGCTGGTCGAGCAGGTGGTGGAGGTCGATGCCGCCTTCGTCGACCGCTACCTGGAAGAAGGCGACGTCGACCCGTCCGAGCTGCATGCCCCGCTGGAACAGGCGCTGCGCGAAGGGCACCTGATCCCGGTGTGCTTCGTCTCGGCGCGCAGCGGCGCCGGCGTGTCCGAGTTGCTGGACGTGATCGTGCGGTTGCTGCCCGACCCGACCGAAGCCAACCCGCCCGACTTCCTGCTCGGCGAAGGCGACGACGCCAAGCCGATGTCCGTCTCGCCCGATCCGTCGCTGCATGTGCTGGCGCATGTGTTCAAGGTCACAGTCGATCCGTATGTCGGCAAGATGGGCATCTTCCGCGTGCACCAGGGCACCCTCACCCGCGACAGCCAGCTCTTCATCGGCGATGGCCGCAAGCCCTTCAAGGTGGGGCACCTGTTCATGCTGCAGGGCAAGAACTATGTGGAAGTACCGCGCGTGCTTCCAGGCGATATCGCGGCCGTGGCCAAGGTCGACGACATCCACTTCGATGCGGTCCTGCACGACGCGGCCGAGGACGACCACGTGCACTTGGCGCCGCTGGACTTCCCGATCCCGGTGCATGGCCTGGCGATCGAACCCAAGCGGCATGGCGACGAGCAGCGCATGTGGGAGATCCTCGGCAAGCTGGTCGATGAAGACCCGTGCCTGCGGCTGGAGCATGCGGTGGTCACCAACGAGACCATCGTCTACGGTCTTGGCGAACTGCACCTTCGCGTGCTGCTGGAGCGGCTGCGCGAGGTCTACAAGTTCGAGGTGAACACGCGCCCTCCCCGCATCGCCTACCGCGAGACGGTGACGATGCCGGCCGAAGGCCACCACCGGCACAAGAAGCAGAGCGGCGGCGCGGGCCAGTTCGGCGAGGTGTTCCTGCGCATCGAGCCACTGGCGCGCGGCGCTGGCTTCCAGTTCGCTGACGAGGTGCGCGGCGGCACGATTCCGGGCCAGTTCATTCCGGCGGTGGAGAAAGGCGTGCGCGAAGTGCTGGAGCACGGCGCGATCGCAGGCTATCCGGTGGTCGATGTGAAAGTGATCGTGTACGACGGCAAACACCACAGCGTGGACAGCAAGGACATCGCCTTTGCCACGGCAGGTCGAAAGGCCTTCATCGCGGCCATCCAGGCGGCGCGCGCGATCGTGCTGGAGCCGATCGTGAACGTCGACATCGCCTCGCCGGATCGTGTGGTCGGCGATGTGACCGGAGACCTGTCAGGCCGTCGCGGGCTGGTGACGGGTACGTCCAATGGTGCGGCAGGGATGGTGCTGATCCGCGGGCAGGTGCCGCTGGCGGAGTTGTCGGGCTACCAGTCGCGGCTCAATGCGCTGACGAGTGGGCAGGGGCGGTACACGATGGAGTTGTCGCACTACGAGGCGGTGCCGCCGTCGGTGCAGCAGACCTTGATGGGGCAGCATCATCAGAAGGATGAGGAATGACACGGTGTGTCTTCTACCGAAGCCACCGGTCTCGAGCCTGCGGCGTTGAAGGTTGACCCATGAAAATGCCAGAGGCGCCTGCGACGTGGTTCCGAGTTCATCGTCGAACCGCCGAACGGGCGCAAAGTCCACGCGATTGGTGGCCCAGTCTGGGCAGGAAAGCCTATGGAGCCACGGCTGTTGCTGCTCGGTCCAGCGAGCATGAGCTTGAGTTTCGAGAAGACTGATCCTGTCGGCGACTACAGGATCACCGCGACCATCAAAGACAAGGTTCTGGACGGGTACTTTCCGTCGCGACTCCACTGAAAGTCACCAGGTGACCCAAGCGCCGCGACGGTGCGATCCGCTCTCCTTCATTGGCGCCCACCAAAGGCGGCAACCTCATCCGCCGCCTGCCGCCCTACCCGGCCGGAACATCGACCATGCGCACAGTCTGGCATGCCCGCAACGAGCATGACGCGGGCCACGCGTGGTTACGCGACATGCTCGCGTGGGGCGCTGCCTCATCGGGCTGAGCTTCGCGCTGCAGGGCCGCATGACGGAGACCGAGCGCACCTACCGCGAGGTGCTGCGCGAGGCCGAACCGGGCGGTGCCGTCTGCGCCGAGCCGGCCTACCTTGCGACCTCGCTCCTCGGCGAGGTCCTGTATGAAGTCGACGAGATCGATGCGGTGCGCGAGTAGCTCGAAGACCGCGTCGACGTGCTCGAACGGCTGTCGATTCCGGACTCGGTGCTGCGGCTGCTGGCGATCCTGTCCAACGCGCATTGGGCCGCGGGCAGGCAATTGGAGAGCCTCGCGTACCTGGAGCGTCTGGAAGACTATGCGACGAAGCTCGGCCTCGACCGACTGCTGACGCACAGCCTGGCCTACCAGGTGCCATCGGCGCCTGTTGCAGGGCGACATGACGGCCGCCGAGGCGCTTGTCGCGCGCCTGGACGCCATCGAGACGCGGCACGCGGATGTCGAAGGCACCAGCATCGCCGGCGAGGTTTTCGCGATCGCGGAGCGCGCGCGCATTCGCTGGCTGTTGGCCCAGGGCGACCTGGAACGCGCGGCGGCGCTTATCCAGGCCCTGCTCGGCTGGATGGCGCCGCGCCATCGCCAACGGTTGTTCGCCCAGCTCCTGCTGTTGCGCGCCGTCATCGAGCTGCGTCGCGGCCGGCATGCCGTGGCGCTCGAATGTGCGGTGGACGCGCTGCGCCGCGGACATCGCATGGGATTGATGCGCACGCTGCTCGAAGCCGACCCGCTGGCGCCGCAGCTCATCCGCGAACTCGCCGAAGATCGATCGCTGGACCCCGTGCTGGCGTGCCATGCCGAGAAGCTCGGCGCGGCATCCCGCCACATGCTGCCGGCCGCGCGTGAGGCGTCGGCGGCTGCCGTTCGACCCCGCGCAGCCGATCGCCTGGCCGAGACATTGAGCGAGCGCGAACGCGATGTCGTGCGCCTGCTCGCGCAAACGATGCCCAACAAGAAGATCGCTCGCACGCTGGGTGTGTCGCCCGAGACGGTCAAGTGGCACCTGAAGAACATCTATCTCAAGCTCGGTATCGCCGGGCGCGACGAGGCGGTGGCGCGCTTGCGCGATCTTGAATGGTGGGAGGCGGGTAAGACACCCAGGACACCGCGGCACCCGGGTGAGTTCGCCAGCCGACACCTGCGATCAGGCCAGTGCCGTGCTGAATGTCGCCAGCAGGCGCGTCCAGGCGCGTTCGGCCTGCGCGGCATCGTAGACCTGTGTATCGGGCGGGCACCAGCCGTGGGCCGCTGGGTACACCTCCACCTCGGCTGACAGCTTGGCGGCGTCGAAGGCGGAGCGCAGGGTGACCTTGGCTTCGGGATCCTTCTGATCGTCGTTTTCGGCCACTGCGATCAGGTAGCGCGCCTGCGTCTGGGCCACCAACCGATGCGGGCTGTCGGGCGCCGGTGTCACCATGGCGGCGCCGTGGAAGGTTCCGACGGCGCCCACGCGGTTGGGCGCCACGGTGGCCGTGCGCACCGCCATCGGCCCGCCCATGCAGTAGCCGGTGGTACCCAGTTTGCGCGCCTTGTCCACCTGGGGTTGGGCATCGAGCCAGGCGACGAAGGCTTTGCCGTCGCTGAGATGCATGGCTGGCGTCAGGGCCTGCATCAGCGGCAGCACTTCGGGGATGGGCGTCTTGCCGCCTTGCGCCGCGGTAGGTGCCTTCTTCTGCCGGTAGAAGGGGTTCACCACCAGCACGCTGTAGCCGGACTCGGCCAGCCGCCGGCCCATCTGCCTGAAGGCCGGGCGAAGACCAAAGATGTCGGGCCACACGAGCACGCCGGGTGCGGTGCCCGCCGTGGGCGCGACAAAGTACGCGTCGCAACTGCCATCGGGGGTGGTGATGGTCACCTCGCGCTCGGCCACGGCCACGGCATTGGCCACGCCGGGCAACGTGGTCAGCACGCCGGCGGATGCGGCCCATGCAGCGAAGTCGCGGCGCGTGTACTTCTTGAGTTCGTCCTGGTCGTTCAGATCACACATGGTTGATTCACCTTCTTGGGACACATCGGAAGTCAGCTTGTGCCACGAGTCCGGGCGGGGAGCAAGCATGTTTTTCCCCGCTGCAGAAGACAGGGTCCGCGGTGGACGCAGCGCCTGGAGACTGGATCAGCCCTCAGGTAAAACCCTCCCCCGTGCACGGGGAGGAGGTGGGGCGGGCTCGAAACTTATCGTTGAGGCACCGACGCGCGAGCACGCAAAGCGCCTGACTTCACAACCGCCCAACCGATCAAGACCTCCATGAAATCGCTCGCGCAGCACCCGGCCATCCAAGCCATCGCACTCGCCGCCAGAGTGCTGCCTGGCGCCGCCATGCCCGCACGCACGAACGCCCAGACCCCGCCGCCCGAAGAGGGGCAGGTGATCGCCAGGGAAGCTGCCATCTACGACTTTCCGCTGGTCGACAACTACCGCGTCCTGCACGCCTGTTTCGTCGACCGCAGCAGCGCAAGCAGCGCCGAGGTATTGCCATGAAAGCGTTCCAGCTTCTCAGGGCCGGCCAGATGGGCGAACTGCGCGACGTCGACGTGCCAACGCCGAAGGCGGGCGAGGTCGTCGCGCTGGCACAGGCGGGGCGCATCCGCACGAACGTCCAGTACTTCGACATCGAGGACACCGCCGAGGCGTATCGCCTGCTGGAAGACGGGAAAGTCGAAGGCCGCATCGTGATCACGCCGAACGGGCTTGGCTGAACCCATCCAGCGATGCGGCTGACGGGGCCTCATCGCTATTTCTGGAACGACAAATTGTTGTGACTGCGGAGCACGCGCCTTTGTGGCAATTCGGCCATGAATTGTTCCCCGGGCAAGGGCCGCCAACCAGAGTCTTCTGCTCCGAAGAAGTGATGCTTGCAAAGCGCGCTGGCTCACTTTCGCGCGAGGAACTCATCTACGGTGGCCGCGAAACCTGCAGCATCTTCGCTTGGCCACATGTGCTTCTGCCCCGGCACAACGATTGGCCCACCGCGCTGCAGACAACGTGCCGCCTCGTCGGCGATGATGCGGAAGTACGGCCGCACCTGCCCGCCCCGCGCGATCGCAACAGGCCTCTTGATTTTCGCCAGCTGCTCGCAGCTGATCTGCCGTACGTTCTTTTCATCGAAGATGACCGCCATGGAGTGAGCGCTGTCGAGTTGCACGGCTTGCGTAGCGGCCGATTGGGCGTCGAAGTAGCTCGGCCTTTCACCGACGCCGTCGATCAGCCGCTTTACCGCCAGCGCGTTGTCGCCGCTCCGCACCGCCTGCACCACAGGGCCGGCATACGCCGCGCCATCGTCGCTGAGCGCCTTGAGTTGAGCCGGATCGGTGACGAACGTCGGATGCGACGGCTCGAAGACAAATGCGCTCTTCACCAACTCGGGATGATCAAGCGCAACTGCGAGCGCGGTTTGCCCACCGTAAGACCAGGCGACGAGATGAACCGGGCCAACGCTGAGGCCACGCAAGAAGGAGACAAGGTCATCGGCATGGGTCTGAATCCCGAACGCTGGCCAGCTCTGCACCCATGGCTCAGGACCGAAGTAGCGTTGCGTGTAGGAAATCGCCTGATAGCCGCGGGCGGCAAGCGCAGCGCGCTGTCGATCCCAGGTCCTGTAGTCCGACACCCCTCCGTGTATGAAGACCACCGGAATGCCTTGGCCTTCAACGACATACGGCAGTTCAAAGCCGTTGACGTGCATGGTCCTTGGGGTGGGCACTGTCTGGCAGCCGAAGAGCACTGCGATGCAGGCTGCTGCGGTGGCAAGGGTCTTGGCAATGTTTGGCATGCGAGCCTCCGTCTTGGAAGAAGCGGTAACCTCGCAAGCATCGGCTGTGGGGGGCGCGGCGTCCTGAACAACCGCCGATATTCAGACGAATTTTTCAGATATCAGAGCTCCTGGCGCCGTCGGGGACGGGACAGCCAGGAACTTGTCAATCTGGGCCATGACGCACTCGAAGGCGGGCTCTCCGGGCAGCGGCACGTGGTTGCGACCCGCGAAGGTCTCCAAGTGCGCCCCCTTGATGCCCGCGGCAATCAGGCGTCCTTCCTCGAATGGAACAAGGGCGTCGTCCGGGTTGTGCAGCACGAGGGTCGGACACCGCACACGTTGCACTTCGGCCGTCGCGTCGTAGAGGGCTCCCGTGCGCCAGATGGTCGCTGCGTCCTGAGGCGAACAGGCAACGCGCTGCAACTGGTTCCAAGAATCCTGTTGCTCGACGCTGGCACCTGGGAATGCGTACGACGTCCAGATTTGCCGCAGCGCAGAGTTCTCCTTTCCCCACCCCTCTTGGAGGACGCCGCAAAACGCTTCAATGCTCTCCGTCGAAGCCGATTGCTCACCGCGACGGCTTTGTCCGCGCAGGAACCCGCCGACTGTGACGAGGTGACTCACGCGATCAGGGTGACGCGCAGCGTAGCTGATGGCGATCGCGCCACCCTGCGAGCGGCCGAGTAGCGCAAAACGCGAGAAGCCCGCTGCGTCGACGACGGCTTCCAGGTCCCTCACTGCGTCATCCAGCGTTGCCATCTGCACGCCGCGATCGGACAGACCACACCCACGGCCGTCGTAGCGCAGCAGTTTGTAGCGCTGCGACAAATGCCTGAGGAACTCGCCGGCCACTGAGCTGCGAAAGTCCCATTCGACATGCGTCATCCAATGCGCCGCGCGTACAAGGGGCGGTCCAACGCCGCTGATGGCATACGCGATACGGATGCCGTTTGCACTGCTTGCAAAGCGGATGTCCTGCTTGAAGTCGGCGGCCGGCGCCGCATCGATCACCATTCGATACCCACGCTTGGGCTCAGTCTGGATGATGCGGTGAGCGACGTCGCCGAGCACACGGCGCAGGTCCTTGATGCATTGCACGAGGCTGTCGTCGGTCACCACGATTTTTGACCAGACGAAGTGCATCAACTCCTCCTTGGGCACCACCCGACCAGCGTGAAGGGCAAGGCAGTGCAATACCGCAGCCGTTTGCGGACGCAGCGCGACCCGCTGGCCCGACGCTACTTCACGAAGCTCCCTATGCTGCAGGTCGAATACGAACCCTGGAAGTGCAATCGCAGGAAGCGGCTCAGTCGGCATCACAGGTCCTCCGGCAGCGTGGGCGCAATGCGCTCGGCTGCATGATATTGCTCACATTTGCCGCAGGTGCAAGCAGGCCTGTTCCCAGTCGTAACTTCAAGATCAGCTTACGCGCAAATCCGCCAAATCGAATCGCCAACGCGATGGCCGCTTTGGTCGTCCAAGCCGAAGACCGAATGGTGCGATAGCGGGGTCGCCGCAGGGATGCAGACGGGCTATGTCCGCAGTCCCTTCCAGGATGCCGGACGTGTTTGCGCACGGCATGTTGTCGATGGCCTACCTCGGCCGGTTGCTCACGCAATGGGTCGACCAGGCGCAACTGCGCAGCTTCGGCGTCCGCTTCACCGGCATCACGCACCTGGGCCACGTCGTCACCTGCAGCGGCAAGGTCACGGAGAAGTTCGAGCACAACGGCGAACGCCGTGCGCGGCTCGAGATCCAGACCACCAACCAGTACGGCGACACCCGAATCTTTGGTGACGCGGTCGTCGCGTTCTAAGCCCCCAGGGCCAGGCCATGCCCGGCCCGCCCCCCGAGGGTGAGCAAGTCGAGATGGCAAAGCCACATCGACTCGAAATCCAATTCATCAACCACACGGAGAAACACAAAAAAAAGCTCGACGGCAAGGTGGCACTGGTCACCGGTTCCGGCCGCGGCGTCGGCCAAGCCATTGCCATGAAACCGGCCAGCGAAGGCGCGCGACTGGTCGTGAACGACCTTGACGCCGATCCGGCGTATGAGACGGTCGAGATGCTGAAGAAGCAAGGCGTCGACGCGGTGGCCTGCGTCGGCAGCGTGACCGCGCCCGACTTCGCCGAGCGTTTCATCGAGACCGCGGTCGACAACTACGGCGGCATCGACATCCTCGTGAACAACGCGGGCTACACATGAGACGACGTGCTCCAGAAGATGACGGACGAGCAGTGGCACGCGATCATCGATTGCCATCTCGGCGCACCGTTCCGCATCCTTCGCACGGCCTACCCGGTTATCAAGGCCAAGGCGCAGGCCGAAGCCGCTGAAGAGGTGTTCCGCAAGGTGGTCAAGATCTTGTCGGTGTCGGCGCTCAACGGCAACGCGGGGCAGATGAACTATTCGACCGCCAAAGCCGGCGTGATCGGCATGACGCGCACCCTGAGCCGCGAGTGGGGCCGCCTCAAGGTCAACGTCAACGCCGTGGCTTTCGGCCTGATCCACACGCGCATACCAATGCGGACGCCAAGGCCGGCGCGACGATCAAGATCGAAGGGCGGGACATCCGCGTCGGCGTGAATCCGGAACTGATCAAGGCCCACGCCCAGGTCACGCCGCTGGGTCGTGGCGGCACGCCGGAAGAGGCGGCCGGCTCGGTCTACCTGTTCTGCTCGCCCGAGTCGAACTACATCACGGGCCAGACAATCGCCGTCGCGGGCGGGCCGCAGTAATCGGGCTGACGCGCCAAGGGAGGCGTTAGCTGGACTTGGACGCCCGCGCCACCGCGGCTTCCAGCACTTCGACGCTCGCCGGGCTCGCCCTCTGCCGGCGTGCCTCGGCCTGCAGCAGCGCGGGGCCGGTGTCGCCGGCCAGTTCTTCCAGTTGCGCCATCAGTTCGCGGCGGCGGCGCACCAAGGCCACAGTCGGGGTTTCGCGGGCCCGACGGGCCCTGACAAGAACGAGCGCCGCAACGATCGCCATCGCGAGCACGCCGCACCACACAACCCAATTCGATCTCAACGCTTCCACAACTGCCACTCCCGACTTCAATCTCTGACCAGAGCGTGGTTATAGGACCAAAGTTCTCGCAAACGAGGCCGCTGAAACCGACCGTTACCCATTGCCTCCTCTCAACCTAGAAAAAGCAGTTGGATGCGCCCGAGTGCGCCGTGATCGGCGTGCCAGGCAAGGCGGGAGAACGCGGCGGGCTCATGCCCGCAAGGCCGAGCAACGCCGCATGGCGCGTCGAGCGCGGTGCAATCGGGTGCATAGCGCTCTCACCTCGGCGGCGAACGTGATCGAAGGCGGAGGTTTCAGGCTCCATGCTGCTTTTCCAAAGGTTGAGCGCGGTCAACTGCTTTTTCTAGGCTCAATTGAGGATCCTGTGTTCCAACGCACGGATCGGCAGGCAGGCATGCCGACGGGTGCGCGCCTTTCAGCGCGCAGTCGGCGGCCAGACGGGCGGATGCGTGCCTGGCGGCATCGACGGGCGAGTCCATCCGGCGGGTGTGCGGGACAGCCGGGCACTGTGGCGCAAGGCCGCGAGTCGGCCGAAGCCGGAGTCCGTGGTCTCGACTTGCGGCTGCACATCGGGCCTTGCGGCCGACAGTCCACCCGATACACGACCGAGCGAGCGCAGCCACTGCCCGGTCTGTGCCAGTGACACCTGCACATGCCAGCTTCCGCCTTCCCCTTGCTGGCGCGCCAGCGCGACGGCGGCGCCGAAGGCCATGAGGTAGCCGCTCGCTTCATCGAGGATCTGCATCGGCATGGGGCGCGGCTTGCCGTCGCCGGCGGCTTCGCCCTCCGCATGGTTGAAGCCCATGGCGGTCTGCACCAGCGAATCGAAGCCGCGTCGACTGGCCCACGGGCCTTGTGTGCCGTAGGCCGTGAGCGAGACGCAGACGATGCCTGGTCGCAGGCGCGCGACCTGTTCCGGGCCGAATCCCAAGGCCTCCAGCCCGCCGGGGCGATAGCCCTGGCTGAACACATGCGCATCGGCGAGGAGGCGCCGCATCGCATCGCGGCCGGTGTCGCTGTGCAGGTCGACGTGCGTGCTGAGCTTGCCGCGGCTGGTGTCGGCGATGGCCACGATGTTGGGCAGGTTCGGCGAGTTGACGAGCATCACGTCCGCGCCGTGGGCGGCGAGCGCCTTGCCGCCCACGGGGCCGGCAAGGATGCGCGTGAGGTCGAGCACGCGCAGGCCGGTCAGCGGGCGTTGGTCGTCGCGCAGAGCTGGCAAGGCCAGCGGTGGCGCATCGCCGATGCGGTCGATGGTGAACAGCGGCTGCGTGGAAATGGCTTGGCCTTGCGGCGTTGCGTCCCAATCGTCGAAGCGCCTCAGCGCGGTGGCCACGAGCTTGCGCCGGGCGGCGGCGTCCTCGAAGTCGAGCGCACGCCAACCGAGCATCGCCCGCTCCGCATCGGCGCGCTGCGCTGTCGCCGGGTCCAGGCCGAGCAGGCGCAAGGCCCCCTCACGATGGT
The DNA here is from genome assembly GCF_037889975.1 of Variovorax rhizosphaerae. NCBI lineage: Bacteria > Pseudomonadati > Pseudomonadota > Betaproteobacteria > Burkholderiales > Comamonadaceae > Variovorax > Variovorax rhizosphaerae. Next base: position 235,648 of record NZ_JBBKZT010000005.1, on the reverse strand, counting down.
GCGCAAAGTTGGCATGCACGCGCACATGGCCGTCGGCGCAACGGTAGAGGCCGGAGAACGCGTCCCAGATGTCCGGCGCCTGGCCGTCGAGGCTGAACCACCCGGTGCATTCGATGGCGGCCTCGCGCATGTCGACCGTCATCTGCTGGCGAGCGGCGCCGCGCACATGGCCAAGTTCGCAGGCTGCGAGCGCGGCAGCGGCGATGGTGGCTTGCGCTGCGGTGCCGACCGCAAAGGAAGAAGGGAAGACCGGGTCGCTGCCCGTCAGGTGGGCGAATCGCAGCGCCTCAGCGGGCAAGCCTGCCATCCACCACAGGTGACGGAGAACGTCTGAACTGTTCAGCAGCGGCGCGTCATTCATCGACCCCAGCGTAGCACCAGCGGGTCGAGGCGCTTGGCCACTTCCAGCAATCCCGAGCGCGTGTCGGGGTGCATCGACGGCCACGGATGTCGCGGCGCCTCGCAAGCGATCACGCCGCCCTCCTTCATCAAGGTCTTGGCGGCCAGGAAGCCAGCCTGGCGGTTCTCGTAGTTGATGAGCGGGAGCCACTTTTCGTAGATCGCGAAGGCCTTCTCGCGGTCGCCTGCACGATGCGCCTCGATGATCGGACGGATGCCATCCATGTAGCCGCCGCCGGTCATCGAACCCGTGGCGCCGGCGTCCAGGTCCGACATCAGCGTGATGGCTTCCTCGCCATCCCAAGGGCCTTCGATGGCCTCGCCGCCAAGGCGGATCAGCTCGCGCAACTTGGAGGCGGCGCCGGCGGTCTCGATCTTGAAGTAGGCGAGGTGCTCGATCTGCTGGGCCATGCGTGCAAGCAGCGCGGCCGACAGCGGCGTGCCGGCCGCCGGCGCGTCCTGGACCATGATGGGGATGTTGATCGCATCCGACAGCCGCGCGTAGAACTCCTCGATCTTCGGCTCCGGCACGCGGAAGGTCGCGCCGTGGTACGGCGGCATCACCATCACCATGGCCGCACCCATGTCCTGCGCGCGGCGGCTGCGTTCGGCGCAGACCTTGGTGCTGAAGTGGGTGGTCGTGACGATCACCGGCACGCGGCCCGCGACGTGTTCGAGGGCCGTGCGCGTGAGCACCTCGCGCTCCTCGTCCGACAGCAGGAACTGCTCGGAGAAATTGGCCAAGATGCAGAGGCCGTCGGAGCCGGTGTCGATCATGAAATCGAGGCAGCGCTTCTGGCTTTCGAGGTCCAGTTCGCCGGCCTCGTTGAAGGTGGTCGGCACGACCGGGAAGATGCCGCGATAGCGCGGGTTGGAGCGGGTGTTGGTCATGGATGTCCGATGTGGAGGGTCAGCGCCTTGGGGAGCGCGAGGTGAAGAAGCGTTGCAGAAGGCAGAACACGAAGAGCAATGCACCGACGACGATGCGCGTCCACCAGGAGTTCAGCGTGCCGTCGAAGGAGATCAGCGTCTGGATGATGCCGAGCATCAGCACGCCGAACAGCGTGCCGGCCACATAGCCGACGCCACCCGTGAGCAAGGTGCCGCCGATCACCACGGCCGCGATGGCGTCCAGTTCCAGCCCGACCGCATGCAGCCCATAGCCCGAGAGCATGTAGAAGGTGAAGATCACGCCGGCCAGTGCCGAGCAGAAGCCCGACAACGTGTAGACGCCGATCAAGGTCGAGCGCACCGGCAGGCCCATCAGCAGCGCCGAGTTCTCGCTGCCGCCAATGGCGTACACCGTGCGACCGAAGGGCGTGCAGTGCGCGACGAAGATCGCCACCAGCATCACCACGATCGCGATCACCGCGCTGATCGACACCGATGCATCGCCCCACACCGGGATGCGGATCTGCGAGACCTGCGTGTACCACTCGTTCTGGATGCTGACGGAGTCGATGCTGATCACATAGCAAAGCCCGCGTGCCAGGAACATGCCGGCCAGCGTCACGATGAAAGGCTGCAACCGGAAGCGCTCGATCAGCAGCCCCATGAACGCGCCGAACAGCGTGCCCATCAGCAGCACCAGCGGGATCACTGCGAGCGGGCTCCAGCCGTGCTTCTCGACGAGCGAGGCCGACACCATCGTGGTCAGCGCGATGACCGAACCCACGGAAAGATCGATGCCGCCCGACAGAATCACGAAGGTCATGCCCACCGCGACCACGATGAGGAAGGCGTTGTCAATCAGCAAGTTGAGGAACACCTGCGCGGAGAAGAAGCCGGTGTACATCACCGACCCCAGCGAAGCCATCACGACAAACAGCGAGATCGTCGCCGCCAATGGCAAGTACTTGGGATTGAGTGTCTTCCTCCCTCTCCCGCCAGCGGGAGAGGGCCGGGGTGAGGGTGCATCCTTCGCCAACACCGCGCTCATTTCTGAAGCCCCAACGCCGGCCGCTGCACAAAGCTACGCACCGTCCCCCGAAACTCCGCCGACTGCATCAACATCACCAGGAACACCACCACCGCCTTCACCACCAGGTTGATCTCCGGCGGCACACCCAGCGAATAGATCGCATACGTCAGCGTCTGGATGATCAACGCCCCGATCACGCTGCCCACCAGACTGAAACGCCCACCCGTCAATGCTGTACCACCCAGCGTCACCGCCAGGATCGCATCCAGCTCCAGCAGTTGCCCCGCGTTGTTCCCATCCGCGCTCTTCACGTTCGAGCTGATGAGCAACCCGGCGATCCCCGCACACATGCCACAGAACGCGTAGGCCCCGACGATCAGCCGCCGCGCCTGAATACCCGACACCCGCGCCGCCGTCGGATTGATGCCCACCGCCTGGATGAACAAACCCAGGGCCGTGCGCGTGATGGCCAGGTACAGCAGCAGGAACACCGCCGCCGCGATGTACACCGAGAACGGCAATCCGAACAGGTACCCGCTGCCCAGGAAGAAATACGGCGCGTAGTAGATCGTGATGATCTGCCCCTCGGTGATGAGCTGCGCGATGCCGCGCCCCGCCACCATCAGGATCAGCGTCGCGATGATCGGCTGCATGCCCACCTTGGCCACCAGCAGCCCGTTCCACAGCCCGCAAGCCAGCGCCAACGCCACCGCTGAAATCAGCGCCAGCCACATCGGAAAGCGACTCACATCCGGCTTGACCGAGCCGCCGATCATCCAGGCCGCCAGCGCCGCCGCGATCGCCACCACCGCGCCCACCGAGATGTCGATGCCCCGCGTCGCGATCACCAGCGTCATGCCCAGCGACACCAGCACCAGCGGCGCCGCTCGGTTCACGATGTCGATGAGGCTGCCGTACAAGTGCCCGCTGCGCACCTCGATGTGCAGGAAAGTCGGGTTGAAGGCCGTGTTGAGCGCGAGCAGCAGGAACAGCGTGACCAGCGGCCAGGCAAGCCGATGCTTCATCAAGGCGTTCAAGGGATTGGGAGTTGTTGCTTCAGGCATGTTCGGCCGCGATCATTTCGTACACGTCGTCCTCGCTCGCGCCGCCGGGCAGTTCGCCCACCTTGCGCCGGTCGCGCAGCACCACGATGCGATGCGCCACGCGCACCACCTCGCTCATCTCCGACGAGATGAACAGCACCGCCATGCCGGCCTGCGCCAGCTTGAGGATCTGTTCCATGATTTCCTGCTTGGCCGCCACGTCGATGCCGCGCGTGGGCTCGTCGAGGATCAGCAGGCGCGGCTCGGTCGCGAGCCAGCGCGCGATCATGGCCTTCTGCTGGTTGCCGCCGGAGAGCAGGCCGATGGGCGTCTCCACGCTGGTGGTCTTGATGCCGAGCGCGGCCACGAACTTCTCCGCCAGCGCGGTCTGCTCCGCCTTCGACAGGAAGCGCCGCGTGCCCAGCCGGGCCTGCAAGGCGAGTGCGATGTTCTCGCGCAGCGACAACTCGGCGACGATGCCATCAGTCTTGCGCTCCTCCGGGCACAAGGCCAGACCTTGCTGGATCGCATCCACCGGGTTCGCGAACTTCTCAGTCTTGCCGTCGATCTTCAACACGCCTCGGTCGGGCGCTTCCAGCCCGAACAACAGTCGCGCCAGCTCGGTGCGACCCGCGCCCAGCAGCCCGGCCAGTCCCACGATCTCACCGGCCTGCACGCGCAAATCCATCGCCTGCAGTTGCCCGGCCTGGCCCACGCCTTCCGCCTGCAGCAGCGCCGTGGCATATTCATCGAACACGGGCAGTTCCGCAGGCCGCGCCGACTGCGCCGCCAGTTCACGCCCCAACATTGCCGCGATCAGCGCCTGCGACCCCAGTTCGCTGGCCCGCCACTCACCCACCCAAGCCCCGTTGCGCAACACCGTGATGCGGTCCGACACCGCATACACCTGGTTCAGGAAGTGCGTGACAAAGACGATGGCCAAGCCTTCGCCACGCAGGCGCCGCAGCACCTCGAACAGCTTGTGCACCTCGTCGTCATCCAGGCTCGACGTCGGCTCATCGAGGATCAGCACCTTCGACTGCACGCCCAGCGCGCGCGCAATGGCGACCATCTGCTGCACCGCCACCGAATAGCTCGACAGCAGCCGCGTCACGTCGATGTCCAGCCCGATGCGCGCCAGCAGTTCCTCGGCCTGCCGGTTCACCGTGCCCCAATCGATGCGATAGCCCTGCGCCATGCCCCGGCGCGGATAGCGCCCCGCGAACACGTTCTCCGCCACCGAAAGATTCGGGCACAGGTTCACCTCCTGGTAGACCGTGCTGATGCCCAGCTTCTGCGCCTCCAGCGGCGACGATGGCCTGATCGCCCCGCCGCCCAATCGCATCTCGCCGCCGCTCGAAGGAAACACCCCCGTGAGCACCTTGATGAGCGTCGACTTGCCCGCCCCGTTCTGCCCCATCAACGCATGGATCTCGCCGGGGTACAGCCGCAACTGCACATCGCGCAGCACCTGCACACCGGAAAAGTCCTTGGAGATCCCGGTGAGTTCAAGAACGGGCGCGACGTCGGAAGAAGCCATTTACTTGTTCTTGTTGTAGACGTCGATGAACACCGCGGCCAGCAGCACCAGGCCCTTGATCACCTGCTGGTAGTCGATGCCGATGCCGAGGATCGACATGCCGTTGTTCATCACGCCCATCACGAAGGCGCCGATCACTGCGCCCATCACCTTGCCCACGCCGCCCGATGCCGATGCACCGCCGATGAAGCAGGCCGCAATCACATCCAGCTCGAAGCCCAGCCCGGCCTTCGGCGTCGCCGTGTTGAGACGCGCGGCAAACACCAGCCCGGCCAACGCCGCCAGCACGCCCATGTTCACGAAGGTGAAGAACGCGAGCCGCTGCGTCTTGATGCCCGACAACCGCGCCGCCTTCTCGTTGCCGCCCAGCGCATAGATGCGCCGGCCGACGGTGGTGCGGTTGGTGACGAAGTCGTAGGCCACGATCAGCACCGTCATCACGATCAGCACGTTCGGAAGCCCCTTGTACGAGGCCAGCAGATAGCTCAAGTACAGCACCACGCCCGCGAAGAACAGGTTCTTGACCAGGAAGAAGGCGTAAGGCTCCTGCGCCATGCCATGCGCAGCCAGCTTGACCCGGCCGCGCAGCGCAACGACGAGCATGGCCGCCGCGGCCACCGCACCCAGCACGACCGAAGTGGTGCGCATCGACTCACCACCCAGCACATCGGGAATGAAGCCCGAACTCAAGCGCTGGAACTCCGTCGGAAACGGCCCGACCGACTGCCCCGCCAGCAGCGCCAGCGACAGCCCCTTGAACACCAGCATGCCCGCCAGCGTCACGATGAAGGACGGAATCCGGAAGTACGCGACGAACCACCCCTGCGATGCACCGATGACGCCCCCCGCAACGAGGCAAACGATCGTCGTCGGCACGAAGTGCCAGTCGTACTCCACCATCAGCACCGCCGCCAGCGCACCGATGAAGCCGCACACCGAGCCCACCGACAAGTCGATGTGCCCCGCCACGATCACCAGCAGCATGCCCAGCGCCATGATGACGATGTAGCTGTTCTGCAGCAGCAAATTGGTGAGGTTCAGCGGCCGCATCAGCGTGCCGTCGGTCAGCACCTGGAACAGCACCATGATCGCGACCAGCGAGATCAGCATCCCGTATTCGCGCAGGTTGTTCTTGAGGAAGCCGGTGCCCCCCGTCGGCACGGCCGGCGCCGCGGCGGCCGGCGCAACTTTCACTTCACTCGTCATGGACTGAACTCCCCGAATTGACAATGGCCCGCATGATCTTTTCCTGTGTGGCCTCCCCGGCCACGTACTCGGCGACAAAGCGCCCTTCGTTCATCACGTAGATGCGATCGCACATGCCCAGCAGCTCCGGCATCTCCGACGAGATCATCAGGATGCCCTTGCCCTCGCTCGCGAGCTGGTCGACGATGGTGTAGATCTCGTACTTGGCGCCCACGTCGATGCCGCGCGTGGGCTCGTCGAGCATCAGCAGCTCCGGCTCGGCGAAGAGCCACTTGCTCAGCACCACCTTCTGCTGGTTGCCGCCCGACAGGTTGACCACTTGCTGGTACACGTCGGAGCAGCGGATGTTGAGCGCCTTGCGGTAGTTGGCTGCGACCTGGTATTCACGCCCCTCGTCGATCACCATCGCGCTCGACACCGCCTCCAGGTTGGCCAGGCTGATGTTGGTGCGGATGTCTTCCTCCAGCACCAGGCCGTAGCCCTTGCGGTCCTCGGTGACGTAGGCGATGCCGTGGTCGATCGCCTTGCGGATCGTGCTGAGGTCGACTTCCTTGCCATGCATCAGGGCCGTGCCGCTGATCTTCTGCCCGTAGGAACGCCCGAACACGCTCATCGCGAACTCGGTGCGCCCGGCACCCATGAGGCCGGCGATGCCGACGATCTCGCCCTTGCGCACATGCAGGTTCACGCCCTTGATCTGTTCGCGGTCGGCATGAAGCTCATGGTGCACGCGCCAGTCGCGCACCTCGAAGATGGTCTCGCCGATCTTCGGCGAGCGTTGCGGATAGCGGTGCGCCATGTCGCGCCCGACCATGCCGCGGATGATGCGGTCCTCGCTGATCGGCGTGGTGCGGCAGTCCATCGTCTCGACCGTGCCACCGTCGCGCAGCACGGTGATGGAGTCGGCCACCTTGGCAATCTCGTTGAGCTTGTGCGAGATGATGATCGACGCGATGCCCTGCGCCTTCAGCTCCAGCAGCAGCATCAGCAACGCATCGCTGTCGCTTTCGTTCAGGCTGGCGGTGGGCTCGTCGAGGATCAGCAGCTTCACCTCTTTCGACAAGGCCTTGGCAATCTCCACGAGCTGCTGCTTGCCCACGCCGAGGTTGGTGATGAGCGCGGTGGGCTGCTCGTGCAGTCCCACCTTGGCCAGCAGCTCGCGCGTCCGCGCATAGGCCTGGTACCAGTCGATGACGCCGCCGCGCGCTGTCTCGTTGCCGAGGAAGATGTTCTCGGCAATGGACAGCAGCGGTACCAGCGCCAGCTCCTGGTGGATGATGATGATGCCGAGCTTCTCGCTGTCGGCAATGCCCTTGAAGCGGCGAAGCTGGCCTTCGTAGTGGATCTCGCCGGTGTAGGTGTCGGCGGGGTAGACCCCGCTGAGCACCTTCATCAAGGTCGACTTGCCGGCGCCGTTTTCTCCGACGACGGCATGGATTTCACCCGCGCGCACCGCGAGGTTGACGTTGTCGAGCGCATTCACCCCCGGAAACGTCTTGGTGATGCCGCGCATCTCCAGAATGGTGTCGTTCACTTGTTCTCTCCCGTCAGTCCCCGCAGGCAATCAGGCAGGCAGGCGCCTTACTTGATCTGCGCCTCGGTGTAGTAGCCGCTGTCGATCAGCACCGGCTTCCAGTTGCTGAGGTCCACGCTCACCGGCTTCAGCAGGTACGAGGGCACCACCTTCACGCCGTTGTTGTAGGTCTTGGTGTCGTTGACTTCAGGCGTCTTGCCCGAGGCCATGGCTTCCACCATCGCCACCGTCACCTTGGCCAGCTCGCGCGTGTCCTTGAAGATGGTCGAGGTCTGCTCCTTGCGGATCATCGACTTGATCGACGGCACTTCGGCGTCCTGGCCCGTCACCACTGGCATGGGCTGCGAGGCTGAGCCGTAGCCCACGCCTTTGAGCGAGGACAGGATGCCGATCGACAGGCCGTCATACGGCGACAGCACCGCATCGACGCGGTCCTTGGTGTAGAAGGCCGACAGCAGGTTGTCCATGCGCGCCTGCGCCACCGCGCCGTCCCAGCGCAGCGTGCCGACCTTGTCCATGCCCATCTGCTTGCTGCGCACCACCAGCTTGCCGCTCTTGATGTAGGGGTCGAGCACCGACATCGCGCCGTTGTAGAAGAAGAAGGCGTTGTTGTCGTCCGGCGAGCCGCCGAAGAGCTCGATGTTGAACGGACCCTTGCCTTCTTTCAGCTTGAGCGATTTCTCGATCGATTGGGCTTGCAGGACACCGACCTGGAAGTTGTCGAAGGTGGCGTAGTAGTCGACGTTCTTCGAATTCTTGATGAGGCGGTCATAGGCGATGACCTTCACGCCCTTGTCTGCAGCCTTTTGCAGCACGTCCGACAGCGTGGTGCCGTCGATGGCGGCGATGACAAGGACCTTGGATCCCTTGGTCACCATGTTCTCGATCTGCGCGAGCTGGTTCGGGATGTCGTCATCGGCGTATTGCAGGTCGGTCTTGTAGCCCTTCTCCTTGAAGTACTTGACCATGTTGTTGCCGTCGGCGATCCAGCGGGCCGAGGACTTGGTCGGCATCGAGATCGCGATCGGGCCCTTGTCCTGCGCCTGCGCGAGCGAGGCAACGCCGATGAGGCCCGTGGCGGCGATGCCGGCGAGCAAGGTCTTGAGGAATGTGCGTTTCATTAGAGATCTCCTTGGGTATGCGTGTTGTGCGTTGTAGTGCGGGCTGCGATTCTCGTGCCGGAAGCACCGCGGGGCCAGCTATTGCCGGGCCGCGAATCCCGTTCCAGCAACACCGCGGAACCGGCCTTGCCGGCCCGATGGTGTGGCCCCCCGCCAGGGGTTGGAGCAGCGGCACGACGTGCCGCGCATCCTGTCGCTCAATACTTGCGTGACGGGAATTCCTTGGCCGCCACTTCCATCGGGAAGATGCCCTCTTCCGTCACGATGCGCTTGGGCAGCGACTTGCCAGCCTTGATGTCCTTCACGGCGCTCATCAGTTGCGGGCCCAGCAGCGGGCTGCATTCCACCGACACGTTCAGCTTGCCGGCGATCATGGCTTCGAAGGCGCCCTTCACCGCGTCGATCGAGATGATGGTGATGTCCTTGGCCGGCTTCAGGCCCGCTTCCTCGATCGCCTGGATCGCGCCGATGGCCATGTCGTCGTTGTGCGCGTAGAGCACATTGATGTTCTTGTCGGCCTTCAGGAAGGCTTCCATCACTTCCTTGCCCTTGGCGCGGGTGAAGTCGCCGGTCTGCGAACGCGTGATCTTGAACTTGGGGTCGGCCTTGATGATTTCCTCGAAGCCCTTCTTGCGGTCGATCGCCGGTGCCGAGCCCACGGTGCCCTGCAACTCGACGATGTTGATCGGACCCTTGTTGTCCTTCATCTTCTCGACCAGCCACTTGCCAGCCTTGCGGCCTTCCTCGGTGAAGTCCGAGCCCATGAAGGTCACGTAAAGCGAGGTGTCCTTGGAGTTGACCGAGCGGTCGGTCAGCACCACCGGGATCTTCGCGGCCTTGGCTTCGAGCAGCACCGTGTCCCAGCCGGTTTCCACGACCGGCGAGAACGCGATCACGTCGACCTTCTGCGCGATGTACGAGCGGATCGCCTTGATCTGGTTTTCCTGCTTCTGCTGCGCGTCGGAGAACTTGAGCTCGATGCCTGCCGCCTTGGCCGACGACTTGATCGACTCCGTATTGGCGGTACGCCATTCGCTTTCAGCGCCGACCTGCGCGAAGCCGAGAACGATCTTGTTTTGCGCGAAGACAGTGGCCGGCAGCAGGCCCGTGAGCGATGCGGCGGCGAGTGCCTTGGTCAGGGTGCGGCGTGTCAGTTTCATGGTGATGTTCTCCTGGTTGGCGTGATGACTACTAGAAATGTTCGACCCCGGTCGCGATCAGGCCAGCGTGTAGCCCGTCTTGACCGTGGTGTAGAACTCCGCTGCGTAACGGCCCTGCTCGCGCGGGCCGTAACTCGATCCTTTGCGCCCGCCGAAGGGCACGTGGTAGTCCACGCCCGCCGTCGGCAGGTTGACCATCGTCATGCCGACCCGCGCATGCCGCTTGAAGTGCATCGCATGCTTGAGCGAGGTGGTGCAGATGCCGGCGCACAGGCCGAAGGGCGTGTCGTTGGCCAGGGCCAGCGCATGCTCGTAGTCGTCGGCGCGCAAAACGCAGGCGATCGGCCCGAAGATTTCTTCGCGCGCCACGCGGTGCTCCGGCTTGGCCAGGAACAGCGCCGGGCTCATGAAGTGGCCGACCGTCGCGCGCTGCAGCGTCTCACCACCCGACAAGTGCTCCGCGCCTTCGTCCCGCGCGATGCCCATCCATGCTAGGTTCTGCTCCAGTTGCGCACGGCTGACCACCGGGCCGATGTGCACGCCGGGCTCCACCGCATGGCCGACGCGCAAGGCCGCCATGCGCTGGCCCAGCCGCGCGACAAAAGCGTCGAACACCCTGGCCTCGACCACCAGCCGGCTCGATGCCGTGCAGCGCTGACCGGTCGAGTAGTACGCACCTTGCACCGCGCAATCGACCGCCTTGTCGAGGTCAGCATCGGCCAGCACCACGAGCGGGTTCTTGCCGCCCATCTCCACCTGAACCTTGGCGCGGCGCGCGGTGGCGCCTTGCAGGATGCGCTCGCCCGTCTCCGCCGAGCCGGTGAAGCTCAAGGCATCGACGAGCGGACTGTCGACCAGCGTCTGGCCCACTTCGCGACCGCTGCCCATGACCAGGTTGAAGGCGCCCGCCGGCAAGGCGGCGCGGCTGATGATTTCGGCCAGCGCCCAGCCGCAACCCGGCACCAGTTCGGCCGGCTTGAACACCACGGTGTTGCCATAGGCCAGTGCCGGCGCGATCTTCCAGGCCGGAATCGCCAGCGGAAAGTTCCAGGGCGCGATCAACCCGACCACGCCGACCGGCTCGCGCGTGACGTCCACATGCACGCCCGGCCGCACCGAGGCGATGCTTTCGCCGCCCGCGCGCAGTGCCTCGCCTGCGAAGAACTTGAAGATCTGACCGGCCCGGGTTGCCTCCGCCACCGCCTCGGGCAAGGTCTTGCCCTCCTCGCGTGCGAGCAGCAGGCCCAGTTGATCCTTGCGCGCGAGGATCTCGCTGCCGATCTGGTCGAGCACATCCGCGCGACGCTGCGGTGTGGAATGACTCCAGTGCTTGAAGGCATCGGATGCCGCGCGGATCGCCAGCTCCGTCTGAATGCGATCGGCCCGCGCGTACTCGGCCACCACCTCGCTCGTGTCCGACGGGTTTTCGCTCAAACCGGTGGTCACACCTGTCTCCCAGCGGCCATTGATGTAATGGCGGGCGCGTTGGGTCAGATCACTGCGTTTCAAAGTGGCGCGAGTGTAGGAATGTCACCGATATCTTTCAAATCGTAAATTTGCTTGAATCGATATCAATTCCAGCATTGACGTTTACCCCATGACCCACTACACGCACTGGTTCATCCGTGCGCGACTCAAGACCCGCCAACTGCTGCTGCTCGTGGCACTGGCCGAGGAAGGCAACATCCACCGCGCGGCCCAGGTGCTGAACATGACCCAGCCGGCCGCATCGAAGCTATTGAAGGATCTGGAGGACGTGCTGGAGGTGTCGCTGTTCGACCGGCTGCCGCGCGGGATGCGGCCCACCTGGTATGGCGAAACCATGATCCGGCACGCCCGCGTCGCGCTCGCCACGTTGAACGAGGCGCACGATGAACTCAACGCATTGAAGGCCGGCCGCTTCGGCCAGGTGAACGTCGGTGTGATCACCGCGCCGGGCCTGGCGCTGTTGCCGGGCGCGGTGGCCGCAGTCAAGCGCGAGCAGCCGAACCTGCGCATCTCGGTGGAGATCGAGACCAGCCCCGTGCTGATGGAGCGCCTGGAGCAAGGCAAGCTCGACATCCTCGTGGCCCGCCTGTTCGCGGAGCACGACAAGTCCAAGCTGCGCTATGAAGCCCTGACCGAGGAGCCGGTATGCGCCCTGGTCCGCCCCGGCCATCCGCTGCTGGGCATGAGCGGGCTGACGCTGCGCGACGTGGTGTCGGCCGGCTGGATCGTGCCGCCCGCGGGCAGCGTGTTGCGGCACCGCTTCGACCTGATGTACCAGGAGGAAGGCCTGCCGCCGCCGCTCAACGTGATCGAGAGCGCGGCCCTCCTTTTCATCACCCGCATGCTGCAACAGAGCGACATGATCGCCGTGCTGGCAAGCGACGTGGCGCAGTACTACGCCTCGCACGGCATCGTTGCCATCCTGCCGATCGAACTGCCCTGCCACATGGACATGTTCGGCATCATCACCCGCACCGACCGTCTGCTGTCGCCGGCGGCGAAGATCATGATGAATGCGTTGAAGAGTGAGAGCCTGGCGGTTTATGGGCGGAGGCTGGAGGTGGATTGACGCCGCCCGAGGCGCCAGCCGCGTCCTGCCCTATTTCTTGAACTCCTTGCCCCAGACCCGCACGGCGACCATGTCCTTGGCCGTGCCGTTGAAGGTGAACTTGACCTTGATGCCGGCGTTCTCCGGAATGGTCACATCGAGCGGGTTGGTGGTGTCAGAGGACAACTCATGCGCAAAGGCGTCCTTGTCGAGGATCAGCACGGTGCCCCGCTTCTGCAGGTTGATCATGCGCACTGGCTTCTTGCCGTGGTTCCGGAGTGCGAACTCCGCATCGACGCGGTCGTCCGAAGCTGCCGCAATGGTCAAAAGCCTGGCATCGACCTTCGCCTCGAACTCCGCGAGGTTGGAAACCAGGACAGCACCGTCCGCCGCCTCCCCGGTCTTGCGGCCATCGGTCACGCCGTCCGACACGCCACTCATCATGCTCTTGCCCAGCGAGATGGCACCCGACGTGGCGCTCTTCACAGCCTTCTTGACCGAGCTTTCTTCCTGCGCGGGTTCTTCGGCCAGCGCCGCGGCAGATGCCAGCACGGCCAATGCAATCACGAACTTCTTCATCGTCGATTCCTCCCTTTTCCCGCTGCAATGGCGGGGTGCGCGCGACTATATCGCCACGCGTTGTCGAAGGGGCCGTGCGTTCGAATCAACCGCCCGACGGGGCCGGCAGGCCATCACGGTTCATGCGCGGAATTCACCTCGCTCGTATCGCCGGACTGCCCTACGATTCCCGGCGCCCCTTCCCGACAACTACAACAAGACTGCATGAACACACAAACCGCCGCCCTGCCCGCGCCGACCTTGCTCGGCCCCCTCGAATGCCTCTGGGCCGCAGCCGCCACTCTGGGCGAGGGCACTTGCTGGTCGCAGCGCGAGCAGGCGCTGTACTGGGTCGACATCGTGTCGTGTCGCCTGCATCGCTTCACACCGGCGGACGGCTCACGCGCAAGCTGGGAGTTCGATGAAGAGATCTCCGCCGTGGCAGAACGCGCGAGCCAGCCCGGCCTGATCGTCACGCTGCGGCGCGGCTTCGCCCTGTTCGATCCGGCCCGGCCCGACCGCAAACCCGAGTACCTGCATCAACCCGAACCCGAACTGACCGCCAACCGCTTCAACGACGGCAAGTGCGACGCCCAAGGCCGCTTCTGGGGCGGCTCGATGGACCGGGACTGCGTGGCGCCGACGGGCTCCCTCTACCGCTACGACCCCGACGGCCGCTGCACGAAGCACGAGACCGGCATTGCCGTGAGCAACGGCCCGACCTGGTCGCTGGACGGCAAGACGATGTACTTCAACGACACCGTGACCCAGCGCGTCTACGCCTGGGATGTCGACACCGCCTCGGGCAACCTCTCCAACAAGCGCCAGTGGTTGCGCTTCGCCAAGGACGACGGCTACCCTGACGGCATGACCACCGATGCGGCCGGCCGCCTGTGGATTGCCCACTGGGGCGCCTCGTGCATCACCTGCCACGACCCCGTGAGCGCGGCCGAGTTGTACCGCCTGGTATTGCCCACGCGCCACATCACCAACTGCGCGTTCGGCGGGGCCGACATGAGCACCATGTTCATCACCAGCGCGGCCAGCGGGCTGACGGCCGAGCAACTGGAAGCGGAGCCCTTGGCGGGCGGCTTGTTTGCCGTGCGGATCGACGGCGGCGGCGTCGCGGCGAACCTGTTTGGCGGTTGAGGCCGTCACCACCGGACGGTGGCGCCCACCATCGGCCCATTGAAGCGCAGGTTGTCGACCGGGGCGCCCGACTTCATGTCATACGACAGGTAGCGCCACATCGCGGTGAGTTCGATCGACTGGTAGGAATAGCTCACGCCGGCGGCAGCCTGGTACGTCAGGTGCGACTGGCCGGTCCCCGCGTCGAAATAGAAGGGCAAGGACCACCGTCCGTTGTTGCCCATCGCGTAGCGACCCTTCAAGCCGAAGATGCCGTCCCACTGCGTCTCTCCGGGCGAAGTGCTGCCAACGCGGCCGACCGGTTGCAGCGACCCGGCGTCGCCGATGACGTTCCAGCGCAGCGTGGGCTTCATGGCGAACATGCGGGCGCCAGCCAGCAGGTCCAGCGTCAGGACCGGGTCGGCCATCACGCGGTACTCGCCGCCCAGGGTCCAGACCGAGCCCTTCATGCTCAGGCTGAGGTCCGCCGCCGTGTTCGACGGCAGCGGGCCGCCGCCGAGCGAGAAATCGCGGCTGTACGGCTTGTCGCTCGCGAGGTTCAGGTTGAGGACCTCGGTGAACGCACCCCAGCGCCCGTTGTTGGCACCGAAGGAACCCGCGAAGCTGAATTTCTGGCTGTCGGCGAGCTGTCCGGCGTTGACCTGGATGCCCGGCCCGCCGGGCGAAGTCACGGCATCGACCTGTCCGCCGAGGTTCGGCAGGTAGCCATAAACCGACAAGGAATAGCGCCAGGCATTGGGATTCGCTTCGGCCGGTGCCGTCTGCGCGTCGACAAAGCCCGGCACCAGGGCGGCCAGCAAAACCGCCCCATGAATCGTCTGGTCGATCTTGAGCTTCGGGTAACTCATTTTTGCATTCAACCACGCTGGATGCGGGCTGCATAGTCCCCCAAACAGCTTGTTGATCAGGTCATGCGACCTTCAGCAAACTCCGAAGCGATGCACCGTGCTGCTGCGGAAAACCTCTCTTGGCCGAAGGGTTGTGGAAGGGAATTCCGGGTGGTTCGGCGAGTCGGGAAAGTGCTGGGTTTCCAGGCACAGGCCGTCGCTCTGCCGCCACGAAATGCCGGCGCTGCCGGCGAGGCTGCCGTCCAGGAAGTTGCCCGAATAGAACTGCACGCCCGGCTCCGTCGTCCAGACCTCCATCGCGCGGCCGGACGGGTCATGCTCGACGCGGGCGGCGAGCGACAGGCCGCCCGCATCGACAGCGGTCCGGTCCAGCACCCAGTTGTGGTCGTAGCCCTTGGCGGTGAGCAATTGCGGGTGCGATCCGCGGATGCGCTGCCCGATCGCCGTGGGCTGGCGGAAGTCGAACGGCGTGCCGGCGACATCGGCCAAGCCAGTCGGGATCAGCGTCGCATCGACCGGCGCATAGCGGCTCGCGTGGAGCGTCAGGCGGTGGTCCAGGATCGAGCCCGTGCCGCCCAGGTTGAAGTAGCCGTGATGGCTCAGGTTGACGATGGTGGGCGCGTCGCAGACCGCTTCGTAGTCGATGCGCCATTCGTTGGCTCCGGCGCCCAGCGAATAGCGCACGGTGACGCGCATTTCACCCGGGTAGCCCTCCTCGCCATCGACGCTGGTGTAGCGCAGTTCGAGCACCGTGGCGCCCTCATGCTGCACCGGTGTCATTTGCCACCAGCGCTTGCCGAAACCACGGTTGCCGCCATGCAGCGAGTTGGGGCCGTTGTTCAGCGTGACCTGGTGCTTCACGCCGTCAAGCTCGAAGCGTCCACCGGCCAGGCGGTTCGCAAAGCGCCCGACGATCGTGCCGAAGTTCGGGTTGCGCTCGACGTAGTCGGTGAGCGTCTGCAGGTCCAGCACGATGTTGCTGCTGCGCCCCTCGCGGTCGGGCACATGCAGCGCTGTCACGATGCCGCCGTAATTGATCGCCGACAGCCGAAGGCCTCGGCCGTTGTCGAGCGTGTACTCGACCACGTCCTGGCCGTCCGGCATGCGCCCGAAGGCGCGCTCGCTCAACTGGATCACTGGATGAGCTTGCAGCCCGTCTTGCCTTGCAGTTCGTCGAAGCTCACGCCGGGCGCAAGCTCCGTGACCTTCAAGCCCTCGGGCGTCACGTCCATCACCGCCAAGTCGGTGATGATGCGGTCGACCACGCCCACGCCGGTCAGCGGCAGCGTGCAGGCATCGAGGATCTTGAGGTCGGTGGTGCCGTCCTTCTTCTTCGCGACGTGCTCCATCAGGATGATCACGCGCTTGACGCCGGCCACCAGGTCCATCGCGCCGCCCATGCCCTTGACCATCTTGCCGGGAATCATCCAGTTGGCCAGGTCGCCCTGGGCGCTGACCTGCATCGCGCCGAGGATCGACAGGTTGATCTTGCCGCCGCGGATCATCGCGAAGCTGTCATGGCTGCCGAAGATCGCGCTGCCGGGCAGCGTGGTCACGGTCTGCTTGCCGGCGTTGATGAGGTCGGCGTCGACCTGGTCCTCGGTCGGAAAGGGGCCGATGCCCAGCATGCCATTCTCGCTCTGCAGCCAGACTTCCTTGTCGCCGACGAAGTTCGCCACCAGCGTGGGAATGCCGATGCCGAGGTTGACGTAGAAGCCGTCTTCGAGTTCTTGCGCCGCGCGTGCGGCCATTTGGTCTTGGGTCCAGGGCATGTCAGTTTCCTTTGATCTTGGCGGGAGCAGGCGTGTCGACGACGGCGGCCTGGGCGATCGCGGCTTGCGCCTCGACCTTGGCGGCCACCGGATCGACCGGTGCCGATGCGCTCACCGTGCGCTTCTCGATGCGCTTCTCCGGCGTCGCGTTGAGCACGATGCGGTGCACGTAGATGCCCGGCAGGTGGATGTCGTCCGGCGCCAGTTCGCCGACCTCGACGATGCGCTCCACCTCGACGATGCAGACCTTGCCGGCCATCGCCGCGGCCGGGTTGAAGTTGCGTGCCGTCAGGCGGAAGCGCAGGTTGCCGGACTTGTCGGCCACGTCGGCCTTGACCAGCGCCACGTCGGGCACCAGCGAGCGTTCCATGACGTAGGTTTCGCCGTCGAACTCGCGCAGTTCCTTGCCTTCGGCGACTTGCGTGCCGACGCCGGTCTTGGTGAAGAAGGCCGGGATGCCCGCGCCGCCCGCACGCAGCTTTTCGGCCAGCGTGCCCTGCGGCGTGAATTCCAGTTCCAGTTCGCCAGCCAGGTACTGGCGCTCGAACTCCTTGTTCTCGCCGACGTAGCTCGCGACCATCTTCCTGATCTGGCGCGTCTCCAGCAGCTTGCCGAGGCCGAAGCCATCGACGCCCGCGTTGTTGGAGATACAGGTGAGATCCTTGACGCCCGAGTCATGCAGCGCGTCGATCAGCGCCTCGGGAATGCCGCAGAGGCCGAAGCCGCCGACGGCGAGGGTCTGGCCATCGGCCACGATGCCCTTCAGCGCCGCGTCAGCGGAGGGAAAAATCTTGTTCGCCATGGCGTGGAATCCTTGGGTCGTTGGGTTGAAAAAACACGTTGGGGACTGCAGCAACGATACTACGTAGTCGCATACGTAGTAATTCGTAATGGGCACACCCGATATCGACTACCGCCTGGCCTTCGAGAACGCGCCCGTGGGCATGGTGCTGTCGCGCCATCGCACGATGGTCGACTGCAACGCACGCCTGTGCGAGATGTTCGGGGCCACGCGCGAGGCATTGATCGGCCAGTCGTTTCGCGTGCTGTACCCGAGCGTCGCCGAATTCGAGCGCATCGGCAAGCGCATGGAGCCGATCCTGAACGCCAGCGGGCGCTATGCCGACAACCGGATGATGAAACGGCTGGACGGCCCGCTGCGTGGCGAGACCTTCTGGTGCCATGTGAGCGGCCACGCACTGAACCGGGCCGCGCCGCACGAGGCCGGCATCTGGACCTTCGAGGACCTGGGCTCGCGCCGCTCCGGCAAGGCGGCGGACCTGACACCGCGGGAGCGGGAGGTGGCGGCGCATGTGATGCAGGGCATGACCTCAAAGCAGATCGGCAAGGCGCTGGGGATCAGCCACCGCACCGTGGAGTTGCACCGGGCGCGGCTGATGCGCAAGTACAGTGCGAGCACGACCGCTGAGTTGGTGCAGAAGTTGTTGGCGGGATAGATGGCCCGATCAAGTCCGCCGCAAGGCGTTGGTCGAAGGTCCCCAAGAAAATCCACGGAGGCAATCCACATGTCAAAATTTCCCGCCGCGCAGCGTGGCGCCATCGCAGCATTCGCGGCGCTCGCCATCGCAGCTCTCGCCGCCTGCTCCAGCACCGGCATGCCGCGCATCACGCGCGCAGCCCCACCGCCGACCGATTGCAAGGCCTGGGTCGGCACCGACCGCGACGCCGAGATCCCCGGCTACCAACTACCGCAATCCAGCGGCGGCATCGTCTGCGTGCCCTTCCTCCAAACCGCCAACAAGCCACCCTCCAACTACACCGGCAACGACTACTACGTCGACGAATTCACCGATGCCAAACTCAAGTCGCGCTGGGCCGCCTGCAAGGCCGACGCCGCCTGCTTCCAGCGCATCGACGCGCAGATGCAGCGCTGGCTGCCGCCCAACAAGGAGCGTGCGACGCGCTCCACTGGCGTGATCGACCCGTCCGGCAAGATCGACCCCGATGGCCTCGTCGACTTGAAGCAGATCCGCCGCCCGGCCTTCTTCGCCAAGGCGCCATACAACGAGGCCATTGCTGCCGACGAGGCCCGCACGTACACCGTCGAGTTCACCGCCCCGCGCGACGCCTTCGAGCGAATCGACCTCAACATGCGCGACCTGATCAAGCTGCGCGGCTGGTACATCGAAGGTGCGGGCGTCGACGATGGCAAGGGTGGGAAGGTGCGCGCGCTGGTCGTCATGGCGCCCGGCGGCGGCGGGCAGCTCACGGCCATCCAGCATCCGGACGAGAAGTCCTACCGCATCGACCCCGCGACCGGCAAGACGGTAGCCATCCGCTTCCCCAACGCGACGACCGAGACCATGGGCCAGCGCTGGTGGCGCGACCAGTTGCATGCGCTCAACCAGGCCGGCTTCGACGTGCTGGCCTACGACCGGCGCGGCGAGGGCCTTTCAGGCGGCTTCAGCGACACCAACACGCTGGAGCAAGGCGAGGACGTGTTCCGTGTGCTATCGCAACTCGAGAGCGGCGACGGCATGCGCATGCTGACGCCTGGCGGCCAATTGCTGGAAGGCGCGTCCGCCCGTGGCAGGCTGCTGGCCGGCATGAAAGCCGACACCATTCCGATCCTGCCGGGCGGCTATTCGCGCGGCTCGATGTCGACCGCCTGGGCCATGACGAAGAACTTCTCGGCATCGTGCAGCTTCGACATGCCGACGCCCACCTGCACGCCGGCCAAGGGGCTGAAGAACATCAAGGGTGCGATCCTGCTGTCGTCGTTCGCGAGCGGCGCGGGCTACGTGGGCGTGTCGCCCGACTTGGCCGACCGCAACCTGTTCCTGGGCGGCATGGCGGCGGACCATCACATCGTCTTCTATCCCAACTCTGCGCCGCTGGCGGGCATGGACAAATGGCCGGCCGCCTTCTTCGGCAAGGGGCTGTGGGACCGTGCCGAGACGGTGGAAGGCACGGTCGCGGCCTATGACCGCATCGGCGGCTTGAAGGAGATCGTGGTGGCGCGCGGGCCGCATTCGATCGAGACTTGGCCGGCGCAGGATTTGCGCTACTTGCAAGAGCGCATGGTCGCTTTTGCGAAGGGTGCCGTCACGGGTGCGACAAGCGTTCCGGGCGCGCGGTCATGGAACGATCTGAAGCAGCTCGTTGCCACCACGCCGGACTCATGGGAACCGTCTTCGGCACCCCGCACCGAGCCACCGAAGACGCCGCCGAATCAGTGAGCTTGCCTTCCAGCGAAGAACGTTATTGCGGCACCAGGCCCGCAGCTTTCACAAGGTCGGCATGCAAGCGGATTTCCTCCGAGATGACCTGCTTGAGAGGCTTGGCCTCATCGGCCGCAGGCTCCATCCCGATCTCCAGCAGCTTGGCCTTGGCGTCGCCCTGGAGAAGCGCCTTCACGGACTTGTTGAGCCGATCCAATATCGGTTGAGGGGTCTTCGCAGGAGCGAGCAGGCCAATCCATGCGGAAAGGAACACGCGGTCGACGCCGCCTTCGCCAAGCGTCGGGATGTTCGGTGCCGAGACAGCGCGCTTCTCGCTCAGCACGCCCAGCGGATGCAACTTGCCGGACTTGATGTGCGGAAGTGCTTCGGGCAGCGGCGCGAAGATCATGTCCACCTGCCCGCCCATCAGGTCCGTGATCGCCGGTGCGCCACCCTTGTACGGGATGTGCGTCAGCTTCGCGCCGGTGCGGCTTTCGAACAGGAGGCCCGCCAGATGCTGGGGGCTCCCGTCGCCCGACGATGCGAAGTTGAGTTTGCCGGGGCTGGCCTTGGCGGCGGCCAGCAAGTCGCCCACCGTCGCGAAGCGCGACTTGTCGCGCACCACCAGCACCATCGCCTGGTTGACCAGCTTGGTGACGGGCGTGAAGTCGGCTTCCGGGTCGTAGGGCAGCGTCTTGAAGATGCTCTTGTTGGTCGTCAGGAAGGATGCCGGCGACACCGCGAGCGTGTAGCCGTCCGGTGGCGCCTTTGCCACGACCGGCATGCCGATTTGCCCGGAGCCACCGGCACGGTTGTCGACCACGAAGGGTTGGCCCGTGTCGGTCGCCAACTGCTGGCTGACCATGCGGGCCACCATGTCCACGCTCCCACCGGCCGGGAGCGCAACCACGACCTTCACGGGGCGGCTGGGATAGCTGTCCTGCGCCGAGGCGGGCGACATGCAGATGAAGCCGGACACGGCGCAAGCTGAAACGATTGCCGAACGGATGGAAGCCATGGATGCCTTTCTTTTCACAAGAAGCCGGACCGCCACCGGCACTGCAATTGCAGGGCCCGTTGGTCACTGGCTGTTCACGCAAATTGCATGCCCCGCCGGCGCGTCAAGCCCCAGGGTCCCGACGCACCCGGCGGCAGGGTCAATGCTGGACACCCCAGGTGGCCCCTCCTAGTATCACCACTCACTCTCAGTCGATCAAACCAGTCGATCAAACTTGGGGACGCCATGAGGACCAATCCAAAGGACCTGGAGCTCGTTGAAGCGATCAAGAAGCGGTACGGGAAAGTCATCGATCTGGACAAGTCGCCGACGGCGATTCTCGAGATCATCCAAAACTACCGGCACCTCCTCGACGAAGTCGCGGGACCGGATGGCACCGGCGGTGGTCCGGGTGGCCCGCCTCCGCCACCGCCCGGTTCCACGCGCCCTGATGTGGGTACTGCGGCGGTGTTGAATCTGCTGCTCGAGTTGCAGCGCGAGGTGCGCGCCCTCAACGCAAAGGTCAAGTAGCGCAACGCTGATCAGTGATGGAGCGTGGCCTCGCGAAAACCTGCCTGCAGCAGTCGCCGGGGGATCGGCATCACGTGCAGCAGTGGCGCTCCGTAGGCCACCCGGATCGGCTCGCCCGATCGATACACCTGGAACACCGCTGGCGTCGCGTGGAACACATCCGTGGCAACGATCCCGCGCAGCACGTCGAAGCCTTCGCCATGCACACCTTCGAGCAGGCACGACCAGCCCGGCGGCGTCTGCACGAAAGCCCATGGCTTGACGAAGAAGTGCGGCTCGCCCGGCGGATGCGGGGTGAAGTACTTGGTGAAGTACAGCATCGCGCGGCGGTTCTCGCCCAGGAAGGTGGGGCCGAGCGCCTCGGCGAAGGCTCGCTCCACCTCGCGTGCGCCGGCTCGCAGCACCGACTCGTCCGGCTGCACGGCGAGGGTGTAACCGTCATAGGACGCCTCGAAGGGCACGAGGTTGGAGAAGACGATACGTGGCATCGGGCCCGTGAGGGTGTGCGCCGCCGGCCCGACGGTGATCACGCGGCAGCGCGCCGGCGCATCGCTGCAAGAGGCGCGCTCGTCAGCGACGGGAAGACTCGTCTTGCGGTACTTCCGTGTCGGCGCATCCACCTTGGCGTCGAAATAGGCCGCGTCATAGAAGGCCGCATGCGCGGCACCGATCTCCGGCGCCTGCGAGAGCGGAATCTCCTCGATGCGCGCGCCGGGTGCGACGGGCGCCACGGTGCCGATCTCGCCTTCGATGCGGAGCCGATCCGGGGCGTCCGGGCGCAGCGTGATCTCAAGCATCAGCGGCGCGAACGCACCATCGTCGGCGATGAAATATTCCTCCACTTCGAAGAAGCGGTTGCGACGGTTCGCCGTCGAGGAGACCCGGAGCCACACGCCCGCGTCGGCACGCACGCAAAGCCCGGTCCACAGATGCACACGCACCTCGCCGGGGCTCGCGCTTGCCACTTTCACGAAGTCGTCGGCGAACATCGTCGGCAGCAGCCCGTCAGCGCGAAGAATCCCTTGCGCGACAAGCCTGGGCAGCACGGCGCGATGGGCGGCCGTGAACGCTTCGCCGTAGGGAGCGGCGATCTCCACGGCCACATGCCCCAGGCTGCGTCGCAGCACGATGGGCTGGCGCAGCGTGATCTGGAACCCGAATGCGTTGCCTTCGAAGAGCGGCGCGCACGCCTGCGCCACGCGCAGCGGCACCGAGCCGCCAAGGTCGCCGCTGCGTTTCTGGAGTTGCGCCAGGCCGAGCGCGTCCAGCACCTCGAACGCCGTCACAGTCGCTTTCATGCGCCTCCGTCGATTCAGTCCCGACCGCGCAAGTATGGACTTTCGATTCCGTTCGTGGCTCGACGATCGTGCTGAACGATCCGGCACCGGTCATGATCGTGGATGACTTCGTCGGCGAAGCGGTGGTGCAGCGTTTGCTCGACTATGCGATCGCTCACGAAGCCGGGTTCCGCCCCTCAAGAGTTGCACTGGGGCATGCAAACGAGGGCTACATCGACGAAACCCACCGTGTGTCGAAAGTGAATCAGGACATCGACCCCGTCATGCCTTGGATCGAGCCCATGATCAGGAAAGCCGTCGCGGATGCAATTCCGAAACTGGGCCTCGTCAATGTCGATCAGTATTTCCTGGAGCCCGAGATCGCATGGTCCGGTGACGGTGCCTTCTTCAAGATGCATGCCGACACGCTGAGGCATCGCGCGAACCCGCGCGTCCTGACGATGGTCCTGTACTTTCACAAGGAGCCGAAGGCATTCCAGGGCGGCGAGTTGCGCCTGTACGGCTTGGGCGCGCAACCGGACAGTGGCGACGACTACCGAGAGATCGAGCCGCGATGGGACAGGGCCGTCTTTTTTCCCTCGTGGTTTCCGCATGAGGTGCTGCCTGTGCGTTGCCGCAGCGCTTCGTTCGAAGATGGGCGGTTCGCGCTCAACTGTTGGGTGCACAGGACGTCGGGGAACGGAACGTGACGACCTTGTCGGACATGAAAACCAGCGCCGTCGAGTTCGCGGAAAAATGGTATGTCGTCGAGCGGGCCGTCATCGACGCTGATGCCGTGGCCTTCCATCGCGAGCATGTGCTGGCCCGCGCCGACAACGACAGGATTGCGCCCGGTGATGCCCAGGTCCGTGACGCGCCGGTTGCCTACGGCGATCCGCTCACGGAAGTGCTTCTGGAGAGTTTGCGCGCCGTTGTGGAGCGCGCGACCGGATTGCGACTGTGGCCGACCTATTCGTACTTCCGCGTCTACAAGCGAGGCAGCCTGCTCAGGGCGCATGTGGATCGACCGGCCTGTGAAATCAGCATGAGCGTCAATTTAGGCATGGATGCGGACGCGCAGTGGCCCCTCCGGATCGCAGGGCCGACGGGCATTGCATCGGTGTCGCTCGATCCGGGCGACGGGCTGATCTACCGTGGATGCGATTGCTATCACTGGCGAGAACCTTTCGAGGGCGATCGACTGGCGCAGGTCTTCCTGCACTATGTCGATCGGAACGGGCCAAACGCCGAATGGAAATTCGACAAGCGGGCCCGCCTTTCCGGTTCATTGGAAATGGGCTCGACCGACCATTTTGATTAACCGCCGCGCCCCTGTTCGGTGCGCAACTGGACGAATCAACACATGGGGAAATGACCTACAGAAATACCCCTTGCATCGGACCAATATGAGTGGCATGACACACACCAAACTCATCGTTCGGGAGCCTGTCGCAGGCTCGTACTTCTGGGCTTTGATCGAGTCCGACGCCAAGGGCGAATCGGTACGCGACGTCGAGACGTCCGAGAAGGATTTCGATTCATATGAAGCGGCGCTTGCGGCCGGCACGCGGGCGTTGAAACGCCTGGTCGAGCGCGAGCACGCGCACTGACCTCACAGTGCAAATCAACCGGCCTTGCGAAAGGTCAGGTTGATGCGGCAGCGTCCGGTCGACGGATGCTCGCCATCTTTCAGCGGCAGGATGCCGTGGTGGTTGAGCCTTGCCGGGCCGCCCCACACGACCACATCGCCGTGCACGAGCGGCAGGCGCATCGACTTGTCTTTACGCTGCAGGCCACCGAAGAGGAGCACGGCCGGCAGGCCCAGTGATACCGAGACGATCGGATGACCGTAGTCGCGTTCGTCGCGGTCCTGGTGCAGCGACAGGCGTGCGCCGGGTTCATAGCGATTGACGAGACAGGCATCGGGCTCGAAGCCAGCGAAGCCTGCCGCATTGGCCGCTTCACTTGCAAGTTCGCGGAACGCCTGCGGCATCGCCGGCCAAGACTTGCCGGCGACAGGATCGATGGCGTCGTAGCGATAGCCCGTGCGATCGCTGACCCAGCCGAGCGGTCCGCAATTGGTCATGGCCACCGACATCCGGAAGCCACCCGGTGTGATCATGTGGCGCCACGGTGACGCCGCCAACACACCGTCCAACGCGGCGCGCAGCCTGGGCGCTTGGTCGCCGGCGAAGCCTCGCAGCAACACGGCCCCCGGCACGATGGGCAGTGCCAATCCTTGCTCGGCTTCGAACAGGTCGCGCATGGCTTCAGGCCGCGTCGTGGAAGATGATGCCGGCCGTGTGCCGATGGCCCGAGCGCACGCGGCTCACGCCGTGCCGAAGGTTGACACGATACGGTCCGCGCGTACCCTGCACCGGCCGGTGATGAACGGCAATGATGGCCGCATCGCCTTGCTTCAATGGAAGGACGATGGGACGCGACTGCATGCGCGGCCGTTGCTCGGTCATGACGAATTCTCCACCGGTGAAATCGCGGCCGGGTTCCGAGAGCAAGACCACCACCTGCAGCGGGAACACATGCTCGCCGTAGAGATCCTGGTGCAGGCAGTTGTAGTCGCCCTCCCCGTACTGCAGCAGCAATGGCGTCGGCCTGGCTTGGCCGGCCGCATGACAGCGCGCAAGGAACTCCTCATGCGTCGGCGGGAAGCGCACGTCGATGCCCATGGCCTGGTGCCAGCGGTTGGCGATCGGCACGAGTCTCGGGTAGAAGGCTTCGCGCAGGCGCGCCACCAGCAGCGGCAAGGGATAGGCGAGGTACTTGTATTCGCCGCTGCCGAAGCCGTGGCGCGCCATCACGACGCGGCTGCGGAACAGCTCATCCCGTGCATAGAGGGCCGCCAGCGCCTCGCACTGCGCGGGCTTCAGCACACCCTCGATGATGGCGTGGCCCTCCGCGTCGAGCGATTGCCCGACGGCCTCCCAGTCCACCTTCATGCGACGGCCTCGTGCTCGCGCTCCAGCAGCGCACGCTTGCGCTCGACGCCCCAGCGGTAGCCGGACAGCGCGCCATCGCTGCGCACCACGCGATGGCACGGGATCGCGATCGCCAGCGTGTTGGCGCCGCAGGCCTGGGCTACCGCGCGATGCGAATTCGGCGCGCCGATGCGGGCGGCAATGTCCGAATAGCTCACCGTTTCGCCGACCGGCACCGTGCGCAAGGCTTGCCAGACGCGTTGCTGGAACGCTGTGCCGCGCACGTCCAGCGGCAGGTCGAGCCCGTGTCCAGGCGCCTCGACAAGGCCGACCACCTGCGCCACCAAGCTGTCGAATTCCGGGTCGTCGCCGATCAGCCGCGCCTGCGGAAATCGGTCCTGCAGGGCACGTGCGAGTTGGTCCGGATCGTCACCCAGTTCGATCGCACACACGCCGCGCCCGCTGCGCGCCACGAGGATCGCGCCGAGCGAGCATTGACCGATGGCGAAGCGGATGTCGGTATCAGCACCGCCGGCCTTGAAGGCGCTCGGGGTCATGCCCAGCACATGGTCCGACTCCTCGTAGAAGCGGCTGTTGGCGTTGTAGCCGGCGTCGTAGATGGCGTCCGTCACCGTGTCGCTGCGGCCCAGGGCTTCCCGCACGCGGCTGGCGCGGTGCGCTGTGGCATAGGCCTTCGGCGTGACGCCGGTCACCGACTTGAACAGGCGATGCAGGTGCCAGTTGCTCATCCCGGCACGCTGCGCCAACTCGTCGAGAGAGGGCACCTGTTCCGCGCTCTCGATGAAGCGGCACAGGTCGGCAATCATCTCGACCTGCCTTTCGGCGCGCGGCGGCTGGTCGGGCTTGCAGCGCTTGCAGGGCCGGAACCCAGCGCGTTCGGCCTCGGCCGTGTTCTCGTAGAAGGCCACGTTCTCCGGCCGTGCCAGGCGTGCGCCGCACGAAGGCCGGCAGTACACGCCAGTGGTTTTCACCGAATAAAAGAACTGCCCGTCGAAACGGCCGTCGCGCGCCTGGACCGCGGCCCAGCGCGGGTCGTTGACGGTGGCTGCGGCCTGCAGTTCAGTCGGGGTCATCATCATGTTCATCTTGCCCATCCTTTCGTTCCTGAGTGGATGGGGATGACTTTAGGCAATGGCTCCGAATGCGGCACTCCGCCGCTTGCTTTCGAATTCGCTTTCTACATCCGCCCCTTCCAAGGCACCACCTTGCGCTCCACCCACCGCATCAGCAGATCAAACAGGTAGGCCACCACGCCGATCACGATGATCCCCATGATCACGATGTCGGTGCGCAGGAAGTTCGACGCGTTCAACACCATTTGCCCCAGGCCCATGTTGGCCGCGACCATCTCCGCCGCAACCAGCGTGGTCCAGCCGAAGCCGATGGCGATGCGCATGCCGATCAGGATGTCGGGCATGGCCGAGGGCAGGATCACGTGGCGGATCACCTGCATGTAGCTCGCGCCCATCGAGTAGGCCGCGTTGATCTGCTCCTGCGATGCGCTGCGCATGCCGGCGCGGGCCGCGAGCGCGAGGGGCGCGAAGCAGCTCAGGAAGATCAGCAGGATCTTGGGTGTCTCGTCGATGCCGAACCAGATGATGATGAGCGGCAGGTAGGCCAGCGGCGGCAGCGGGCGGTAGAACTCCAGCGGAGGGTCGAAGATGCCGCGCACCACGCGGCTCATGCCCATCGCGATGCCGATCGGGATCGCGGTGATGCAGGCGAGGAAGAAGGCCGAGAACACGCGGAACATGCTGGCCAGGAAGTGCTGCCACAGCGGCTTGTCGTTGGCCTGCCCGGTGAGGTATTCGTAGAACTGCTGGAACACGGCCTGCGGCGTCGGCAGGAACAAGGGCTTGACCCAGCCGACGTTGGTGGCGATGGCCCACAGCACCAGCAGCACCACGACCGTGACCACGCTGATGACCACGCTGGAGCCCTCCCCCGGCACCTTGAAGGCGCTGGTCTTGAGCTTGCCGCCAGCCGCCGCGACGACGGGCGCCGCCGGCGGCGCGGAGGAAGAAGGCGACACCACGACGGGCGAGGCAATGGTCACGTCAGGCATGCGCCACCTCCCGGTGATGAATGATGGCCAGCACTTCCTCACGCATGCGGATGAACTCCGGCTCCGACTTGACCTTGCGCGCGTCGCCATGCGCGAGGAACTGGCGCGAGAACGGCACGTCCTCATAGACATGCGAGATGCGGCCGGGGCTCGGGCTCATCACGATCAGCCGCGTGCCGAGGAACAGCGCCTCCTCCACCGAATGCGTGATGAAGAAGACCATCTTCTGCGCCTTGGCCCAGGCCTGAAGCAGGATCTCCTGCACCGTCTCGCGGGTGAAGGCATCGAGCGCGCCCATGGGTTCGTCCATGAGCAGCACCGCCGGGTCGCTGGCCAGCGCGCGGGCGATGCCGACGCGCTGCTGCATGCCGCCAGACAATTCGTAGACGGCGCGGTCGGCGTACTTCTCGAGGCTGACGAGGCGCAGCTTGGCCAAGGCGATCGCATCGCGCTCAGCCTTGCCCACGCCGGTGAAGCGCAGGCCCAGGGCCACGTTCTCGCGCACGTTGAGCCAGGGCATCAACGCATGCTTCTGGAAGACCACGCCGCGATCGGCACCCGGGCCGGTCACCGGTGCGCCGTCGAGCAGGATCTCGCCGCTGGACGGCGGCAGGAAGCCCGCAATGCAATTCAGCAGCGTGCTCTTGCCGCAGCCCGATGCGCCCAGCGCAACCGTGAAGTCGCCGCCGCGCATCGTCAGGTTGACGGGCGCAAGCGCCTGCAGCGTGCCGCCCTTGATGGCGTAGTTGACCGTCAGGTCGCGGATGTCGAGGGTCGGCATGCGGGCTCCTTTGTGAGTGCGAAAGCCTACTTGGCGGCCATCGCCTTCTGCACGTAGGTCGTGGTCACGAAGGCGCTGTAGTCGGGCTTGACCTCCTGTACGCGGCCCTGCTCCTTCAAGAAGGCAGCAGTGTTCGCCATGGCCTTGGCCGCGCCGCCGCCAAGCCAGGTCGGTGACAGTTGCTCGGCATAGGTCGGGAAGGTGTAGAGCGCCATAGCGGGACCGACGTCGGCCGGGTTGGCCTTGGTCCACTTGGCCATGGCCTTGGTCTGCGCGGAGTCGGCCGTCCAGGTCTTGCCGGTGGCCTTGTATTCCTCGTTCGCTCGGTTCAGCGCCTTGACGAAGGCGATCATGAAGGGCTCGTTGGCCTCGGCCCACTTGGCATTGACGACGATGCCCTCGAAGGTCGGCGCGCCCTTCTTGCCGATGCTGCCGGAGGTGGCGATGACCTTGCCGTTGCCCTTGATCTTCGACAGCACCGGATCCCAGATGAAGGTCGCGTCGATGTCGCCGCGCTCCCAGGCGGCGGCGATCTCGGGCGGGCGCATGTTCATGACGTTGACGCTCTTGGCATCGACGCCGTCCATCTTCATGCCGGCCATGAGCTGGTAGTGCGCGGTCGACACGAAGGGCGTGGCGACCTTCTTGCCTTGCAGGTCCTTCATGCTGCTGATGTTGGAGCCGTTGCGGGCGACCAGGGCTTCTGCGTCGGCAATGTCGGCCGAGATCCAGAACAGCTTGATGTCCTGGCCCTGGCTGGCCGCGGCCGTCAACGGGCTGGAGCCGGTCTCGCCCATCTGCACGTCACCCGAGGCCATCGCGCGGATCACGTCGCCGCCACCGTTGAACATGCGCCAGTTGATCTTGTAGCCGGTGGCCTTCTCGACCTCGCCGGACTCCATCACCAGGCGCAGCGGCACCAGCATGTCCTGGTGGGCGAAGGTGACTTCCTTGGCCTGTGCGAAGGCGCCGCCGCTCACGATGCAGGCGGCCGCCAGCGTCGAGAGTTGCAGGGTGAGGCGACGTGACATGTTCATCTGAAAACTCCTGTGAATGGACCGAAGCACTTTGCTCCCATCGACGGCGGCCACAAAGTGCCAGCGCCGTTCGGGCAATGGAGCCAGCCGATGGGGACTTACCCTTGCAGTTGGTGCATGCCGCACGCAACAGGTGCGGGCCGCACCGTGCGACACGAAGGGCAAACGAAAGCATGACACGTTTTGCGCGTCGGCGCGGCTTACGACACGACTTGGTAGTACAGGTTCTGCGGGTGCCTGGCCTGCGCGAAGAAGAACCAGCGGTCCGCGAACAGGCCCGGCACCTGCACCAGCAGCGCAAGGACGAAGGCCGCCCCTGACGCCGTGGCCACACCCCACAGCATCAGCACCGTCGGCAGCGCGAAGCCCAGCACGATCAACGCCAGCCTGACCTTCTTCAGCGCCGCCTGTCCGGCCTTGTGGAAGAACTCGCGCGTGTTGAACGAGCCGGCCGACATGCCCATCGATTTCTGCACCAGCTTGCTCGCGCGGATGCCGGTGGCCGATTGCAGCGTGGACTTGGGCCTGAGCGCGGCATTGCGGCGCAGCGCGAGGGTGCGGGTGATCCATGCGGCAACGGTCACGGCCAGCGCGGCGGGGCCGGTCGCAGCGAGGACGTGCGGCTGATCGAGCATTGCGGCGAGCGCGCTCGACAGGATCAGGCCGGACGACAAGCCGGTGAGCGTGAAGTTGACGAGCGTCAGCGGCTGCGCCCACTCCTGGATGAAGCGCAGGCAGGCGTAGATCATCGCGGTGCAGTACCAGAGCAGCGCGGCACATGCGACGGCGACGAGCGGCAGCAGCACGCCATCATTGCCGGCGCGCAACGCCAGCCACCACAGCCCGACCACGACGATGAACGCCGGCAGCACGATCACTTCGCGAGACAGCCAGGAGGTGCGCCACATCAGCACCGCACGCCAGGCGCGCTCGGGCCGGCCGAGGTGGGCGAAGGAGGCGCCGAGGCCCACGAGCAGCATCGCTTCCGCGACGATCAGCGCATCGCTCATGAACGACGGCGCCACCGCCACGCCGGCCAGCCTTGCGAGGGCCAGCGCCACCACCAGGCCCTGCGCCGCGCCAGCGATGGTCGTGAAGATGACGACCGAAAACGCCGGGTTCATGCCTGGCCTCCGATCGTGGGTTGCACCTTCGACGCATCGCCAACCGCCTCGGTCACGCGCCGCGGCAGGTACTGGTTGGCCGGGCTGGTTTCCCACTCAGGCATGAGCGCGTAGCCGCCGCGCTCGCGGATGGCCTTCGACGCCTCGGAGTTCGGGTCCTTCACATCGCCGAAGATCCGCGCGCCGGTCGGGCAGGCCTTGACGCAGGCGGGCTTGCGGTCCTCTTTCGGCAGCTTCTCGTCGTAGATGCGGTCGACGCAGAGCGTGCACTTGGTCATCACCTGCCGCTCCTCGTCGAGTTCGCGCGCACCGTAAGGACAGGCCCAGGCGCAGTACTTGCAGCCGATGCACTTGTCGTAGTCGACCAGCACGATGCCGTCTTCCTTGCGCTTGTAGCTGGCGCCCGTGGGGCACACCGGGACGCAAGGCGGGTCTTCGCAGTGCAGGCAGCTCTTGGGGAAGTGGATGGTTTCAGTCAGGGGGTACGCGCCGGCCTCGTAGGTCTGCACGCGGTTGAAGAAGGTCCCGGTGGGATCGGCGCCGTAGGGGTTGAGGTCGGCCAGCGCGCCGGCGCTGCCGGAGGTGTTCCACTGCTTGCAGGAGGTGACGCAGGCGTGGCAGCCGACGCAGACGTTGAGGTCGATGACGAGGGCGAGTTGCTTGGCCAGCGTATCGCCCGGCTCCCAGCGGACTTCACTCCCTCTCCCGCGCGCGGGAGAGGGTTGGGGTGAGGGCATGGGGCCTTTCATGGCGACTGCGGCCGTTCCAACGCCGTCGCCCTCACCCCGGCCCTCTCCCGCTGGCGGGAGAGGGAGTGAAAGCAAGTCCTTCAACCACTGGATCATTTGCGCCTCCCGGCAAAGTACGTCAATACACTCGCGGCTTTGCCGACGACGCCGGGTGCCGCAGGCATCGTCTTCATCTGCGGAAAGCTCTCCATCGGTTCTTCCGGGTCCGCGGGACGAATACGCACTCGCACGTCGTACCAACCGGCCTGCCCCGTGACCGGATCGGAGTTGCTGATCGTCTTGCCGCCATGCGCATTGGCGAACGGCAGTTCCTCGGTGATCAGGTGGTTCAGCAGGAAGCCCTTGCGCGCCTCGTCCGCACCGGGCGCGAGTTGCCACGCCCCATCCGCCTTGCCGATCGCGTTCCACGTCCAGACGGTGCCGGGCTCCACCGTCTCGCTGTAGCGCAGCATGCAGCGCACCTTGCCCCACTGGCTCTCGACCCAGCACCAGCCGCCGTCCTCGATGCCGGCCGCCTTGGCGGTCAGCGGATTCACGTGCAGGTAGTTGTGGCTGTGGATCTGCCGCAGCCAGGCGTTCTGCGAATCCCAGGAGTGGTACATCGCCATCGGCCGTTGCGTGATCGCGTTGAGCGGATAGGCCGCGCGGTCGGTCACGTCGTCTTCGAGCGGCGGATACCAGAAGGGCAACGGATCGAAGTACATGTCGATGCGCTCGCGCAGTTCGTCCGGCGGCTGACGGCCTTGGGTCTTGCCTTGCGCGGCCAGGCGGAAGGTCTGCAGCGTGTCGGAGTACAGGGCAAGCTGCACCGGATCGTTGCGCTGGCGCCAGCCCTTGTCCTTCGCGAAGTCCAGGTACGCGCGGTTCCAGTTGCGCATGTAGTGCATGGACTCGGGCATGTGGTACTGGAACACGCAGTTGTTCTGCGCATAGAAGTCCCACTGCTTCGGATTGGGCTCGCCCTTGAGGTGCTCCGTGCCGTCCTTGCCGCGCCAGCCCATGAGGAATCCGATACCCGGTTGCGGCTGGAAGTTGACGATGAAGTCCGTGTAGCCACTGAACTTGCGCCCACCCTCCGGCGTGGTGAAGGCGGGGAATCGGAGGCGCGAGGCCAGTTCGATCAGCACCTCCTGGAAAGGCTTGCATTCGCCCGTCGGCGGCACCACTGGAATGCGCACGGAATCGACCGGCCCGTCGAACTCGCTGATCGGCCGGTCGAGCATGCCCATCACGTCGTGCCGCTCCAGGTAGGTGGTGTCGGGCAGGACCAGGTCGGCGAAGGCGACGGTCTCGCTCTGGAAGGCATCGCACACGACGAGGAAGGGGATCATGTGCTCGCCCTTCTCGTCCTTGCGGTTGAGCATCTCGCGCACGCCCATGGTGTTCATGCTGGAGTTCCAGGCCATGTTGGCCATGAAGATCATCAGCGTGTCGATGCGGTACGGGTCGCCTTTCACCGCGTTGGTGATGACGTTGTGCATCAGGCCGTGGGCGGACAGCGGATGCTCCCAGGAGAAGGCATGGTCGATGCGGATCGGCGAGCCGTCGGGGTTGATGGCCAGCTCGTCCGGGCTCGCTGGGAAGCCCAGCGGCGCGGCGTTGAGCGGCGTGTTCGGCTGGATCATCTCGGGCGAGTTGAAGGCGCGGTAGTTCGGCACGATGTGGCGCGGATACGGCGCCTTGTGGCGAAAGCCGCCAGGTGCATCGATGGTGCCCAGCACGCTCATCAGCACGGCCAGCGCACGCACCGTCTGGAAGCCGTTCGAATGCGCCGCCAAGCCACGCATCGCGTGGAAGGCCACGGGCCGCGCCTGTGTGGTTGGGTGTTGCTTGCCCCAGGCGTCGGTCCACGGGATCGGCAGTTCGAAGGCCTGCTGCAAGGCCGTCTCGCCCATCTCGCGCGCCAGCTTGCGGATACGGTCGGCATCGATGCCGGTTATGGCCGAGGCCCACTCCGGCGTGCAGCTCGCCACGCGGTCGCGCAGCAACTGGAAGGATGGCGCGACGTGCGTGCCATCGGCCAGCGTGTAATGCCCTTCAAGGGCCGGGTCGCACCATTCGCCAATGCCCTCCGGATAGGCCGGCTTCACCGAGTTGTCACTCCTGTCCCAGACCAGCTTGTTGTGCGGATTGCGGCCATCACCCGGCGGGCCGCGTTGGGGGTCGAAGGCGAACAGGCCCTCGCGCTCGCCATCGTCCAGCACCACCAGTTGCGGCGCATTGGTGATGCGCTTGAGGAAGGCATGGTCGATCAGGTTGTGGGTGATCAGTTCATGCAGCAGCGCCATGAACAGCGCGCCGTCGGTGCCCGGCTTGATCGGAATCCATTCGTCGGCGATGGCGGAGTAGCCGGTTCGCACCGGGTTGATCGAGATGAAGCGGCCGCCCTCCCGCTTGAACTTCGACAACGCGATCTTCATCGGGTTGCTGTGATGGTCCTCCGCCGTGCCGATCATCACGAACAGCTTCGCGCGGTCCAGGTCCGGCCCGCCGAATTCCCAGAAGCTGCCGCCCACCGTGTAGATCATTCCGGCGGCCATGTTGACCGAGCAGAAGCCGCCATGCGCCGCGTAGTTGGGCGTGCCGAACTGGCGCGCGAACAGGCCGGTGAGCGCCTGCATCTGGTCACGGCCGGTGAAGAGCGCGAACTTCTTGGGGTCGGTCGCGCGGATCTTGCCGAGGCGTTCGGTGAGGATCTCGTAGGCGCGTTCCCAGCTGATCGGTTCGAACTCCCCTGCCCCGCGTTCGCTGCCTTGCTTGCGCAGCAGTGGCCGCGTGAGCCGCGCCGGCGAGACCTGCTTCATGATCCCCGACGAACCCTTGGCGCAGATCACGCCCTTGTTGAGCGGGTGTTCCGGGTTGCCGTCGATGTAGCGCACCTCGGGCCCGTGCTCGCCTTCGCGCAGGTGCACGCGGATGCCGCAGCGGCAGGCGCACATGTAGCAGGTGGTGGTCTTGACCTCGCATTCCGCGGTCGGCGTGGGGGAAGCCAGCGGATCGTGCAGCGGCTCGCGGGAGAGGAAATTGAACAGGTTCGGCCTCTTGTCGTTGCGTGGGTGCGCACGATCGTAGGCAAAGCCGCTCAAAGGAAAAAGCGGAGAATATTGTTCAGAATGATCGAAAAATCGAATCAGCAGGATTTCCGCCGCCTGCGCCTGAACCTGCGGCAGGTCGAGGTGTTCGTGGCCACGGCGCGTGGTGGCAGCACGCGGGCGGCGGCGGATCGCGTGTCGCGTTCGCAGTCGGCGGCGAGCACCGCGCTGGCGGAACTGGAGACGGCCCTGGGTGCCGAGTTGTTCGATCGCATCGGCCGCCGCCTGGTCCTCAACGAGAACGGCCGCGCCCTGTTGCCCAAGGCGCAGGCGCTGATCGAGCAGGCAGCCGAGTTGCAGTCGCTTTTCAGTGCCGAGCATGCGGCGCCCTTGCGCGTGGCGGCCAGCTTCACCATCGGCGAATACCTGCTGCCCGACCTGGTCGCCCAGTGGACGCGGCTGCATCCCCGCAGCCAGGTGCACCTTCGCATCATGAACACCTTCCAGGTCTCCGAGGCGGTGGCTGGCTTCGACGTGGACGTCGGTTTCATCGAGGGGCCGCAGACGCATTCCGACCTGGTGGTGCATCCCTGGCTCAACGACGAGCTGGTGATCTTCGCTGCGCCGAACCATCCGCTGGCCCGTCGCATCGCCACGCCCGCGCAGCTTTCGGAGGCGACCTGGGTGGTGCGCGAGCATGGCTCCGGCACGCGGCTCGCCACCGACTTCTGGCTGATGCAGAACCTGGAGCAGGTGCGCGTCGGCTTCGAACTCGGCAGCAGCGAGGCGATCAAGCGCGTGGTCGCTGCGGGTGACGGGCTGGGCTGCCTGTCACGCTTCGCATTGGCGCAAAGCCTGAGCGATGGGCGACTGGTCGAGCTGCGCACCCGGCTGCCCAAAGCGGCGCGCAAGCTGTCGATCGTGCTGCACCGGGAGAAGCGGCTGGGGCGTGCGACAACGGAGTTCTTGGCGCATTGCAGCGCCGCGGCGCCGCGAGGGGCTCGCACAAAAGCCCGCGCTGATCGGCGCGGGCCGGCGATTCACACGTAGTCCTTGTACTTGTCGAGGAAGCGAACTGGCTTGGACAGCGCATCACGCCGGAACGGATCGCCCAGCTCCCGCGTGCACATGATCTCGATCACGCAGGTCTTGCCCTCGTTCATCTGCATGTCGATCGCCTTCTTCAGCGCCGGACCGACATCCTCCAGTTTGTCCACCACGATGCCCTCCGCGCCCATCGCCTTCGCGATGCCCGCAAAGCTCTCGCTCTCCAGTTCGCCTGCGACGAAGCGGCGGTTGTAGAAGTCCACCTGGTTCTTCTTCTCCGCGCCCCACTGCCGGTTGTGGAAGACCACCGCCGTCACCGGGATGTCGTGCCGCACGGCGGTCATGATCTCGACCATGCTCATGCCCCAGGCGCCGTCGCCGGCATAGGCCACGGCCGGGCGGTCCGGCGCGGCGCACTTGGCGCCGATCATGGTCGGCAGCGAGTAGCCGCAGTTGCCGAAGCTCATCGGCGCGAAGAAGCTGCGCGCTTCGTCGAAGCGCAAATAACTGTTGGCGATGGCGTTGATGTTGCCGATGTCGGTCGAGACCATCACGCGCGGCGGCATGGCCTTTTCCAGTTCACGCAACACCTGGCGCGGATGCAGGTAAGTGCCACCGGTCGGCGTCTTCTCGCCCTTGGCTTCTTCAATCGCGTCGAGGCTGAACTGATCGCGCTCATGTGTCCACTCGTCGAGTTCCTTTTCCCACGCAGCCTTCTCGGACTTGATGGTCTCGGCACGCGCGGCCTTGGTCGCGTCGCAGGCCAGCGTCTTGCCGTCCAGGCGCTTGAGCAGTTCCTTGGCCGTGGCCTTGGCATCGCCGTGGATGCCGACGGTGATCTTCTTCACCAGGCCCAGGTTGGTGTGGTCGGCTTCGACCTGGATGATCTTCGCGTCCTTCGGCCAGTAGTCCATGCCGTGCTGCGGCAGCGTGCCGAAGGGGCCCATGCGCGAGCCCAGCGCAATCACCACGTCGGCCTGCGAGATCAGCTTCATCGCGGCCTTGGAACCCTGGTAGCCCAGCGGGCCGGCCCACAGCGGATGGCTCGCCGGGAAGGAGTCGTTGCGAAGGTAGCCGTTGCACACCGGCGCGCCGAGGCGCTCGGCCAGGGCCTTGCACTCTTCCACCGCATCGCCCATCACCACGCCGCCGCCCGAGAGGATCACCGGGAACTTGGCCGAGGCCAGCAATTCGGCGGCGGCCGCCAGGCTGTTCTCGCCGCCGGCGCTGCGTTCCACGCGCATCGGCTTGGGGATCTCGCAGGTGACTTCGCCGTAGAAGTAGTCGCGCGGGATATTGAGTTGCGTCGGTCCCATCTCGGAGATGGCGCGGTCGAAGCAGCGCGCGGTGTATTCGGCCATGCGCTTGGGGTTGTTGACGTGGCCCTGGTACTTGGTGAACTCCTGGAACATCGGCAACTGGTTGGCCTCCTGGAAGCCACCGAGGCCCATGCCCATGGTGCCGGTCTCCGGCGTGACGATGACGACCGGGCTGTGCGCCCAGTACGCCGCCGCGACGGCGGTCACGCAGTTGCTGATGCCGGGGCCGTTCTGGCCGATCACCACGCCGTGGCGGCCCGATACGCGCGCATAGCCGTCGGCCATGTGGGCGCCGCCCTGCTCATGCACCACCGGGATCAGGCGGATGCCAGCCGGCGCGAAGATGTCCATCGCGTCCATGAAGGCCGAGCCCATGATGCCGAACATGTCGGTCACGCCGTTGGCCACCATGGTCTCGACGAAGGCTTCCGAAGGGGTCATCTTCTGCACGCCGGTGACGGCGGTGCGTACGTTCGCGGGGGGTTGCTTGGTCATGGGGAAGTCTCCTGGAGGGCGGGTTGGCCGAGGGGCGGCATCACGAAAAGATGGAACGCACGGTTCCGGATTCACACGGCGCCGAATATAGGTGCGCGCCGGTTCGGCGTCAAACGAATTTCAATTTCCGGAACACCATGTACTATTTTTTGCAAAAGACTATGATCGCGCCCCATGAAGATCGTCAAGGGCCAGAAGGCCGAGCCAAAGGTCGAGATCGCGGTGGACAGCGCTGCCGACACGCCCGCGATGCGCCTCTTCGCGCTGCTCGAAACCATCGCGGCCAAGGACCAGCGCTACTCGCTGCAGGGCCTCGTCGAAGAGATGGGACTGCCAAAGCCTACGCTTCACCGCATGCTTCAACAACTCGAAGGCGCAGGCCTGCTCCAGCGCGAGGGTGATGGCCGCCACTACGGCATGGGCACGCGCCTGCGCCGCCTGGCCGAGAACCTGCTCATGAACGACAGCTTGCACGGTGCGCGCCACGCGGTGCTGCGACGGCTGGTCGAGGAAGTCGGCGAAAGCTGCAATCTCACGGCGCTTTCGGGCGGCGAA
Organism: Variovorax rhizosphaerae; assembly: GCF_037889975.1. Lineage (NCBI taxonomy): Bacteria > Pseudomonadati > Pseudomonadota > Betaproteobacteria > Burkholderiales > Comamonadaceae > Variovorax > Variovorax rhizosphaerae. The sequence goes on along the minus strand of NZ_JBBKZT010000005.1, from coordinate 197,713 downwards.
GTGGTGTACCTTGATCGCGTCGAGACCGCGGCGCCGCTGCGCTTCTACCTGCACCCCGGTTCGCGCGTGCCGGTGCATTGCTCGGCCAGCGGGAAGGTGTTCCTGGCGCAGATGACGGCAGCCCAGCGCCACCGCCTGCTGGCCAACGTGCCGCTGGAGGCCTACACCCCGCAGACACTGACCGACCTCGAACAGATCGAGGCCGAGATCGAAAAGGTGCAGAAAGACGGCCATGCCTTCGACAACGAGGAGTTCCTGCCCGGCCTGCTCTGCATCGCCGCGCTGGTGCCCAATCCATTGGGCCCGTCGAACCTCTGCCTCGCGGTGCAGGCGCCCGTGATGCGGCTCGACATGGCCAAGGCCAGGAAACTGTTGCCAGCCCTGCGACGCGCCGCACTCGCCTTGAGCCGCCTGGGCATGGACAGCGACCCCGACACACGCGCCCGCGCGTGACGCCCTCATGGAAACACCCGCCGTGACCGACACCGCCGCCCTCCTCCCCGACCGCCTGCTGAGCGTGCGCGACACCTTCGGCATCGACACCGACCTGAAGGTGCCCGCCTTCAGCGAGCGCGACGAGCACGTCCCCGAGATCGACGCCGTCTACCGCTTCAACCCCGACGTGACGTTGGCCATCCTCGCCGGCTTCATGCGCGACCGGCGCGTGATGGTGCAGGGGCTGCACGGCACCGGCAAGTCGACCCACATCGAGCAGGTGGCCGCGCGCCTGAACTGGCCCTGCGTGCGCCTGAATCTCGACGGCCACATCAGCCGGCTCGACCTGGTCGGCAAGGATGCCGTGGTGCTGCGCGATGGCCAGCAGGTGACCGAATTCCAGGAAGGCATCGTGCCGTGGTCCTTGCAACGGCCGGTGGCGTTGATCTTCGACGAATACGACGCCGGCCGGCCCGACGTGATGTTCGTGATCCAGCGCATCCTGGAACGCGACGGCCAGTTCACGCTGATGGACCAGAACCGCGTGTTGCGTCCGCATCCGTACTTCCGGCTGTTCGCGACGGCCAACACGGTCGGGCTGGGCAACCTCAATGGCCTGTACCACGGTGCGCAGCGGCTCAACCATGCGCAGATCGATCGGTGGAACATCGTCGCTTCGCTCGACTACCTGCCGCACGAGGAAGAGATCGCCATCGTGCAGGCGCGCGTGCCCTCGCTGGCGAACGATGAGGGGCACGCGATGGTCGCGCGGATGGTGGCCGTGGCCGACCTCACGCGCAAGGGCTTCGCGGCGGGCGACCTGTCGACGCTGATGTCGCCGCGCACCGTCATCACGTGGGCGGAGAACGTCGAGATCTTCAAGGACCCGGCGGTGGCGTTCAGGCTCTCGTTCGTCAACAAGTGCGATGAGGCGGAGCGCCCGTTGGTGGCCGAGTATTTCCAGCGTTGTTTCCCGTAATGCTCGCCAAGGATCTTGCCTTGAGATGACGAACCAAGGGCGACGCTCGCGAGCCTTGCCACCGGCCGAAATGCACGGGCCGGGGCGAGATCACGCCGACGGTGTACTCCACGCCGCGAATGTCCCCCGCCGTCAGCCTGCGGCTGCCGGCTCCTCCTTTATTTCGCTGCGTGGAGCACACCATCGACGCGATCAGGACGCGCTGCGTTTGAACCGCTGGCGCAACGGGCGGTTCCACGTGCCGAGGGCGCTGGGTGTCTCCCGCAGCGAAATAAAGGAGGAGCCGAAGGCGGGGGACATTCGCGGAGGGAGATACCCAGTGGCCTCGGCACGCGCCCCTCGCTCGCTACCCCTCTCTCTCGGACTACGCAGCGCAATGAACGGCTGACATGAGCGACCTGCAACAGCGCATCCGCCAAGAGCAGCGTGCCCTCGAACTCTGCGCCGCGGTGATCCGTGCAGAAAGCGGCGAGCGCGACCTGCACTTCCGGGGGCGCCGCCTGCATCGCGGCAACGCGCCGCTGCCGTGGTTCGCGCCACACCTGCACCCCTCGCCCGACACCGATGACTTCGATTCTTTCCGCGGCGCAGCCGACGGCATCGCGTTGCGCCTCACCGCCTCCGATGCCGAGCTGCATGCGCGCCTGAAGCCGGAGGCCGCCGTCGAGCGCTTCATCTTCGACATGCTGGAGCAGTTCCGCTGCGAGGCAATGGTGCCCGCATCGATGCCCGGCATGGCGCGCAACCTGCGGCACCGGCACGACCAATGGTCGCGGGCCTTCCACCATTCCGGCATGACCGACACGGCCAAGGGCCTGCTGCTCTACACCGTCGCGCAGGTCTGCCGCGCTCGGGTGCATGGTGAACAGGTGCTGGAAGAAACCGAGGACATGCTGGAGGCCACGCGCTTCGCGCTGTCGCCGCGCATCGGCCATGCGCTGGCGGGCCTGCGCCGTGACCGTGCCGACCAAGCAGGCTATGCAGTGCATGCGCTGTCGATCGCAAGCACCGTCGGTGGCATGCTGGATGAAGCAGGCGACGAGCCACAAGACCGCGACCCCGACAACAAGCGCCACAACCTGTTCAGCCTCATCGCCGAAATGGACCGCGAGTTCGAGGAGTCGGTCGCCGCGGCCGATGCGGGCCGCAGCAAGGTGCTGGACGACGCGGCCGGCGCCTACCGCGTCTTCACCACCGCCTACGACCGCGAGCACGAGGCCGCATCGCTCGCGCGCAAGGCCGTGCTCGTGGAATACCGCGAGCAACTCGACCGCCGCATCGCCGGCCAGGGCGTCAACATCGCGCGCCTCGCGCGTGAGTTGCGCGCGTTGCTGGCCGTACCCGCGCGCGACGGCTGGGACGGCGGCCAGGAGGAAGGCCACATCGACGGCCGCCGCCTCGCGCAACTCATCGCCTCGCCCACCGAGCGCCGAGTGTTCCGCCGCGAGCGGCACGAGCCCGTGGCCGACTGCGCGCTCAGCTTCCTCATCGACTGCTCGGGCTCGATGAAGGCGCATGCCGAATCGGTCGCAATGCTGGTCGACGTGTTCTCACGCGCGCTCGAACTGGCCGGCGTGACCAGCGAAATTCTCGGCTTCACCACCGGCGCCTGGAACGGCGGCCGTGCGCTACGCGATTGGCAGCGCGCCGGCAAGCCGCATCACCCAGGCCGCCTGAACGAACGCTGCCACCTGGTCTTCAAGAACGCCGACACCCCATGGCGCCGCGCCCGCCCATCCATCGCCGCGCTGCTCAAGCCCGACCTGTTCCGCGAAGGCATCGATGGCGAGGCCGTCGACTGGGCCTGCACCCGCCTGATGCAGCGCGCTGAAGAACGCAAGCTGCTGCTCGTGGTCTCCGACGGCTCGCCGATGGACAGCGCCACCCAGCTTGCCAACGACCCGCACTACCTCGACCACCACCTGCGCGACGTGGTGTCGCGCCACGAGCAGATGGGCCAAGTGGAGATCGGCGCCATCGGCGTCGGGCTGGACCTGAGCCCGTACTACCGCCACAGCCAGGTGATCGACCTGGTGGCATCGACGGGCAACCGGGTGTTCGGCGAGATCGTGGGATTGATGTCGAGACTGCAGCGCTGAGGCTTCCCGCCAAGGAGGCTCTGAACAAGTCCCCGCGAGGGCGCGCGCCTCGGCTCGGGATGGGATGCAAGGCGCAAACCACAGCCATGGCCGAAGCCATGGCGAGGATTTGCAACGCCGCAGACCGCCCGAACCGAGGATGCGCGCTCCGCGAGGGACTTGTTCAGAGCCTCCCTAAGCACCGCCGACGCGAACGGCCACCCCCTAATTGAACAGCTGCAGCGGAACCGACTCGCCCATCTTGCGGTACCCGGCTTCGTTGGGGTGCAGGCGGTCGCCACTGTCGTAGAGCCCCCGCAGGCGGGACGGGCGGGCGGGATCGCGAAGCGCCAGATCGAAGTCGATCACGCCGTCGTACTCGCCGCTGGTGCGGATCCAGTTGTTGACCGCCTGGCGCTTACCTTCGCCTTCCGTCGAGTAGTAGCCCGCGCCCTCGAATGGTGGCAGCGTGGCGCCGAAGATGCGCACCCCCTTCTGATGCGCGCGTGCGATCAGCAGGCGGTAGCCGGAGATGAGCTGGCTGGCCGTCACCGGCTCGCTGGACGCCAAGGCCCCTAGGCCGATGTCGTTGATGCCCTGCAGCACGATCACGTACTTGAGCCCGGCCTGGGCCAGCACGTCGCGGTCGAAGCGCGACAGCGCGCTGGGGCCGGTGACATTGCGCAGCACCCGGTTGGCCGAAATGCCCGTGTTGGCCACCCCCACCGGGATGTTCGCGGCCTGCAGCCGCTCCGCCAGCACATTGGTCCAGCGTTGGTTTCTGTCGGCTGCGGTGGGGTAGCCGTCGGTGATGGAATCGCCGAGCACGGCGACGGCCGACGCCCCGCTCACCCGGAGCACGTCCACCGCGGTCAGGAAAAAATACGACTGCACCGTGGACATCTTGGGCGGGATGAGCATCCCCGTGTAGTCACCGTTCTGCGACAGGTAGTTGGTTTGCAGCCCGAAGTAGTGCCGGGTCGTGCCCGTGGTGGCATTGGGCAGATACAGGCTGACCGCGAGATCGGACAGCGCCGGCACATTGAGCACCACCGGGTCGCTCAAGGCCGGCGCGCCGGCCGGGATAGTGACCGAACTCGCCCCGCCGAAGGTCAGGGTCCGGTCCGACCCGGCGACGACGCCGATGTCCGAACTGCGCAGGCCGACGTGCGCAGCACCGATCACCAGCGGCTGGCTACCGAATTCGTTGGACAAGCGCACCCGCACCGCGGTGCCGCCGCTGCTGACCCGCACGATCTGCCGCAGCGTGGTCTGGGCACTGAACTGCTTGAAGCCGGTGGCAAAGTCGTCGCCCGCATGCGGCCCGGCGGACCAGGTGGCGATCCAGGTTTCGTCGCTCCACGCGGACCAGGCCGTTGAGACGCCGAGCGCGCCGGACAGGCCTATCGACATCGCGGCGGCCAGCAACATGCGCCGCGGCCGGCCGGGACCGTCGACCGCCGCAGGCAGCCGGCGCGTGGCGCCGCGGCTCAGCGCGGCAAGGGCTTGGACGATGGATCTCATGGCGCTCTCCTCGTTGCGATGGACTGTCGCCGTCCGCTTGGCTGCGCATGCACGGCGAGCGCAGGTTCTACGCCGATTGCGCCGGCAGCGCTGGCATTGGCCCTGCGATCGGCGTGGTCGGCAACGAACGCTCCAGGCCGAACTGGCGCATGCGCGCACGCACGGCTATGCTGACTATCGCGAGGCCACCCGAATGCATTGGCGAAATCATCCCGACCTCAAAGGCAAGCTTCATCCAGACCACCCTGACGATCTCCAGGTGGTCGTTCACGATGGGGGCCCGCGAATCACGCCACTGGGGCCGGAAGCGGTATGGGTGACCCTGACGTCCATCGACGGCGCACTGTTCTCCGGAAGAGTGCTCAATGCGCCAACGCACTTGAAGACCGTGCAACAGGACCAGGTCATCCGCTTCCTCATGGACCCGGCCACGGGCCATGCGGTCATGGTGACCGACAAGTACATGCGGGAAAGAGGAAACTGGAAGATCGGCGCGTGCACCCAATGCGGCTTCTCGGAGTTGTTCGACGCCCCGTCCGACCTGGCGCGCGCTACCTTTCCCAACATGCCTGCGGACGCCGTGCTCGAGGCATTCACCGCCTTCTGCCCGCTGTGCGGCGGCGTCCAGGCCATTGAATACCTGGGAGCCCCCACCCCTGCAGCCCAACGGCCTTGGTGGAAGCTCTGGTAGCGCAATTGAATGTGTCGCGCAACATTGCGCCCGGGCTGGGCGCGTTCGACGCCGGCTTACCTTGTTATTCGATGGAGACACGAAGAATGAAATGCTTTGCACGCCTGCTCAGGATCGGCCTGCTTGCCGCCATGGCGCTTGGCGCCGGCCTCAGTGCCCAGGCCCAGTCCGCTGGCGACTACCCCAACAAGGCGATCCGCCTCGTCGTCCCCTACCCGCCCGGCGGCGGCACCGACGTCATCGCGCGCATCGTGCAGGAACGCTTCCAGGCGCTGCTCGGCCAGCCCGTGGTCATCGAGAACCGCGGCGGTGCGGCCGGCTCCATCGGCACCGAGGCCGTCGCCAAGTCGCCACCCGACGGCTACACGGTGTTGTTCACGCTGTCGTCGCACACCATCAACCCGGCCATCTACCCCAAGCTCGCCTTCGACACTGCGAAGGACTTCGAGCCGGTCGGCATGGTCGCCTCGCTGCCGCAGATCCTCGTGGCCAATCTGCAGTTCCGGCCCAACACGGTGGCTGAGTTGATCGCCTTGGGCAGGGAAAAGCCGGGCACGCTGTCCTTCGCGTCAGTGGGCAATGGCTCGCCGGGGCACCTGGCTGGCGAACTGTTCAAGCTGCGCACCGACGTCGCGATGGCCCACATCCCCTATCGCGGCGGCGGTCCGGCCGTGACCGACGTGATGGGCGGGCAGGTGCCGCTGCTGTGGGTGTCGATCCCCGCGGCAGCGCAGTTCGTGAAGGCCGGCAAGCTCAAGGCACTGGCCGTGTCGACCACCAGGCGCAGCGCCGCCTTCCCTGACGTGCCGACCATGCAGGAAGCCGGTGTGCCCGATTTCGATGTCGACTCTTGGTACGCGGTGTTCGTGCCGGCGAAGACGCCCAGGCCGATCATCGACAAGCTCAACAAGGTGATCGACACCGTGGTGCATGAGCCGGAGATTCGCGACAAGCTGCTGGCCCAGGGCAGCGAAGGTGTCGGCGGATCGCCAGAGGCGCTTGGCAAGGTGGTCAACACGGAGTTGGCGCGCTGGAACAAGTTGGTCAAAGAGGCCCGCATCTCCGTCGACTGAAAAAAAGGGGTGAATCTTTCTACTGCGGACACCGATCTCGGGTCTGTGGTGCTCACCGTACTGGAGTACGGTTCCGCTCCGCGACCCGACCTCGGCGCCCTCGCTACGAAATCTTCACCCCTTTTTTGGCGTCGTGCCACGCCGGGCCACGCCGCAATGCTCCAGGAACTGCATGAATCTGACTTACTGGTATGACTGAATCTCCTTCTCCCGCAACCGGCCCCATCGCCGAACTCGTGGCTCGCGCCCGCGCCGCACAGCGCATCTACGAAACCTGGTCGCAGGAGCAAGTCGACATGGCCGTGCTCGCGGCAGGCTGGGCCATCATCGAGCCCCAACGCAACCGTGAATTGGCCGAGCTGGCAGTGGCCGACACCGGCGTCGGCAACGTCGAGGACAAGGTGCGCAAGAACCACCGCAAGACCTTCGGCCTGCTGCGCGACCTCAAGGGCGCGCGCTCGGTGGGCGTGATCTCGGAAGACCCGGCGACGGGCATTGTCGAGATCGCGCGGCCGGTGGGTGTGGTGTGCGCCATCACGCCATCGACCAACCCCGGCGCGACGCCGGCCAACAAGATCATCAATGCGCTCAAGGGGCGCAATGCGGTGATCGTCGCGCCCTCGCCCAAGGGCTGGTCCACGGCGGCGCGGCTCATCGAATTCATCCATGAGCAGTTCGATCGCATCGGCGCGCCGCGCGACCTGGTGCAACTGTTGCCAGCGCCCATCAACAAGCAATCGACAGCGGAGCTGATGCGCCTGTGCGACTTGGTCGTGGCCACCGGCTCGCAGGCCAACGTGCGTGCGGCCTATGCGAGCGGCACGCCGGCCTTCGGCGTGGGTGCGGGCAACGTGGCCGGCATCGTGGACGAGACCGTGGACGTGAACGCAGGGGCCGATCGCATCCTGCGCTCCAAGACCTTCGACAACGCGACCAGTTGCTCGTCGGAGAACAGCCTCGTGATCGTTGACGCAGTCCGTGCGCAAATGCTGGCCGCCCTCAAGGACCGCGGCGCCGTCATGCTGGCGGCCACGCAGAAGGCCACGCTGCAGGCGCTGATGTGGCCGGAAGGCAAGCTCTCGCCCGCCGTCATCGGCCAGTCGGCGCGCACCATCTGCGAACGCGCAGCCGCCCTCGACGGCGCCAACCGCGCGGGATGGCAGGCCATCGCCGAAACCGACCCGCGCATCCTCATGGTCGCGGAGGACGGCGTAGGCCATGAGCATCCGTTCTCCGGCGAGAAGCTGAGCCCGGTGCTCGCCATCTACGCGGCGCGCGATTTCGACGAGGCCGCTGCCACTGTCGCCCGCATCTACGCCTACGAAGGCGCAGGCCACTCGATCGGCCTGCACAGTGCCGTGCCCGAGCGCGCCCTGCAGCTCGGCCTTCACCTGCCTGTCTCGCGCGTCATCGTCGACCAGGCGCATTGCATCGCCACTGGCGGCAGCTTCGACAACGGCCTGCCCTTCTCGCTCTCGATGGGTTGCGGCACCTGGGGCCGCAACAACTTCTCCGACAACATGAATTACCGGCACTACCTCAACATCACGCGCATCTCGCGGCCGATTCCGGAGCACGTGCCGAGCGAGGAAGACATCTTCGGCGCGTACTTCGCACGGCACGGCAAATGACGCTGGCCCCCGAATGCGCGTGCGACATCCTGGAGAAACTGAGATGAGCGCGGCGCGAACAGTCCATGAACTGATCGAGCAGCAGGCCGAGCGCCAGCCATCGGCAACGTACGCGGTATCGGCCGAGGATGGCCGGCGCATCGCATACGCCGAACTGGCCCGTGGCTGCCGCACTGTCGCCGCGGCGCTGCAACGCCATGGCGCACAGCCGGGCGACGCGGTCTCGATCGTGATGCCCAACGGCCTGCAGACGCTTCGCCTGCTGCTCGGCGCGATGCATGGCGGCCTGTGCGTCAACCCGGTCAACCTGGTCTCGCAACCCGAGCAGATGCGCTATGTGCTGATGCACTCCGACTGCCGCATCGTGTGCGTCGCGCCCGAATGGGAGGCACGCGTGCGCGCCATGCTCGAAGGCATCGGACGCGAGGTGGCCGTGATCGTGGTCGACCCCGATGACAGGACCCTGCCGGGTGAACCCGATCATGCGGAGCGTGCCCCAGCACCCGATCCCCGCGCAGTGGCCCTGCTGATGTACACCTCCGGCACCACCGGCCAACCCAAGGGCGTGATGCTGACGCAGGCCAACCTCGCGGCCAATGCACATGCAATCACCCTCGAACACGCGCTTTCAGACAGCGACCGCGTGCTGGCCGTCCTGCCGCTCTATCACATCAACGCCTTCGCCGTGACCATGCTCGCACCGCTCGCACATGGCGGCAGCCTCGCGATGCCGGCGCGCTTCTCGGCCGGCCGTTTCTGGGACCAGGCGGCGAGCACGCATTGCACCTGGATCAATGTCGTGCCGACGATGATTTCCTACCTGCTCGAAGGCGAAACACCGCCGCGCGCACAGACCGCCCCGATCCGCTTCTGCCGCTCCGCCTCCGCCGCCTTGCCACCCGAGCACCACCGCGCCTTCGAGTCCATGTTCGGCATCGGCATTGTCGAGACCATGGGCCTCACCGAGACCGCGGCGCCCTCCTTCTCCAATCCGATGGCGCCGGAACAACGCAAGCTCGGCTCGGTCGGCCGCGCGTCGGGTTGCGAGGCACGCGTGGTCGACGCGTCCCTGCACGAAGTGCCCGACGGCACCACCGGCGAACTGGCCATCCGCGGCCCCAACGTCATGCGCGGCTACTACAAGAACGAGCAGGCCACCCGCGACAGCTTCACGCCCGATGGCTGGCTGCGCACCGGCGACCTTGGCCATCGCGATGCGGACGGCTTCTTCTTCGTCACGGGACGCATCAAGGAACTCATCATCAAGGGCGGCGAGAACATCGCGCCACGCGAGATCGACGAGGCCCTGATCCAGCATCCCGCCGTGCGCGAGGCCGCCGCCGTCGGCGTGCCCGACAAGCACTACGGCCAGCAGATCGGCGTGTGCGTCGTGCTGCGTGAAGGTCACGCGGTCGATGAGGCTGCGCTGCGCAGCTTCTGCGAATCGATGCTGGGCCGCTTCAAGACACCCGCCTATTTCCGCATCGTCGACGACCTGCCCCGCGGACCGTCCGGCAAGGTGCAGAGGCTCAAGCTCACTCCGCTGTTCGAATCCACAAAAAAAAATTGAGCGCGCTTTTGCGCCCTGAACGCCACCGCGCAAGAAGGGGTGAAGATTCCGTACCGAGGGCGCCAGCCGGGAGGCCGGTTCGCGGAGCGGAACCGCACTCTCGTGCGGTGACAACAAGTTGCGGCAAAGGCTAACAATTGCGCGCAAGCGCTTGTTATGCCGGAGCCAAAACCGCAGACCCGAGATCGCCGTCCGCAGTAGAAACATTCACCCCTTTTTCATACCAGTGCTGCTGCTGTCGAAGCCATGGCCCCGATGCAAACAATCACCGCCGTCCACTTCAGCAAATGCCCCGCCGGCGCGGCTCGCTTGTTCACATCCACAAGATCGACCCGGCGCCGCATCGAGATCAGCACCAGCCCGAGCGCGCCAAACAACAACACAGTGCCACCCACGCCCAGCAGCAGGCTGTGCGCGCTGAACGCCAGCTTCAGATAGACCACGGCGCAGACCATTGCCGAGATCGCCGTGCGGGTCCATGCCATCGCGGTCCGTTCAGGCTGAAGGCCGGGGTCTCTCACGCCCACCCCGCAAGCACCAGGGTCACCAGGGCCGCGGAGGCAAACAGCAGCAGGGCCAGTACCGCGAGCGACTTCGATCCCGGCAGCGGCCAATCGTGGCGCATGGCGATCTCGTTGCTCTTCCAGCGCCAGTAAGCCACGGCGGTGAGCAGCGCGGCGATGCCACTGCCAAGGACCGCGATCACCGACACATACGAATGCCCGGGCGGCCGCAGGGCCAGTTGATCGAACAGCACCGCGCCCGCCAGCAGCGCGAGCGCCGTGCGAACCCACGCGAGGAAAGTGCGTTCGTTGGCCAGCGAAAAGCGATAGTCCGGCTCGTGGCCTTCCTTCTGCCAGGCGGGCCGGCGGTCAGGCGGCGAGTCCATGGCATGTCCCGGCGGATGTCACATGTCCCGGCCTGCCCCGGTCGGTGCGATACAGGGAATCGATCATGCTCGGCTCCGAGGAAATGGCGGACCCCGAAGGATACAGACGCGAACGCCTGATGCCTTGATGCACCCTGAATACAAAGGCACACTTGTGCACCGCTCGCCCGCGCCATCATCCACCGTGCCCCCAGACTGCGGCCACAGTCGATCGCACGCTTCCGCGCATAGGCACTGCGCCAATTTCACCATTCAAGGGACGGAACCATGGACAGACCGCACGAAAAATACCAACGCCTCATCGAACGCTGCCAGACACTCGCGCCGACGCCGACCGCCGTCGCACACCCTTGCGACCAAAGCTCGCTGGAAGGCGCCGTCGAGGCCGCGAAACTGGGCCTGATCGCGCCGATCCTCGTGGGGCCAAGCGCCCGCATCCTGTCGCTGGCCGAGACCTGGGGCCTGGACATCACCGGCATGCAGATCGTCGATGCCCCGCACAGCGTCGCAGCCGCGGAGATGGCCGTGCAACTCGTGCGCGAAGGCAAGGCCGAGGCGCTGATGAAGGGCAGCCTGCACACCGACGAACTCATGGGCGCCGTGGTCAAGGGCGCAACCGGCCTTCGCACCGCGCGTCGCGTGAGCCATTGCTTCGTGATGGACGTGCCGAACCATGACGACGCGCTCATCATCACCGACGCGGCCGTCAACATCGCGCCCACGCTCGAGGTCAAGGCCGACATCCTGCAGAACGCGATCGACCTCGCGCATGCGCTGCACTTCGACGAGGTGCGCGTGGCCGTTCTCTCCGCGATGGAGACCGTCAATCCCAAGGTGCCCTCCACACTGGAAGCCGCGGCGCTTTGCAAGATGATGGACCGCGGCCAGGTCACGGGCGCGCTCATCGACGGCCCGCTTGCTTTGGACAACGCCATCGACATGGAGGCCGCACGCGTCAAGGGCATCAAGTCACCGGTGGCCGGCCGAGCGAACGTGCTGCTGGTGCCCGACCTGGAAGCCGGCAACATGCTGGCCAAGAGCCTGTCCTTCCTGGCTGGCGCGGACACGGCGGGCATCGTGCTCGGCGCGCGAGTGCCGATCATCCTCACCAGCCGGGCCGACTCGCTCATCGCGCGGCTCGCATCGTGCGCGGTGGCGGCGCTGGTCGCGCAGGCCCGCCGCGAAAGCACCAAAGTCCTGGGTTGATCGCATGTCCGACGTCGTCCTCGTCCTCAATGCGGGCTCCTCGAGCATCAAGTTCAGCGTCTTCGAAGCCGAAGGCGAAAACATCCCGCTGTTCAACGGCCAGGCTGAAGGCCTGTACACGGCGCCCCGCTTCACCGCCAAGTCGGCCATCGGCACGCGCATCCGCGATCACGAATGGGGCGATGGCGTCTCGCTCGGGCATGAAGGCGCGATCGCGTTCCTGATCGAGTTCTTCCGCGAGCAACTGGCCGGGCACCGGATCGTCGCGGTTGGCCATCGCGTCGTGCACGGCGGCCTGGCCTTCGCGCAGCCCGTGCGCGTCGATGCCGATGTGCTCGCGGCGCTGCGCAAGCTGAGCCCGCTGGCGCCGCTGCACCAGCCGCACAACCTCGCGCCGATCGAGATCATCGCCAAGCTGCAGCCCGGGCTGCTGCAGGTCGCCTGCTTCGACACCGCCTTCCATCGCCGCCAGCCGGAGATCGCCCAAGCCTTCGCGCTGCCGCCATCCATCACCGACCGAGGCGTGCGGCGCTACGGGTTCCACGGCCTCTCCTACGAATACATCGCGAGCGTGCTGGGCGAGTTCGATGCGAAGGCGACATCGGGTCGCACCATCGTCGCGCACCTGGGCAATGGCAGCAGCATGTCGGCGTTGGTCAACGGCCAGAGCGTCGCCAGCACGATGGGCTTCACCGCACTCGACGGCCTGCCCATGGGCACGCGTTGCGGCAGCCTGGACCCGGGCGTGCTGCTCTACCTGATGGACGAGATGGGCATGGACGCCCGCGCCATCGAGGACCTGGTCTACAAGCAGTCCGGGCTGCTCGGCGTGTCGGGCGTGTCCAGCGACATGCGGGTGCTGCAAGCGAGCAAGGATCCGCGCGCCGCGCAGGCGGTCGACCTGTTCGTGTACCGGCTGGGACGCGAAATGGGCTCGCTGGCGGCCGCGGCCGGTGGGGTCGATGCGCTGGTCTTCACGGCCGGCATCGGCGAGCATTCCGCGTCGATCCGCGAGCGCGCCTGCCGCGACGCGGCCTGGCTGGGCATCGAACTGGACCCGGCGGCCAACCGGTCCGGCGGACCGCGCATCAGCACGGCCGCCAGCAAGGTGTCGGTGTGGGTGATCCCCACCAATGAAGAACTGATGATCGCGCGCCACGCGATGAAGATCGGGCAGGCTGCCGCGTGATCGTCCGGCCGGGTCTCCATTGGCTGCGCATGGTGTTCGTGTGGCGCGGCTCGGTGCTGCGCGACATCGCGCCGCAATTGCTGCTCGTGACCGGGTTCTCGATCCTGGTCACGGCCTTCCACGGGTACTTGTTCGCGTGGAAGGTGCCGCTCAACTTCGTGCCCTTCTCGCTCATCGGCCTGACGCTGGCCATCTTCCTGGGCTTCCGCAACAACACGAGCTATGCGCGCTACTGGGAGGCGCGCATGCTGTGGGGCACCGTGCTGAACGAGTCGCGCAACTTGCTGCGCATGGGGCTGACGCTGGTCGAGCCGCCCGCAAAGTCGCAATTGCTTGCGGCGCGGCTGATCGCCTTCGTGCATGCGCTTCGCCATCAGCTTCGCCACACCGATCCATCCGCGGACTTCGCGCGCGTGCTGTCGCCCGAAGACCAGGTGCGCCTGCAGCCCGCGCTGTTCAAGCCCGCGATGTTGTTGCTCATGGCCAGCGAGTGGGCGCGCGACCATCGGCAGGCGGGCCAGGCCATGGAAATGCCGCTGGGCCGCTTGACGGAGGCGTTGGGCGGCTGCGAGCGCATCGCAGGCACGCCGATCCCGTTCACCTACGTCGTCATCATCCACCGCACCATCTTCCTGTATTGCGTGCTGTTGCCCTTCGGGCTGATCGATTCGATCGGCCCGATGACGCCGGTGATCGTGGTCTTTCTCGGCTACACCTTCTTTGCGCTGGAGGCGCTGGGTCAGGAGATCGAAGAGCCCTTCGGCACGGCACAGAACGACCTGGCGCTGGACGAGATGTCACGCACGATCGAGTCGACGCTGCGCGAGATGCTTGGGGAGCCGCAGCAGCCGATCGTGATGGATCCCGAGGTGTTCAACCACACCTGAAGGTGTGAATCTTTCTACTGCGGCCGCCGATCCCGGGCCTGCGCTGCTCGCCGTACTGGAGTACGGCTGCGCTGCTCAACCCGACCTCGGCGCCCTCGCTACGAAATCTTCACGCCTTCAGCGCCGCTCTCATTTGCGCTTCAGGAACGCCGCCATGAAGCGCTGTGGCTCACCTGTCGCATAGGCGCTCGCGAACTCATCCACACCATTGCGGATGGAGGTCTCCAGCGGCTCTTGCTGCCATTCGCGCAACAGACGCTTCTGCTGCCGCATCACCGCAGGCCCATAGCCCGCGAACTTCCGCGCCATGCGCTCGACCTCCTCATCGAGTCGGTCCGGCGGCACCACGCTGTCGACCAGGCCCCATGACAGGGCTTGCGCTGCATCGACGTTGTCACCGGTCATCAGCAGCCAGTTCGCGCGCGCCTGCCCGATCAGGCGCGGCAGCAGCGCGGCGTGGATGATCGATGGAATGCCGACCTTCACCTCCGGCATGCCGAACTGCGCGCGGTTGGAGGCGATGCGCAGGTCGCAGGCCGCGGCGAGTTCGAGCCCGCCGCCCAGCGCCCACCCGGGAATGCGCGCGATCACCGGGCTCGGGAACAGCCGCACCGCTTCGCACAGGCCGCGCAGCTTGTCGATGAAGACGCGTGCGGTATCGACATCGAGCGCGCCCATCTCCTGGATGTCGGCGCCCGCCACGAAGGCCTTGTCGCCGGCGCCGCGCAGCACGAGCACCCGCACCTCGCTGTCGGCCGCAAGTTGCGAGATCGCCGTGCGCACATCGTCGATCACGGCGGAGTCGAGGATGTTCAGCGCGTTGGCCGAGCGGATCGTGACGGTGGCGACACCATCGGCTTGCAGGTCGACGGTCGCGTGTTGGCATTCAGGCAGGTTCTTCATGGTCGTCGAACGGTGTCAGAGCAGCGGGGTCATGCGCGCAGCCGCGGCCTTCAACGCATCGATCCGCTTCAACGCATCCTTCATCGCCATGCGCGCCGTCGGCGCATGCACCGCGATGGCCGCACGCACCTCTCCGGCCGCGTCGCGTACCGGCACCGCCACGGCGATCAACCCAGCAATGAACTCCTCCGCGTCGCAGGAATGGCCACGCTCGGCAATCGCATCGCATTCCGCGCGCAGCTTCGACGCCGACACGATGGTGTTGCGCGTCATGCGCGTGAGCGTGAGGCCATCGATGAGCAGGTCGCGCTCCCTGCGCGGCATCTGCGACAGGAACAGCTTGCCGCTGGCCGTGCAATGCAGTGGTACATGCGAGCCCACGTCGAGCGTCAGCCGCAGTGGCCACTTTGCCTCGACCCGGTCCAGGTACAGCACCTGCGCGCCGTCGAGCGTGGTGAAGTTGCAGGTCTCGTCCACCTCCCGCACCAGTTCCGACAGCACGTCGTGCCGCAACCCGCGCACCACGCCATGGTTGAGCGTGTCGAAGGCCAGTTGGCGCAGCGCAGGGCCGACGCTGTAGAAGCGCTCCTCCACGTCCCGCGCCAGGTAGCCCGCGGCCAGAAGCTGCGTGCAGATGCGGTGCGCCGTGCCCTTGGGCAAGGCCAGTCGGGCAGCCAGATCGGCCAGCGACAGGGCGCGCCCCTCGCTCGCCAGCAGCGACAGAAGGCGCAGGCTGCGCTCGGCCGATGAACCGCTTCCCGCGGCATCACCTGCCCGGGTCTCGGCGGGCTTGGGAATCGCTACGGCTTTCTGCGGCCGGGCTGACTTCATTCGGGTATACCTCTAATCGAAGTGGAACCTTTCGTTCCGAAAATTCGCAACACCCTCCGGGCCGCGACAAGTGTGTTGTCCCGCAAATAGCTGCGCAGGCACACCAGACCATTGTTCCACTGCCGGATGGCCACAAACACATGACCGAGAACGAGTTCGACTACATCGTCGTCGGCGCCGGCTCGGCGGGCTGCGTGCTGGCCGCGCGGCTCAGCGAAGACCCGGCCACGCGGGTGCTCCTGCTCGAAGCCGGCCCGCCCGACAACTCGCCCTGGATCCACCTGCCCATCGGCTACGGCAAGACCATGTGGAGCCCGATCTACAACTGGCGCTTCGAGACCGACCCCGACCCGGGCATGAACGGCCGCCGCATCTACTGGCCGCGCGGCAAGACGCTGGGCGGCAGCAGCTCGATCAACGGCCTCATCTACATCCGCGGCCAGCGCGAGGACTACGACCACTGGGCCGAGCTCGGCAACTCCGGCTGGAGCTACGACGACGTGCTGCCGTACTTCATCAAGTCCGAGGGCAACCAGCGCGTTGGCGACATGCCGCTGCACGGACACGACGGGCCGCTGAAGGTGTCGGACATCGGCGCGAAGCATGAGCTCATCGAGGCCTTCATCGATGGCGCCGGGCAGATCGGCGTGCCGCGCACCGACGACTTCAACGGTGCCCGGCAGGAAGGCGCCGGCTACTACCAGCTCAACACCTTCAACGGCCTGCGCTGCAGCGTGGCCAAGGCCTACCTCGCGCCCGCCAAGCGCCGGCCCAACCTGTGCATCGAGACCGAAGCCTTCGCGGCCGGCCTGGTGATGGAAGGCCGCCGCGCCGTCGGCGTGAAGTACCGGCAAGGCGGCGTGATGAAGACCGCGCGCTGCAAGGCCGAGGTGCTGCTGTCGGCCGGGGCGATCCAGTCGCCGCAACTGCTGCAGTTGTCCGGCATCGGGCCACGCGCGCTGCTCGACCGGCTCGGCGTGCCGGTGGTGCATGACGCACGCGGCGTCGGCGAGAACCTGCAGGACCACCTGCAGATCCGCCTCGGCTACGAATGCACGAAGCCGATCACCACCAACGACCAGCTCAACTCCTGGGTCGGCCAGGCCCGCCTCGGCATCGAATGGCTCCTGCACCGCACCGGCGCGCTGGCCATCGGCATCAACCAGGGCGGCTGCTTCATGCGCGCGCTGAAGGACGAGGCCGGCCAACCCGAGGCCGCCACGCCCGACATCCAGTTCCACGTCGCCACGCTCTCGGCCGACATGGCGGGCGGCAAGGTCCATCCGTACTCGGGCTTCACGATGTCGGTGTGCCAGTTGCGGCCCGAGTCGCGCGGCCACGTGCGCGCCCGCTCGCGCGACCCCTTCGAGGCGCCCGAGATGCAGCCCAACTACCTCTCGAAGGAACTGGATCGCCGCACCACCGTCGCCGGTGTGCGCGCCGCCCGCGCCATCGCGCACTCGCCCGCCATGCGCCCTTACGTCAAGCGCGAGGTCAAGCCGGGGCCCGAGGCCGCAAGCGACGAAAACCTGCTCGAGTTCTGCCGCAACAACGGCGCCACCATCTTCCATCCCAGCGGCACCTGCAAGATGGGCAACGACACGCTGGCCGTGGTCGATGAGCGCCTGCGCGTGCACGACATCGGCGGCCTGCGCGTGGTGGACTGCTCCGTCATGCCCACGCTCGTCTCCGGCAACACCAACGGCCCCGTCGTGATGATGGCCGAGAAGGCCGTCGACATGATCCGCGAGGACCGGGCGCGCTGTCCCGCAGATGTCTGCGCATGAAATCGCGCCTTTCGCGACATGGCGGCGTTGCAAATCCTCGCGATAGCTACTGGTATCGCTGTGGTTTGCGCCTTGCCCTGCCACGAAACGCATCGATTTCATTCTGCGCAGCCATCTGCGGGACAGCGCGCAGGAACCCGATTCACTTTCCGTAGCCGCCGCCCGCAAGGGCCCCACAACGACACTTCATTGGAGACAAACACATGAGTGCGACAGCAGACGAAAAAGCGATACGCAAGGTGGTCATCTCGGCCCTGGTGGGCGCCACGATCGAGTGGTACGACTTCTTCCTCTACGGGGTGGTCGCCGGCATCGTGTTCAACAAGCTCTACTTCCCCGGCAGCGATCCGGTGGTGTCGACGCTGCTCGCCTACGCCACCTTCGCGGTCGGCTTCGTCACGCGGCCGCTGGGCGGCGTGATCTTCGGGCACTTCGGTGATCGTATCGGGCGCAAGGCGATGCTGATCATCACGCTGATGATCATGGGGGTGGCCACCTTCCTGATCGGGCTGGTGCCGACCTATGCGCAGATCGGCATCGCGGCGCCGCTGCTGTTGCTCATCCTTCGCATCGCCCAAGGCATTGGCCTCGGCGGCGAATGGGGTGGCGCGGTGCTGATGGCCTACGAATACGCACCGAAGGAAAAGCGCGGCTTCTACGCCTCGCTGCCGCAGATCGGCTTGGCCATCGGCCTGTGCATGGCCTCGGGCGTGGTGGCGCTGCTGTCGTCGGTGCTCAATGAAGAACAGTTCATGTCCTGGGGCTGGCGCATCGCCTTCCTGCTCTCCGGCGCGATGGTGATCGTCGGCATGTACATCCGCCTGCATGTCCAGGAAACGCCCGAGTTCACCGCCATCAAGGCACGCAACGCCGAGGCGCGCATCCCGTTCATGGACATGATCCGCCGCTATCCCGGCAACGTCTTGAAGGGCATGGGCGCACGCTACATCGACGGCGTGTTCTTCAACATCTTCGGCGTGTTCTCGATCAACTACCTCACCAGCACCCTCAAGATCAGCCGCACCGACGCGCTGCTGGGCGTGATGGCCGCGGCGGTGGTGATGTGCTTCACCATCCCCATCTTCGGCCGCCTGTCCGACAAGGTCGGGCGCACCAAGGTCTACATGTGGGGCTCGCTGATCACGGCCATCGCCGCCTTCCCCGGCTTCTGGCTCATGACGCACAGCGGCGGCAACATGTTCCTGATCTGGATGGCGATCATCGTGCCCTTCGGCATCTTCTACGCCTCGGTCTACGGCCCGGAAGCCGCCCTCTTCTGCGACCTGTTCGATGCCAAGGTCCGCTACACCGGCATCTCCTTCGTCTACCAGTTCTCCGGCATCTTCGCCTCGGGTATCACGCCGATCATCGCGACGGCGCTGCTCAAGTCGGGTGGTGGCCAGCCGTGGCAGATCTGCATGTACGTGTTGTTCGCGGGCGTGGTGTCGGCGATCTGCGCATGGATGATCGGGCGGGCCGGGGACAACACGGACACGGTGCAGCAGGCGGAGCTGCGGGCGCGGGCCTGAAATTGCTTCGTTGACACGAAGCGAGATACTCACCCCGCGATCCTTTATTACTACAACCGGGAGAGAAACCATGTCGCATTCCTTCGCGCGCGCTGCGCGCCACGGTGCCGTCGCGCTCGCGTTCGGCGCCTTCAGCCTTGCCGCCCACGCCCAACCCGCCGCCGCGCCGACGGCCCCCAACACCCTGGGCCCCACGGGCCAGGGCGTGAACAACGCCCTGCTCTACGCCGTGGCCTGGAAGCAGACGGCGGCCGAATACCGTGCGCTCTACTACCAGGGCTTCAACATCGCGCGCATGCATGTCGAGCGCGCCATCGCGGCGCGAAAACCGGGTGACAAGCCGCTGGCCGTGGTCACAGACGTGGACGACACCATCTTGTTGCCGCTCAACTACTGGGGCTACCTGATCAACAACAACCTGGACTTCTTCGACGACCCGATCTGGGACAAGTGGATTCCCGAGAACAAGGTCGTCGCCGCACCCGGCGCGAAGGAGTTCCTTCAGTTCTGCGCCGACAACAAGGTCGAGATCCATTACGTCACGAGCCGCGAGCAAGGCGAGAAGACCTACGACTACGCGATGGGCCACCTCAAGTTCCTCGGCTACCCCTATGCCGACACCCAGCACCTCACGGTGCTGCGCGACACGTCGAACAAGGAGAAGCGCCAGGACGAAATCATGAAGGACTTCGACGTCGTCGTGTTCCTTGGCGACAACCTCAACGACTTCCGGCGCAAGTACTACCTCAAGAGCAACGTCGACGGGCGCATGGCCGCGATGGAGGCCGACCGCGAGAAATTCGGGCGCAACTACATCCTGTTCCCCAATCCCACCGATGGCCACTGGCTGGCCGCGATCTTCGGTGACTCCGAACCGCCACCCACCGACGCGAACCGCGAACTGCTGAAGAAGGCCTCGACGCGTTCGGCGTGGAAGGCCAAGGAGTAGCGCGAGGGGTTGCTCAGCCCTGCGCCGGCGGCGCCAGCACCGCCCGCAGCATCTCGCGCCGCGCGTTCGTCGCGGTCCACATGGGACCGCAGGTGATGCCGCCATCGACGACCAGCGCATGGCCGTTGACGAAACTCGATTCATCGCTCGCCAGCCATAGCGCTGCGTTGGCGATGTCCCCGGGCACGCCGGCGCGCTGCAACGGCTGGATGTTGGCCAGCGCCATCAGCATGGTGCCGGCCGAGCGCTCGGCATCCTCCGCATCGAGGCCGATGGCGCGGCCGAAGATCGGTGTCGCGACGCCGCCGGGGCAGATGCAGTTGACGCGCACGCCGCTCTCGCCCAACTCGGTGGCCACGCTGCGCGTCAGGTTGATCACCGCAGCCTTCGCGGCCGAATAAGCATGGCCGGCAAAACCCGACTGCATGCCCGCGACGCTGGCGGTACTCACGATGCTCCCGGAGCCCTGGCGTTTCATGATCGGCGCCGCGTGCTTCATGCCGAGGTAGGCGCTGCGCACCAGCACGGCCATCGCGTTGTCCCAGCCTTCCACGGCGAGGTTTTCAATGGGGCCGCCGGGGCCGGGAATGCCGGCGTTGTTGAACATGCAATCGAGCCGTCCGAACATGGAGAGCGCCAGGTCGATGGCCTCCTGCACGTCGGCTTCCTGGCTCACGTCGGTGTGCTGGAAGATCACTTGCGAACCCAGTTCCTCGGCCAGGCGCCGGCCGCGCTCGTCCTGCAGGTCGGCAATCACCAGCTTGGCACCCTCGCGCGCGAACAGCCGCACACTCGCCTCGCCGATGCCGCTCGCGCCGCCGGTGATGACCGCGACCTTGTTGTCCAGACGTCCCATGGTGTCGAACCTTCCTGCGTTTGCTTGATGGAGATCAAAGCCACTTTGCCATGGCGCGCAGTGCCTGCCAACGCGGGGTTACTACTCCTCGCTGGTCCACTCCACCCGCACGCCCAGGCTGCGCAGGTTCTCGACGAAGTTCGGATGGGCGCGGCGAATCGGAGTCGCATTGCGGATCTCGGAGCGCCCCTCGATGCTGGCAGCCACCATGAAGAGCGCGATCGCCACGCGGATGATGTACGGGCTCTCGACCACAGCCGGCGTCAGCGGGTTGCCGCCGAAGGTGACGAGCCGGTGCGGGTCCGACGAGAACACGTGCGCGCCGAACTTCGACAGCTCACCCGTCCAGCCCAGCGCGCCGTCGTACACCTTGTTCCAGAACATCGCATTGCCTTGGGCGCGCACGCCCAGCGCGATGAAGATGGGCAACAGGTCAACAGGGAAGTAAGGCCACGGCGCCGCCTCGACCTTGGTCAGCACGTTGCTCGTGAAAGGCGTCTGCACCTTCAGCGGTCCGTTGGGAATCACACGCGACCAGCCGTCCTCGTGCGTGATCTTCACGCCGAACTTCTCGAAGGTGCGGTCGATCAGCGGAAAGGTCTCGGGCGCGCTGTTGCGCACGATCACGTCGCCGCCGGTGATGGCGCCCAGTGCCAGGAAGGTGGTGATCTCGTGGAAGTCCTCGTCGAAGCGGAACTCGCCGCCTTTGAGCTTGTCGCCGCCATGCACCGTGAGGCGCGAGGTGCCCAGGCCTTCGATGCGCACACCCATCATCGCCATGAAGCGGCAGAACTCCTGCACGTGCGGCTCCGACGCCGCGTTGGTCAGCGTGGAACTGCCTTGCGCGGCGGAGGCGCAGAGCACGAAGTTCTCGGTGGTGGTGACCGACGCGTAGTCGAGCCAGTGGTCGTTGGGCGTGAGCGCACCGTTGGCGGCACGCACCACCAACGAGCCTTCCGCACGCTCGATCTGGCTGCCGAAGCGGCGGAACACCTCGACGTGCGGATCGATCTCGCGAACGCCGAGCGTGCAGCCCTTGACGTTGTCCTCCAGCCGCGCCACACCGAATCGCGCGAGCAAGGGCGGCACCAGCATGATCGAGGAGCGCATCTCCTCCGGCAACCGGTGGCGGGCGCAGTCGAACTCGGTCGCGTGGTGGTGGATCTCCAGCGTGCCGGTGGCATGGTCCATCTTCACGTCACTGCCCAGCGTGCGGAAGATCTCGAGGATCTTGCGTACGTCGGTGATGTCCGGCACGCCGAGCAGGCGCAGCGGCTCGCTGCTGAGCAAGGTGGCGCAAAGCACCGGCAGCACCGCGTTCTTGTTGGCTGAGGGAATGATGCGGCCACGCAGGGGCGTGCCGCCGTGAACGACGAGATTGGTCATGGAAACGGGGATGAAAGTTTGCGGGTCAGGCGCTTCGGCGCACTGCGATGGAATGAACTGTAGCCGCCGCGCGGCGGATCATCGAGTGCAAAAGCAACAATGCAGAAATGGCACGGCATCGCAGGGAAACTTCTCACGCGAGAGCCCTCGGCGCATGGCGTCGCACACCGCCCCGGCACACGTCAGCCGCTCGACAACGGCGTCCTCGGGGCTTGGGATCGCGGCCTGGAGCGGCCCCATGCAGGACGCATGGCGCTCGTCGGTCGCCGCTGCGTCCTTGCGATTGGCCACGGCATGACGCCGGCGCTCAGCGCCCCTTGATCGAAATCAGCTCGACTTCGAAATTGAGCGTCGAATTGGGCGGAATCGGGCCCACGCCGCGGCTGCCGTAGGCAATGGCCGGCGGACAAGTCAACTTGGCCTTGCCGCCCACCTTCATCTTCTGCACGCCCTCGGTCCAGCACTTGATGACCCCCTTGAGCGGGAACTCGGTCGGCTCGCCGCGCGAATAGGAACTGTCGAATTCCTTGCCGGTGTCGGGGAAGGTGCCTCGGTAGTGCACCTTGACGGTGTCGGTGTCGACCGGCGATGCGCCCGTGCCCTCCTTGACCGATTCGTAGACCAGGCCGCTGGGCAGGGTCTCGGGCTTGCCTTGGGCCCAGCCGGCGGCCGGGACGATGCAAAGCGAAAAAAGAATGGCACTGAACTTGAGACGCACGGGTAATTCCTTGAAAGGCTGAAAACGGTCATTATTGCCACGCAATGCGGATGGCACCGCTCTTGCTCGGCATCGACGTCGCCACTTGTGTAACAGGAACCTGCATGTCCTCTGGTCTCAAGAAAGTGCTCGGCCCCTTCCAGTTGTGGGGCATCGCCGTGGGCCTGGTGATCTCGGGCGAGTACTTCGGCTGGAGCTACGGCTGGAACACGGCCGGCACGCTGGGCTTCCTGGTCGCGACCCTGTTGGTGGCGACCATGTACACCACCTTCATCTTCAGCTTCACGGAGTTGTCGACCGCCATCCCGCATGCGGGCGGGCCATTTGCCTATGCGCGCCGCGCCTTCGGGCCGACGGGCGGCTTCATCGCCGGCTTTGCGACGCTGGTGGAGTTCGTGTTCGCGCCGCCGGCTATTTCGCTGGCCATCGGGGCGTACCTGAACGTGCAGTTTCCGGGCATCAATCCGAAGTGGTTCGCGCTGGGCGCCTATGTGCTCTTCATCGGGCTGAACTGGGTCGGCGTCGGCATCGCGGCAGCGTTCGAACTGTTCGTGACGGTACTTGCCATCGTCGAACTGCTGGTGTTCATGGGCGTGGTCACGCCGGGCTGGACGCTGGCCAATTTCACCGCCAATGGCTGGGCCGGCGGCGATGTGCTCAACGGCGCCGCCGTCTCCGGCATCTTCGCGTCGATCCCCTTCGCGATCTGGTTCTTCCTTGCCATCGAAGGCGCGGCCATGGCGGCCGAGGAAGCGCGCGACCCGCACCGCACCATCCCCATCGCCTACACCACCGGCATCCTGACGCTGGTGCTGCTGGCCTTTGGCGTGATGATCTTCGCCGGTGGCGTCGGCGACTGGCGCAAGCTTGCCAACATCAACGACCCGCTGCCGCAGGCGATGAAGGTGGTGGTGGGCGAGAACAGCGGCTGGCTGCACATGCTGGTGTGGATCGGGCTGTTCGGGCTGATCGCGTCCTTCCACGGGATCATCATGGGCTACTCGCGGCAGATCTTCGCGCTGGCGCGCGCCGGCTACCTGCCGGGCTTCCTGGCGGCGCTGAGCCCGCGCTTCAACACGCCGCACCGCGCGCTGCTCGCCGGTGGCGTGATCGGCATCGCGGCCATCTTCAGCGACGAGTGGGTGAGCTTCGGCGGGCAGACGCTCACCGCCAACATCGTCACGATGTCGGTGCTGGGCGCGATCGTGATGTACCTGGTCTCGATGGCAGCGCTGTTCAAGCTGCGCGCCAGCGAACCCGGCTTGGAGCGCACCTATCGGGCGCCCTTCTATCCCGTGTTCCCGGCCATCGCGCTGCTGCTCGGGCTGGTTTGCCTCGGCGCGATGATCTGGTTCAATGGCTTGCTGACGCTGCTGTTCTGCGGACTCATGGCGCTCGCCTACGCGTACTTCCGCGCCACAGCCGCGCAACGGCATGCGGCCGCCCCGGACGCCATGCTCTCGACCTGATCCAACGCCGCTCAACATGCGCTACAGCACCAC
Source organism: Variovorax rhizosphaerae (assembly GCF_037889975.1). NCBI lineage: Bacteria > Pseudomonadati > Pseudomonadota > Betaproteobacteria > Burkholderiales > Comamonadaceae > Variovorax > Variovorax rhizosphaerae. The sequence goes on along the minus strand of NZ_JBBKZT010000005.1, from coordinate 173,100 downwards.
GATCGACTCGCAGGTTTTTCTGTTCGACGACCTCAGGCAGGTGATGGCCTTCGCCAGCCCGGCCCGCTCCGGCGACTACCTGGCCGGCATCGGCGCCGCCACGGCGCAGCAACGCATGGCCGCGCGCCACGTGCTGGCCGACACGCCGCTCAAGCAGTTCCTCACCGAGGCGCTGGTGCCCTACGAAGACGACAACATCACGCGGCTCATCATCGACAGCCATGACGCGGCGGCCTTCGCACCGGTGTCACACCTCACGGTCGGCGACTTCCGCAACTGGCTGCTGTCCGAGCTGGCCACCACGGATGCGCTGAGCGAACTGGCGCCCGGCCTCACGCCCGAGATGGTGGCAGCGGTGTCCAAGCTCATGCGCAACCAGGACCTCATCGCCGTGGCCCGCAAGTGCAGCGTGGTCACGCGCTTTCGCAACACGCTCGGCCTGCCCGGCCACCTCGCGGTTCGGCTGCAGCCCAACCATCCCACCGACGACCTGCGCGGCGTCGCCGCCTCCACGCTCGACGGCCTGCTGATGGGTGCCGGCGATGCGGTGATCGGCATCAACCCGGTCTCCGACAGCACGCCGGTGCTCGCGTCCCTGCTGCACATGCTGGACGAGGTGATCCAGCGCTTCGAGATCCCCACGCAAAGCTGCATCCTCACGCACGTGACCAACGCGATCCGGCTGGCCGAGGCGGGCGCGCCGGTGGACCTGGTGTTCCAGTCGATCGGCGGCACCGAGAAGACCAACCTCTCCTTCGGCGTGACACCCGCGTTGCTCGACGAGGCCTACGCGGCGGCGCTGTCGCTCGGGCGCGGCACCGTGGGCCACAACGTCATGTACTTCGAGACCGGCCAGGGCAGCGCGCTCTCCGCCAATGCCAACTTCGGCGTCGACCAACAGACCTGCGAGGCACGCGCCTATGCGCTCGCGCGGCGCTACAAGCCCTTGCTCATCAACACCGTTGTCGGCTTCATCGGGCCGGAGTACCTGTACGACGGCAAGCAGATCATCCGCGCCGGCCTGGAAGATCACTTCTGCGGCAAGCTGCTGGGCCTGCCGATGGGCTGCGACGTCTGCTACACCAACCATGCCGAGGCCGACCAGGACGACATGGACGCGCTGCTGGTGCTGCTCGGCGCGGCGGGCATCAACTTCATCATGGGCGTGCCGGGCGCCGACGACGTGATGCTCAACTACCAGAGCACCTCCTTTCATGACGCGCTGTTCCTGCGCGAGACGCTGGGCCTGAAGCGCGCACCGGAGTTCGAGGCGTGGCTGCAGCGCATGCGGATCACCGCGCCCAATGGCAGCCTGGAAGCGCCGTCGGCCAACCGCGTGCTGCACGGGATGGGCGAGCTTGCGGCGTTGGGGGCGTCATGACGCGAGTCCTTGCCGACGCATCCCCGGAGCGCGCCTGATGCCCGCCGTCACCCCCAGCCCCTGGTCCACTTGGCGCGCCGCCACACCCGCGCGCCTCGCGCTGGGCCGCGCGGGCAATGGCATGCCGACCGATGAAACCCTGCGCTTCGGCTGGGCCCATGCAATGGCGCGGGACGCAATCCACGCGCCGCTCGATGTCGACGCGCTTGAGCAATCGCTCACCGCCGACGGCTGGACCACCGCGAGGGCCCGCAGCCAGGCCGTCGACCGCACGACCTACCTGCGCCGGCCAGACCTCGGCCGCCGGCTCGACGCGAATGACGCCGGCCACTTGCGCGCAAGCCCGACAGAGCGCCCGAACGCAACCTGCGATGTCTGCATCGTCGTCGGCGACGGCCTGTCGTCGCTCGCCGTCGCGCGCCACGCCGTGCCGCTGCTCGCCGCCTTGCGCCCGCATCTGCAACCGGCACTTCACCTCTCGCCCGTCGTCATCGCGACGCAGGCCCGCGTCGCACTCGCCGACGACATTGGCGAACTGTTCAATGCCAAGCTCTCCGTCATGCTGATCGGCGAACGCCCCGGCCTCAGTTCCCCCGACAGCCTGGGCATCTACCTCACCCACGCGCCGCGCCACGGCCGCCACGATGCCGAGCGCAACTGCATCTCCAATGTGCGGCCCGAGGGACTGGCCTACGCCACCGCCGCCTTCAAGCTGTCATGGCTCCTGCGCGAGGCGCTACAGCGAGGCATGAGCGGCGTCGCACTCAAGGACGAGAGCGACCACGCCGTATTGCAAGACGACCCGAAACCGGCACTCCCCTGAGCCGCGCAGCGGGCGCGCCCTATCATGCCCATCCGACCACTAGACGAGACAACCATGCCCGCGCGCTACCCCCTGGCCGAACTGGCCGACCTGCCCGAAGACATCCGCACCGCCATCCTCGCCGTGCAGGAAAAGGCCGGCTTCGTGCCCAACGTGTTCCTCGGCTTGGCGCGGCGCCCCGCTGAATGGCGCGCCTTCTTCGCCTACCACGACGCGCTCATGCTCAAGGAGGAAGGTTCGCTCACCAAGGGCGACCGCGAGATGATCGTCACCACCACCAGCGCCCGCAACCAGTGCCTCTACTGCGTGGTGGCGCATGGCGCGTTGCTGCGCATCTACGAGAAGAAGCCGCTGGTCGCCGACCAGGTGGCCGTCAACTATCGCAAGGCCGACATCACGCCGCGGCAACGCGCCATGCTCGACTTCGCGATGAAGGTCTGCGACCGCTCGCACGAGATCGACGAGGCCGACTTCCCGCTCCTGCACGCCCACGGCTTCGACGACGAGGACATCTGGGACATCGCGGCGATCACCGCATTCTTCGGCCTCTCCAACCGCCTGGCCAGCTTCAGCGGCATGCAGCCGAACCCGGAGTTCTTCCTGATGGGCCGCCTGCCCCGCGAGAAGAACGAAAAGAAGTAGCAGCGCCTACGGCAAAGTCGTATCAGGCGGCCGGGGCCCGGCACTTGCCAAACATGTCCAGCGCTGGCTTGAAGCTCGGCGTCTTCACATCCATCATGGCCAGTGCCGTGTGATAGAGGTTGTCATGGGTGTAGGCCGTCTGCCGGTCACCCTTCATGCAGGCCGCCGACAAGTCCGCGCGTCGCCGCAAGCCGTCGCTCAACCAGGCCACCACCGGCACGTGCTTTTGGACGTCCGGCGCCAAGCCATACGGCAAGCCGTGCAGGAACAGGCCGAACTCGCCCAGTGATTCTCCATGGTCACTCATGTAGAGCATGCCGGTGTCGTAGTCGCTCGACTTCGTCTTGAGCCAGTCGATCGCGCCGGCCAGCACGTGGTCGGTGTAGCGGATCGAGTTGTCGTAGGCATTGACCAGGTCGGCATGCGCGCATTCGGCCAACGCATTGGTGGTGCATTCAGGCTGGAACGCCTTCGCCGCGAGCGGTGAGCGCTTGTAGTACTCCGGACCGTGGCTGCCCATCTGGTGCATGACCAGGACCACACCCTTGGCACGACGCTCCGGCGGCAACGCTGCGAGACGAGCGTCGAGCCCCTCGAGCAAGGCCTCGTCAAGGCATTCGTCGCCGCCCGCGCACAGCTTCGCCTTGATATCGGCCGGCAAGCCGTCCGCGGCGAAGGCATGCGGCACGCGGTTGCACACGTCCTTGCACCCTGACTGGTTGTCGATCCAGAACACGGCCAGGCCGGCTGCCTGCAGCACATCCATCAGGTTCTCGTAGTCGTCCTTGCGCGCCTCGAAGGCGGCCTTGCCGAGCGGCGAGAACATGCAAGGCACGGACGCCAGCGTGTTGGTGCCGCACGAATGCACGTTGTCGTAGCTCAACACCCCGCGCGCCGACAACTCGGGATTGGTGTCGCGCGCATAGCCGTTCAGCGCGAAGTGATCGGCTCGTGCCGTCTCCCCGACCACGATCACGAAGAGCGGCGGTCGCTCCTGCTGCGCATAGCTCGGCCCGAGCGCAGCGCCGGCCGTCATCGGGACCAGCTTGCGCTTGTGCTGGAACAGCGGACGCACGACCACTGTCGCGGTCGAGTACACGGTGGCCAGCGGATTGAGCATGTAGCGCAAGTGCACGTTGTTGCGCATGAGTGGCGCCAGGTCGCGATTCATGGCGACCACGCAACCCGCCGCCACCCCCGCGGCCGCCAGCAACATCACGAGGTTGCGCCAGAGCTGGCCCCCGAGGCCGATCCGCGCGATGCGGACCCGCCAGATCCACCACACCGGCAGCACCGCGACCAGCGCCACGTTCACGAGCATGCGCCAGCTGAGCAGGTCGCGCACCTCGTGCACGTCGGTTTGCGTGGCATTGGCCAGCATGCTCGGGTCGATGACGATGCGGTAGGCCATCATGTAGTGCTGGACCACGGCGGCCAGCACGACGAGGGCGATCCATACCGGCTTGAACCAGCGCGACCATGCCGTGAACGAAAGCAACCCGACCAGGCCGGACACCAACAGCACCGCCATGCCGCCAGTCGTGCGGAGATAGACGCTCGGCGCGCCGCCGATGCGTGCCAGGTCCATCCAGAGCGGCCAGTTTGCGGCCACCGCAAGGTAGACGCTCAGCCACAGGATCACTGTGCGCGCCGAGCGCGGCCGGGACATCCAATCATTCAAGCTGGCGAGCCAGCCCATGGCGCGGTGATCGCCCGCTGCCAGCGCCCATCGCGGCTGCAATCCAAAGGCACGCATCACTCGGCACCTCCTACGGCCGGGCACAGGCGCGGCGCGGCGGATCCAGAGGCCTGCACCGACGGATCGCGAAAATCGCGAACCCGCACCGCGCAGAATTCGATCGCGAGGCCCACCGCCCAGCAGATCCAGGCGGTCCACAGGGTGTGACTCATGTAGTGGGCGCCGCGCATTTGCTGCGCCAACCCCAGTACAAGGCCAACCAGCAGCGCCACCGCGAGCCATCGCCCGGCCACCTTGGGCGCACGATGGCGAAGCACGAACCAGCCGCCCAGGTAGCCGAAAGCGGCCGAGGCATGTCCGGCCGGGAAGCACTTGCCCGGCCCGCCATCGCCCGCACCGAAAGCCCAGTGCGACACATGGCGCGCCATGCCGCCGAAGGCCTGCAAGTCCCAGGGGCAACTCGTGCGGCTCCCGGTCTTGATGATCGAGACGACGGCCACCGACAGGCAGACGGTCAACGCGAGCTGCACACGCCCGGCACGATCGATCTGCCGCAGGAATGACACCGGCCAGCGGATCGCGAGCAGCAACCCGGCCAGCAGCACCCAACTCGCATAGCGTGGCACCTCGTGCAACCAGAGCAGCAGGGGCTCGCTGCTCCGCCACGGGAACCCGTAGGGCTGGCCGAACAAGCGTGCGGCGGGCAAGTCCAGTCCGGAGAAATCCCAGGCCAGTATCAGGATGAGGGAGACAAGTGCGGCCGCGAGCGGGCCACGGAAAGAGGTGCGGGATGAGGTCATGAGAACGTCCGCCCAGCTTAGAAATCGGGACTGAACGCAGCCTGAAAGGTTCGTTCAGGCTTCGGCAATGCGCCGCTCCCACTGGCCGTAGACTCCACGACATTCACACCTCGAGGAGCCCTGCGTGCGTGTACTGCTGGTCGAAGACGACATCGCCCTGGCCGAGGCCGTGTGCGGCTACCTGCGTGCCAAGGCATTCGTCGTCGATGCCGTGCCCAGTCTCGCCGGGGCACGCGCCGCGCTGGCGGGTGCCCAATACGCCGCCATCCTGCTCGACCTGCACCTGGGCGATGGCGATGGCCTCGCCCTGCTGCCCTCGATCCGCATGCTGAAGGAGCGGCCGATCGTGATCGTGCTCACCGCCCGCGACCAGGTCACCGACCGCATCCGCGGCCTGGATGCCGGTGCCGACGACTACCTCATCAAGCCCTACGACCCCGGTGAACTGCTCGCCCGCCTGCGCGCTGCAGAGCGCCGCCGCAGCATCGGCAATGCGCCGCTGCTGCAACTGGGCAGCATCGAGATCGACCTGGCGCGCGACCTCGTGCTGCGCAACGGCGCGCCCGTCCTCCTGACGCAGAAGGAGTGGTCGCTGCTGCGCGTCATGGCGACCCGGCCTGACCGGATCCACACGCGCGAAGTGCTGCAGGACGCGCTCTACGGCTTCGACGACGGCACCGACAGCAACACGCTGGAAGTCTTCATCAGCCGCCTGCGTCGCAAGCTCGGCCGGGCGCACATCCAGACCCTGCGCGGCCTGGGCTATCGCCTCGCGTTTTCCACCACCGATGAATGAGTGACACCGACACGCTGGCCGGGCGGCTGACCCGGACGCTGGTGCTCTGGGTCGGCGGCATCTGGTTGCTCAGCGTGCTGGCCGTGGTCTGGTACGTGGACCGAGAGATCAACTACAACTTCGACAACGAACTGGTCGAAGTCTCGCATCGCATGTTCGACATCGCCGCCGAAGAGCTCGACCGCCGCCTGCCGGACAAGCCGTCCGACGCACCGTTGATCGCGCCCACGCCGCTGTTCCACGATGCGGCCGTGATCTACCAGCTCGTCGACGGCAACGAGCGCGTCCTGATGCGGTCGGCCGAGACGCCGCCCGGCACTTTCGACGTGCCAGTATCGCCCGGCTTTGCCAACCTGGAGAAGTGGCGCGTCTACACCGTTCGCCATCCGACGCGCAACCTGTACCTGCAAGTGGCCGATCCGCTCGACGAACGGCGTGACACGCTCAACCGCACGCTGGTCGGCCTGCTGGTCCCGTTGATCGCGGTGCTGCCGCTGCTGGCGTTCCTGCTGCGACGCATCGCCCGCAACCAGTTGCAGGTGCTGCGCCAGCTCGCCAACGAGATCGCCCGGCGCAGCGGCACCGACCTGCGCGCGATCGACCTGCCCGGCCTGCCGCGGGAATTGAAGCTCGTGGGCGACGATGTCAATCGCCTGCTCGAGCGGCTGTCGCACTCGCTCGATGTGGAACGCGCGCTCGCGGCCAATGCCGCGCACGAGTTGCGCACGCCGCTCACCGCCGCCCGCCTGCGCCTGCAGACCGCGCTCGACCACGACTTGCGCCGCACCGACGTCGAGGCCGCGCTGGAGGCATTGCGCACGCTGGCCCACCGTGCGGAGAAGCTGCTGCAGCTCTCGCGCGCCGAGTCCGGTGCATCGCTCACACGCGGGCGGGTCGACCTGGTGCGCCTCGCGGCCAGCGTGGCGCAGGAGTTCTGGCAGGAGGCCCGCGCACGCGACCGGCTCGACCTGGAAGTGCCGGAAACGGAAACAGTCCCGATGGCCATCGGCGACGATGACGCGCTGGCCATCGCCCTGCGCAACCTCATCGAGAACAGCCTCAACTACGCGGGCAAGAGCCGGGTGCTGCTGGCGGTGACGACCGACTGCACGCTCATCGTGCGCGACACCGGCCCCGGCGTCAGCGCGGCCGAACTGCTGACGCTGCAGCAGCGCCACATGCGTCACACGGCCGAACGCACAGGCTACGGCCTGGGGATGTCGATCGTTGCGACCATCGTGACCAAGCATGACGCACGACTCGAATTGCGCTCGCCGCCGGAAGGCGCTGCGTCGGGCTTCGAAGCGCGAATTGTGTTGCCTCGCGCCTGATGCGCGGCCGGCACGACGCCGCCACCTTTGCACTTGCCTCGCCCTGTTCCTTGCGAACGAGGCCTTTCACTCCACCAACTTGCGCAGCCAGCCCGGCAAGTCCACCGCCTTCTGCTTCGCGTAGTCCACCCAGATCGTGGTCGCGCCGCCGGCCGCGAAGATGACATCCGGCGCCTCGGTGCGCGCCATCGTCGCCCAGGTCTCGAAGGTCGTGCGGCCCGGGTCGCTCACGTACAGGCGCATCAGCACGTTGCCGGGGTATTCGAGCTGCCGGTAGAAATTGCAGAAGGCGTTGGCGATGACCATGCCTTCGCCGTTCGTTTCAGTGGGCGCATCGAGGGTGTGGACCCAGTCGATGCGCACCGTCTCCAGGTAGCGGAAATAGCTGGCGTTGTTGAGATGCTTCATCGCATCCATGTCGCCCCAGCGGATGGGGATCGTCATCTCATAGACGAACTTCTTTTTCTCGGGAATGGCGTACTTCATCGGTGTGCCTTGATGGATGCGAGGATGCCAAGGACGAACATTACCGCCGCCGCCCATTCGGACGCATGCGGCCAGCGGCCATCCCAGGCAAAGGAATAGAGCAACGCGAACAGCGTCTCGCTCACGATCAACTGGCCGCAGAGGCTGGCCGACAGGCGCTGGCTGGCCACGTTCCACAGCACCGTGGCCAGCCAGGAGGAGCCCACGCCGCTAGCGATCGCGATGATCCAGAACAATAGTAAGTTGGGCTGCGCGCTGAACACCGCCACGCCGGAGCCGGCCACCCACCACAGTAGCAGCGAGCCCAGCCCCGTCGCGATGCCGAGCCAGTTGGCCCAATCGGCCGCCGCCACATCCGCGTGCCGGCGCAGCCACGCTGCATTGAGCAAGCCGAAGGCCGTCCAGCTCGCCATCGCCAGCAGCGCGAGCAACAAGCCGATTCCGAAGGACGGCCCGCCCCCGCCGGACTCCGGCCATGCGGTGGCCACCATCAGCCCGATCCCGGCCGCGGTCAACGCCAGCCCGGGCAACAAGGTCCGCAGCAGCAGGCCGGGCGGCCGTCCCAGCAACATCATCCAGACCGGGATGGTGCCGATGACGAGGCTCGGTACCGCCGTGCCGGCCAGCTCGATGCCGAAGGCCAGCAGCACGTAGTAGCCCGTGAAGCCAAGCACGCTCAAGGCCAGCGCCGCCGCGCCCTGCCGCAAGGTGGGCCAGCGCCGCACGGCCGGCCGCGTGAACAGCATCAGTGCCGACACCACGCCGAACACCACGAAGCGCGCCGCCGCGATGTCGACCATGCCGAAGTTGCCGACCATGCGCGGCGCCACGAACACCAGGCCCCACAGCGCACCCGCCGCCAGGCCGGCGACGATGCCCGTCATCGCAGAAGACTTCAACAAACGCAGCCCGGAAACTTCATGCGAGACGCATCCCTTCCACGAACACCGCAGAAGCGGCTTCGCCGGGCCGCTGGCGTTGCCCCCGGTGAGGGGGTTGGAGGAGCGACATGAAGTGCGCGGATCCTGGGGGAGAGCAACATCTACAGCGCGAACCCGTCGTCGGCAGCGATGACAGCGCCGTTCACGAAATGGCTCTGCGCACTCGACAACAGCACCACCAGCCCATCCAGGTCCTCCGGCTTGCCCACGCGCTTGCGCGGCAGCATCCCGACGAGCTTCTGCCCGCCATCGGTACCCCAGTGGTGCTGGTTGATCTCGGTCTCGATATAGCCGGGGCACAGCGCGTTCACGTTGATGCCGAAGCGCCCCCACTCCAGCGCCATGGCCCGCGTCATCTGCACCACCGCCGCCTTGCTCATGCAATACACGCCGATCTGCGGCAGCACCTTGAGCCCCGCCATCGATGCGATGTTGATGATGCGGCCACCCGTGTAGGTGCCCGGCGCCGCGCCACGGGCGCGCTGGATCATGCGCCTGGCCACTTCCTGCGCCACGAAGAAGGAGCCCTTGGCATTGGTGTCGAAGATGAAGTCGTAGTCCTCCTCGTCCACGTCGACGAGGCGCCGCGTGTTGCTGACGCCCGAGTTGTTGACGAGGATGTCGATGGAGCCGACCTCGGTCTCGGCGCGCGCCACCGCCGCCTTGATGCTCTGCCGATCGGTCACGTCGAGTTCGACCACATGCGCATCGCCGCCCTCGCCTTCGATGCGGGCGCGCAGTTCCTTGAGCTTCTCGATGCGGCGGCTGGCCAGCACCACCGCGGCGCCAGCGCGCGAGAGCGTCTTGGCGAATTGCGCGCCGAGCCCGCTCGACGCGCCCGTGACGAAGGCCACGCGGCCTGCGAGATCGATGCTGTATGTCATGGCGGGAGTCCCTCGTGCGTCTCGCGGGCGACACCCATGGGGTATCACCGAATGACAGGGGACGAGACCATGTGCCGCATAAAATGCCGCGCATCCCCCCGCTCCCCTGCAACCAAAAAACATTATCGGCCAGACCCCATGACCCAAGACGAAATCCTCGCCCAGTTCGGCCCCCGCGAAGCCATGGAGTACGACGTCGTCGTAGTCGGTGGCGGCCCCGCGGGCCTGTCCACCGCGATCCGCCTGAAGCAGCTGGCCGCCAAGAACAACACGGAAGTCTCCGTCGTGGTGCTCGAGAAGGGCTCCGAGCCGGGTGCGCACATCCTGTCGGGCGCCATCATGGACCCGCGTGCGCTCAATGAACTGCTGCCCGACTGGGCCGAACTCGGGGCACCGCTGAACCAGCCCGTCACCGACGACGCGATGGTCTTCCTCAGCGAGAAGACCGGCTACCGCACCCCCAACTTCTTCCTGCCGGAGTGCTTCAACAACCACGGCAACTACATCATCAGCCTGGGCAACTTCACCAAGTGGCTGGCCCAGCAGGCCGAGAACCTCGGCGTCGAGATCTTCCCCGGCTTCCCTGCCGCTGAAGTGCTCTACAACGAAGACGGCTCGGTGCGCGGCGTCGCCACCGGCAACATGGGCGTCGGCAAGGACGGCGAACCGACCGAGAACTTCCAGCTCGGCATGGAATTGCACGGCAAGTACACGATCTTTGCGGAAGGCGCGCGCGGCCACCTCGGCCGCCAGCTCATCGCCAAGTTCAAGCTCGACGCCGGCAAGGACCCGCAGGCCTATGGCCTCGGCGTCAAGGAAGTCTGGGAGATCGATCCCAAGCGGCACCAGCCCGGCTTCGTGCTGCACACGGCCGGCTGGCCCATGAAGAGCGACACCTACGGCGGCGCCTTCCTCTATCACATGGAGGACAACAAGGTCACGCTGGGCTTCATCACCGGCCTCGACTACAGCAACCCGTACCTCAGCCCCTTCGAGGAGATGCAGCGCTGGAAGACGCATCCGAACATCCGCTGGTACCTCGAAGGCGATGAAGCGCACGGCATCAAGCCGGCCAAGCGCATCGGCTACGGCGCCCGCGCCATCACGGCCGGCGGCCTGATGTCGCTGCCCAAGACGATCTTCCCGGGTGGCGCGCTGGTCGGCTGCGACGCCGGCTACCTCAACGTGAGCCGTATCAAGGGCAGCCATGCCGCGATCAAGACCGGCATGCTCGCCGCCGAAGCCGCCTACGCCGCGCTGCAGGCCGGCCGCCAGCACGATGAACTCTCCGCCTATCCGGCCGCCTTCGAGAAGAGCTGGCTCTACAAGGAGCTGTACAAGGCGCGCAACTTCAAGAGCTGGTTCAAGAAGGGTCTTGGTATCGCGACGCTCATGAACGGCATCGAGCAATTTGCGCTCAAGGGCCATATCCCATGGACCCTGCACCGCGACAAGCCTGACCACCTAGCGCTCAAGCCGGCGTCCGAATGCGAGCCCATCGTCTACCCGAAGCCGGACGGCAAGCTCACCTTCGACCGGCTCTCGAGCGTGTTCATCAGCAACACCAACCATGAAGAGCACCAGCCGGCCCACCTGACGCTGAAGGACGCGTCGGTGCCGGTCAACGTCAACCTGGCCAAGTTCGCCGGCCCAGAATCGCGCTACTGCCCGGCTGGCGTGTACGAGTTCGTGCCCGACGGCGATGCCGGCAAGCAGCGCCTGCAGATCAACGCGCAGAACTGCGTGCACTGCAAGACCTGCGACATCAAGGATCCGACCCAGAACATCGTCTGGGTTACGCCGGAAGGCGGAGGCGGACCGAACTACGTGGGTATGTAATTCCCTACCTCCCGCCGGAACGCGCCCTCGAGGCGCGTTTTTTGTTTACATTTTGTATCGGCGTGTTTCCTGCTTCCCAGGACGGAGGCGATGCGTTATGACAACGTCCTAAGCTGCAAGGACAGGAGAACATCGGATGCAAATTGTGATCACCGGCGGTGCGGGTTTTCTGGGGGCCAGGCTGGCGCGCAGGCTCCTGGCCAGGGGCGGCATCGGCGTGGGCGGCGGCAAGGAGCATCGCATCGGCACGATCACGCTGGTCGACCGCGTGCAACCGCCGGACGACCTGTTGGACCATCCCAAGGTGAACGTCATCGTCGGCGACCTGTGCGAGCTGCTGGCACCGGACAGTCCGCAGCGGGCCCTTCCACCGGAAACAGCGGTGGTCTTCCACCTCGCGTCGGCCGTGAGCGGCGAGTCCGAGGCCGACTTCGAACTCGGCATGCGCAGCAATTTCCTCGCGACCTACGCCCTGCTGGAGGCTTGCCGTGCGCAGCACACCCGGCCCCTGGTCGTCTATGCAAGCTCCCTGGCCGTGTACGGCGCGCCGCTGCCCTACGTGATCGAGGACGACACGCTGCCCACGCCGCAGACCAGCTATGGCACCCAGAAGTACGTCGGCGAGCAGTTGATGGCCGACTATGGGCGCAAGGGCTACATCCACGCCCGCAGCGTGCGCCTCATGACCGTGGCGGTGCGGCCGGGCCAGCCGAACGGCGCCGCGTCGAGCTTCCTCAGCGGCATGTTCCGCGAGCCGCTGGCCGGCTTCCCCTCGCGCTGCCCGGTGCCGCCAGAGACGATGGTGGCGCTTTCATCGCCCGCACGCACCATCGAGGGGCTGATCTGCGCCGCGACCGCGCCGCACGCCAAATGGGGGCCGCGCACCGCCGTCAACCTCCCATCCCTGTGTGTCAGCGTGGACGAGATGGTCCAGGCGCTGCACCGCATCGGCGGCTCCGCCGCCACCGACCTGCTCGACATGCGGCCCGACCGCACCATCACCGAGATCATCACCGGCTGGCCCGGCCGCTTCGAATGGGTGCGCGCACGCGACCTGGGCCTGTTCGCCGACGAGAGCATCGATGCCATCCTGCGCGACTACGTCCGTGAAAATCCCGACGCGGTAACGCTACCACTTGCGGCATAGTTGACGGTTTTTTGCACACTCTGTGCAAACCTATCCCCCAACGGAGACTTCATGAAATTCGGCCACATCGCCGCCGCCTGCCTTTCGCTCGCCCTCAGCGCGGGCGCGTTCGCACAGACCACCACGCTGAAGATCGGCTACGCCACGTCCAAGGAATCGCATTACGGCGTGGGCTCGACGGTGTTCTGCGACGAGATCGAGAAGGGCACGCAAGGCCGCTACAAGTGCCAGCACTTCGCCAACTCGGCACTCGGCGGTGAACGCGAGCAGATCGAGGCGATCCAGCTCGGCACGCAGGACCTGCTGAACACCTCCACCGGCCCGGTCGGCAACTTCGTGCCCGAGGTCAAGATCGTCGACATCCCCTTCCTGTTCCGCGACTACGACCATGCGCGCAAGGTGATGGACGGCCCGATCGGCCAGGACATCCTGACCAAGTTCCCGAGCAAGGGCATCATCGCGCTGGCCTGGACCGAGAACGGCTTCCGCCACATGACGAACAGCAAGCGCGACATCGTCAAGCCCACGGATGCCGCCGGCCTGAAGATGCGCACGATGGAAAACAAGGTGCACATGGACGGCTACCGCACCTTCGGCATCCTGCCGACGCCGATGGCCTTCCCCGAACTGTTCGGCGCGCTGCAGCAAGGCACGGTCGATGGCCAGGAGAACCCGATCCCCGTCATCCTGTCGGCCAAGTTCTCGCAGGTGCAGAAGCACTTGTCGCTGACCGGCCACGTCTACTCGCCGGCGCTGCTGCTGCTGTCACCCAAGGTCTGGAACAAGCTGTCGGATGCCGACAAGAAGGTGTTCGTCGACGCTGCGCAAAAGGCCTCCGTGGCCCAGCGCAAGAAGGTCAACGACGACGAGAACAACGGCATCGCCCAGCTCGAGAAGGACGGCATGAAGGTCACCAAGACCGTCGACGGCGCCGCCTTCCGCGAGGCGCTGAAGCCTGCCTATGTCGGCTATGCCAAGGAATTCGGCGCCGACAACATCAAGAAGATCTCCGACGTCAAGTAAGCCCCCGCGGCTCCCCGATCACCGCCCGGCCCGCGAGGTGCCGGGCGGTTCGCTTTTCAAAGACCCAACGAGATTCCACCCGTGCAAGCTTTCGAGCGCTACTTCCTCGCGGCCAACCGCTGGGCCCTGATCCTCCTGCTGGCCGCGATGTCGGTCATCATCTTCACCAACGTGGCGCTGCGCTACCTTACCAACCAGTCTCTGGAATGGGCCGAGGAGGTGTCGCGCCACATGATGATCTGGCTCACCTTCCTGGGCGCCGGGCCGGTGCTGCGCTACGGCGGCCACATCGCGGTCGAGAACCTGCAGGACGCGCTGCCGCGCGCGGGCGCGATCGCGGTGCGCATGGTCGTCGCGGCGCTGCTGTTCGCCTTCTTCGGCTTCATGGTCTGGTACGGCTGGCTCTACATGCAGCGCACCATGTTCCAGCTCACGGCCGTCACGCAGATTCCGTTCGCCTACATCTACAGCGCGATGCTGATCGGCGGCGTGCTGCTGATCGTGCACTTCCTGTTCGTGGTGAAGCCGTATGTGCTGCGCAGGGAGTTCGCGTCCGACGAGCATTTCGACGCCAACGCCAGCGCGTCGCTGTAGGGAGAACGACATGGATGCCAGCATCGTTCTCATCGTTTCCGCCTGCATTTTTCTCGCGATCGGCGTGCCCGTGGCCTTCGCGCTCGGCCTGGCCACCGCGGCCACGCTGATCCTCGCCGAGAGCTATCCGCTGCTCGTGCTGCTGAAGGAGACCTTCACCGGCATCGACAGCTTTCCGCTGATGGCGGTGCCCTTCTTCATCCTGGCCGCCGAACTCATGAGCGGCGGCTCGCTGACCGAGGTGCTGCTGCGCTTCGCGGGGCAGTTCGTCGGGCACCGGCGCGGCGGGCTGGGCTACACCAACGTGGTGTCGCTGACCTTCTTCTCCGGGATCTCCGGCTCCGCGCTGGCCGATGCCGCGGGCCCCGGATCGATGCTGATCAAGATGATGGACAAGGCCGGCTACGACCGCTCGTACGCCGCGGCGCTGACCGCGTCGACCGCGATCGTCGGGCCGATCATTCCGCCGTCGATCATCATGATCATCTATGCGCTGCAGGACGAATCCGTCTCGGTCGGCACGCTGTTCGTGGCCGGCATCCTGCCGGGCATCCTGATCGCGGTGGCGATGTGCATCGTCAACTTCTACGTCTCGAAGAAGCGCAACTACAAGGGCGATGGCGAGACGCCGCCGCTGCGCGAGATCCTGCTGACCACCTGGAAGGCGCTGCC
The DNA here is from genome assembly GCF_037889975.1 of Variovorax rhizosphaerae. Classification (NCBI taxonomy): domain Bacteria; kingdom Pseudomonadati; phylum Pseudomonadota; class Betaproteobacteria; order Burkholderiales; family Comamonadaceae; genus Variovorax; species Variovorax rhizosphaerae. Next base: position 158,042 of record NZ_JBBKZT010000005.1, on the reverse strand, counting down.
GGCGATCCTGCTGCCGGTGGTGATCCTCGGCGGCATGCGCGCCGGCTGGTTCACGCCGACCGAGGCCTCCGTCGTGGCCGTGTTCTACGCGCTGGTGTGCGGCAAGTTCGTCTATCGCACGCTGGAATGGAAGGCGCTGCCGAACATCCTGGAACGCTCGGCGCTGCTGTCGGCCTCGGTGCTGATCATCATCGGCCTGTCGGCCTCTTTCGCCTGGATCCTGACGATCGAGGGCATTCCGCAGCAGATGGCCGAGTGGCTGGTGAGCATGAACCTCTCGCCGTGGATGTTCCTGATCATCGTCAACGTGTTCCTGCTGCTGTTCGGCATCTTCATCGAGCCGCTGCCGGGCGTGATGGTGCTGGCGCCGATCCTCGCGCCGGTGGCGATGAAGCTGGGCGTGGACCCGGTGCACTTCGCGATGATCGTGATCTACAACCTGACGCTGGGGATGATCACCCCGCCGGTGGGCGGCCTGCTGTTCGTGACCTGCAACGTCTCCAAGGTGCCGATGTCGCAACTGGTGCGCGAACTGGTGCCCTTCCTGTGGGCACACGGCGCGGTGCTGGTGCTGCTGACTTTCGTGCCCGCGCTGAGCACCTGGATGCCGCACGCGCTCGGCTTCAAATAGGCCGCGAACCGCTACACTCGCGGGGTCAGGAGAGCGCCCCGCCAGACGGGGCCGCCGAAGGCGCAGGGCCCCAAAAGCATGGGTCCGAACGCTCAGGCAAAAGGACTGACAAGGCGCCCGGTCACACGGGCGTTTCCTTGCTGGAGAGAGGTCGCGGAAGCACGCGGCCCACCGAAGGAGCAAACCCCGATCGTGGGGCGAATCTCTCAGGTAAAGCGGACAGCAGGGGTGGCCCATGGCTTGCGTCATGGAACTCGACTGCCCCACTGGAAAGCCCCATGGCCTCCTCTCCCGACACTGCTTCCGACACCACGCTGCTCAAGACCCCGCTGCACGACCTGCACGTCGAACTGGGCGGTCGCATGGTCCCCTTCGCCGGCTATTCGATGCCGGTGCAATACCCGAGCGGCCTGATGGCAGAGCACAAGCACACGCGCGAAGCCGCGGGCCTGTTCGACATCTCGCACATGGGCCAGTTGCGGCTCGTCGGCCCGGATGCCGCCGCCGCCTTCGAGACGCTGATGCCGGTCGACGTGATCGGCCTCGCGCCCGGCAAGCAGCGCTACGGCCTGCTGCTGGATGACAACGGCGGCATCCTCGACGACCTGATGTTCTTCAACGAAGGCAACGACTCGATCTTCGTGATCGTGAACGGGGCCTGCAAGGCGGCTGACATCGCGCACATCACGGCCAGGATCGGCGGACGCTGCTCGGTCCAGCCGCTGCCCGACCATGCGTTGCTGGCGTTGCAAGGCCCGCAGGCCGCGGGCACATTGGCGCGCCTGTCGCCCGGCGTCGAGCGCTACGTGTTCATGACCGGCGGCGCGGTGCAGATCGGCGCGATCCCGGCTTTCGTGACCCGCAGCGGCTACACCGGCGAAGACGGCTTCGAGATCTCGGTCGCCGCCAGCGACGCCGACGCCCTCGCCCGCCTGCTGCTGGCGCAACCCGAGGTGAAGCCCATCGGCCTCGGCGCCCGCAATTCGCTGCGCCTGGAAGCCGGCCTCTGCCTCTACGGCAACGACATAGACACCAGCACCACACCAGTCGAAGCCTCGCTCAACTGGGCGATGCAGAAGGTGCGCCGCACCGGCGGTGCGCGCGCCGGCGGCTTCCCGGGCGCCGACAAGATCCTGACGCAGTTGGCCGTTGCCGGCGACCTGGCCGGCCATGTCGACCAGAAGACGCTCACGCGCAAGCGCGTCGGCCTCGTCGCACTGGAGCGCGTGCCCGTACGCGACGGCAGCGAACTGCAGTCCTTCGAAGGCCATCCCATCGGCAAGGTGACCAGCGGCCTGCTCGGCCCGACGGCCGACCGCCCGATCGCGATGGCCTACGTGGCCACGGCCTTCTCCGAGCCGGGTACCCGCATCCAGGCCATCGTGCGCGGCAAGCCCGTGCCGATGGAAGTGACCACCATGCCTTTCGTGCCGACCCGTTATTTCCGCGGCTGATTCATCCAGTTTTCGTCAGACTTTTTTCCAGGAGCATTCATGACCGTCAAGTACACCAAGGACCACGAGTGGGTCCAATCCACCGGCGCCGACACCGTCACCGTCGGCATCACCGTGCACGCGCAGGATGCGCTGGGCGACGTGGTGTTCGTCGACCTGCCGCAGGTCGGCCAGGACTACGCGCAAGGCGAAGTGGCCGGCGTGGTGGAGTCCGTCAAGGCCGCGGCTGATGTGTTCATGCCCGTGTCGGGCGAAGTCACCGAGGTGAACGAGGCTTTGCGCGCCGACCCGTCGCTGGCCAACACCGACCCGCTGGCCGCCGGCTGGTTCTTCAAGGTCAAGCTCAGCGACCCAGCGCAACTGGATGCGCTGATGGATTCGACGGCCTACGACAAGTTTTCGGCCGAGGCTTGATCCAACGCCGCTGAATGCGGACCGGGTCGTACGTGAAGGACGCGACCCGCGCGTCCTCCGCAACCTCTTTCCGCATTCATCCTCCTCCTAGACAGAACACGCCATGCCCAACGCCCTGCCCTCCCTGCGCCAACTCGAAAATGCCGAAGAATTCGTCGCGCGCCACATCGGCATCGAGCCCGCCGACGAGGCGCGCATGCTGCCCGTCATCGGGCATGCCACGCGCGCGGAACTGATCGACGGCATCGTGCCGCCGGCCATCCGCCGCTCGCATCCGATGGACTTGCCGCCCGCCATCACCGAGGCCGCCGCGCTGGCCGAGCTGAAGGCCATCGCCAGCAAGAACAAGGTGGCGCGCAACTTCATCGGGCAGGGTTACTACGGCACGCACACGCCCGGCGTGATCCTGCGCAACATCCTGGAGAACCCGGCTTGGTACACCGCCTACACGCCCTACCAGGCCGAGATCTCGCAGGGCCGCATGGAGGCGCTGCTCAACTTCCAGACCATGGTCTGCGACCTCACGGGCATGGCCATCGCCAATGCCTCGATGCTCGACGAAGCCACCGCCGCCGCCGAGGCCATGACGCTCGCCCGTCGCAGCGTCAAGAGCAAGAGCAATGTGTTCCTGGTGGCCGGCGACTGCCATCCGCAGACCATCGAAGTCATCAAGACCCGCGCCGCGCCGCTGGGCATCGAGATCAAGGTCAGCACCGCGACCGAAACCCTGCCGCACCTCATGGCGAGCGGCGATTTCTTCGGCGTGCTGGCCCAGTACCCCGGCACTACCGGCCAGGTGCATGACCTGCGCCCGCTGGCCGGCCATGCGCATGCCAACCACGCCGCACTGTGCGTCGCCGCCGACCTGCTGGCGCTCACGCTGCTCGCGCCGCCCGGCGAATGGGACGCCGACATCGTCTGCGGCACCACCCAGCGCTTCGGCATGCCGCTGTGCAACGGCGGCCCGCACGCGGCCTACCTCGCCTGCCGCGACGAGTTCAAGCGCTCGCTGCCGGGCCGGCTGGTGGGCGTCAGCGTCGACGTGCACGGCGCGCCCGCCTATCGGCTCGCGCTGCAGACGCGCGAGCAGCACATCCGCCGCGAGAAGGCCACCTCGAACATCTGCACCGCGCAGGTCTTGCCGGCGGTGATCGCCAGCATGTACGCGGTCTACCACGGTCCCCAGGGCCTGCTCCGCATCGCGCAGCGCGTGGCCGCGTTGACGGCCATCCTCGCCGAGGGCCTCGAGGAAATGGGCCGCGTGCTGTCCAACACCACCGCCTTCGATTCGCTGACCATTCAGACCGGCGACGACACCCAGGCCATCCTCGACCGCGCCGCAGCCGCCAACATCAACCTGCGCTGCCGGCTGCAAGGCCATCTCGGCCTCTCGCTGGACGAGACCAGCACCTATGCCGACGTGGAAGATCTGTGGGCCCTGTTCGCGCCGAAGGACGCGCACCTGCCGCACTTCGAGCTGCTGGCCGAAGGCGTCACGCCGCGCATCCCAGACGAACTGCGTCGCAGCAGCAACTTCCTCACCCACCCGGTCTTCAACACGCACAAGAGCGAGACCGGCATGCTGCGCTACATCCGCAGCCTCAGCGACAAGGACGTCGCGCTGGACCGCAGCATGATCCCGCTGGGCAGTTGCACGATGAAGCTCAATGCGACGAGCGAGATGATCCCGATCACCTGGCCCGAGTTCGCGAACATCCATCCGTTCGCGCCCGCCGACCAGCGCGAGGGCTATACCGAACTCGACCAGCAACTGCGCGACTGGCTCTGCGAAGCCACGGGCTATGCCGGCATCAGCCTCCAGCCCAACGCCGGGTCGCAAGGCGAGTACGCCGGGCTGCTGGCCATCAAGGCCTTCCACGCCTCGCGCGGCGAAGGTCAGCGCAACATCTGCCTGATCCCGTCGTCGGCGCACGGCACCAACCCGGCCAGTGCACAGATGGTCGGCATGCAGGTCGTCGTGACCGCCTGCGATGCGCAAGGCAACGTCGACCTCGACGACCTCAAGCGCGCCTGCGAGAAGCACAGCGCCAACCTCGCCGCGGTGATGATCACCTACCCCAGCACGCACGGCGTGTTCGAGACCGGCGTGAAGGCGCTGTGCGAACTCGTGCATTCGCACGGCGGGCGCGTGTATGTCGACGGCGCCAACATGAACGCGCTCGTCGGCGTGGCCGCACCCGGCGAGTTCGGCGGCGACGTGAGCCACCTGAACCTGCACAAGACCTTCTGCATCCCGCACGGCGGCGGCGGACCGGGCGTCGGCCCGGTGTGCGTGGTGGAAGACCTCGTGCCCTTCCTGCCCGGCCATGCGACGGCCGGCATCGCATCGCAAGGCCCGGGCGCGGTGTCCGCCGCGCCCCTGGGCAACGCGGCCGTGCTGCCGATCAGCTGGATGTACTGCCGCATGATGGGCGCCGACGGCCTGCAGGCCGCGACCGAAGTCGCGATCCTCAGCGCCAACTACATCAGCTCGCGCCTGAAGGACCACTACCCCACGCTCTACGCCAGCCCGAACGGCCACGTCGCGCACGAGTGCATCCTGGACCTGCGCCCGCTCAAGGACACCAGCGGCGTCACTGCCGAGGACGTGGCCAAGCGCCTGATCGACTACGGCTTCCACGCCCCAACGTTGAGCTTCCCGGTGCCCGGCACGCTGATGGTCGAGCCGACCGAAAGCGAGCCGCTGGCCGAACTGGACCGCTTCGTCGACGCGATGATCGCCATCCGCGGCGAGATCCGCCGTATCGAGGAAGGCGTCTGGCCCAAGGAGGACAACCCGCTCAAGCACGCGCCGCACACGGCCGCGAGCCTGATGGCCTCCGACTGGGCGCACCCCTACTCGCGCGAGCTCGGTGCGTTCCCGCTGGCTGCGCTGAAGCAGAACAAGTACTGGTCGCCGGTCGGCCGTGTCGACAACGTCTACGGCGACCGCAACCTGTTCTGCAGTTGCGTACCGGTGGGCGAGTACGAAGAAGCGTGAGCCGCCGGGTCACTCACAAGGCGAATACCGCAGCCGTGCCGCGCGGAGCTTACCCAGTGAGCGCCGCCCGGCCGCTCGAAGGCGCTCGCACCCCAGCTTGCCGCGCGAAGGTGATGCAATGACCGAACTCATGATCCGCCCGGTGGCCGAACAGGACTACGCGTCCTGGCGGCCACTCTGGGACGGCTACAACGCCTTCTACGACCGCCAGGGCCCGACCGCGCTGCCCGAGGAGATCACGCGTACGACATGGGCGCGCTTCTTCGACGACAGGGAACCGATGCATGCCGTGGTCGCCGAGCGCAACGGCAAGCTGCTGGGGCTGGTGCACTACCTCTTCCATCGCAGCACGATCTCGATCGCGCCGATCTGCTACTTGCAGGACCTGTTCACAAGCGAGGCGGCGCGCGGCCAGGGCGTGGGACGTGCGCTCATTGAAGCGGTGTACGCGCGTGCGGCGACAGCCGGAGCCTATCGCGTCTACTGGCAGACCTTCAACACGAACAGCACGGCGATGCTTCTCTATGACAAGGTCGCGGACAAGCCGGGGATCACGATCTATCGGAAGAGTCTGTGACCTGCGCGCAGCAGGCTCGGGCTCAGAGCTTCTTCTGCATGAACACCGCCGTGCCAAAGCTGGGATCCAGTGAATACGGCCCGAAGCCCTCGCGCTCGTAGGCGCGAATCGCGCTGGCATTGCCCGACAGCACTTCCAGCGTGAGCTTGCAGGCGCCGCGCGTCCTCGCCTCCAGTTCCACACGCTCCAACATTCGTTGCGCAACCCGCTGGCCCCGATAGCGCGGCAGCACCACGACGTCGTGCACGTTGACAAGCGGCTTGCAGGCGAAGGTCGAAAAGCCTTCGATGCAATTGACCAGGCCGATCGCCAGGTCGCCGTCGATCGCCAGCACGGTGAAGGCCTGCGGTCTCTTCGCAAGCTCGCCCGGCAGTCGCGTCAGCAACTTGAGCGGAATGGCGGCGCCACCGCCCGCCGGGTCGCGCGCATAGGTGTCGAGCAAGGAAATGACAGCAGCGCCATCCGCCGAGTCGGCGTAGTCGGCCAGCCTGATCTCGATCACATGAGCTCCCGCTTCAACCCGCTTCGACCGTTGCCACGAGCCTGCGCGCGCAGCCTTCCGCCTGGACCGGATCGCGCGCCTCGACCATCACGCGCAGCAGTGGCTCGGTGCCACTTGCGCGGATGAGCACGCGTCCGGCGTCGCCGAGTTCGGCCTCAATGCGCTTCGTCTCATCCGCCAGCGCCGAGTTGTTGCGCCAGTCCTGGCCATCGCGCAGGCGCACGTTGATAAGCGTCTGGGGAAACAAGGTCACGTCGGCCAGCAACTGCGCAACACTCTGGCTGGATCGCACGCACGCCTGGAGCACCTGCAGCGCGCTCACGATGCCATCGCCCGTGGTGTGGCGGTCGAGCGCCAGCAAATGACCCGAGCCCTCACCGCCGAGCACCCAGCGGCGCTTGGTCAGTTCCTCCAGCACGTAGCGGTCGCCCACCTTGGCTCGCACGAAGTCGATGCCCTTGCTGCGCAACGCAACTTCGACCGCCTTGTTGGTCATCAGCGTGCCGACGACGCCTTCCAGCCGCTCACCGCGCGCCAGGCGTTCGTTGGTCATGAGGTAGAGCAGTTCATCACCGTTGAAAAGGCGACCACTGGCATCGACCAGTTGCAGCCGGTCCGCATCGCCGTCGAGCGCGATGCCGTAGTCGGCCTGCTGTGCCTTGACCGTGTCGATCAGGGCCTGCGGATGCGTCGCGCCGACGCCCTTGTTGATGTTGAGCCCATCCGGCGCGCAGCCGATGACCGTGACGTCGGCGCCCAGTTCATGGAACACCTGCGGAGCGACCTGGTACGCCGCCCCATGGGCCGCATCGACCACCAGCTTGAGGCCGCGCAACGTCAGGTCATTGGCGAAGGTGCTCTTGCAGAACTCGGTGTAGCGCCCGGTCGCATCGTTGAGGCGGCGCGCCTTGCCGAGGTTGGCCGAATCGGCCCACACCGGCGGTTCCTCCAGCGCGGCCTCGACGGCCAATTCCCAGTCGTCGTCGAGCTTGGTGCCCTGTGCGCTGAAGAACTTGATGCCGTTGTCCGGAAAGGCGTTGTGGCTGGCGCTGATGACCACGCCCAGGCTGGCACGTTGGGCCCGCGTGAGGTAGGCGACGCCGGGCGTGGGCAGCGGGCCCAGCAGAACGACGTCGACACCCGCCGAGTTGAAGCCGGATTCCAGCGCCGATTCCAGCATGTAGCCGGAAATTCGCGTGTCCTTGCCGATCAGCACGGTGGGTCGCGACTCCTTCTGCTTCAGCACGCGACCAACGGCGTGCGCAAGACGCAAGACGAAGTCGGGGGTGATGGGCGGTACGCCAACCATGCCCCGGATGCCGTCGGTGCCGAAATACTGCCGTGTCATGTTTCTTCCTTCCTCGGTTGTTCTTGAGTCGATGTGGCTCTGCCATCTCGACTCGATCCCCCGCGGGGGGCGGGCCGGGCAGGGCCCGGCCCTGGGGGCTCTTGATTCATTGCTCGCCACACGGCGAGCGCTTCCACTGTCTCGCGCACGTCGTGCACGCGCACGATGCGCGCACCACGTTCCACCGCAAGTACTGCCGCCACCACGCTAGGGAGCAGCCGTGCCGATGCGTCGGCGATGCCAGTCACAGCGCCGAGCGAGGACTTGCGCGACCAACCCGCCAACAGCGGATAACCCGCCGCGAGCAATTCCTGTTGCCGTGCAAGCAGCGAGAAATTCTGCGGCACAGTCTTGCCGAAGCCAATGCCCGGATCGAGCACGATGCGCGAGTCATCGATGCCCAGCGTCTTCAGTTCCTCCGTCGCATCGACCAGGAAAGCCCGCACCTGAGGCACCACGTCGCCTTCCATCGGCGACGCCTGCATGGTCTGCGGATCACGATGCATGTGCATCAGGCAAACGCCGCAGGCCGGATGCGCCGCAATCGCTTCGCGCGCGCCGGGTTGGCGCAAGGCCCAGATGTCGTTGATGATGTCGGCGCCCAGGTCGAGGACGGCGCGCATCACCTCGGGCTTGTAGGTGTCGACGGAAATCGCGACGCCGAGCCTGACCGCTTCGCGCACGACCGGCAACACGCGCGCCAGTTCAAGTTCGAGCGGCACCGCAGGGCTGCCCGGCCGGGTCGATTCGCCGCCGATGTCGAGAATGTCGGCGCCCTGCCCGATCATCTCTTCGCAATGGCGCAAGGCCGCGGCGGCGTCCGCGTAGCTGCCGCCGTCCGAGAACGAATCGGGCGTGACGTTGACGATCCCCATCACGCGCGGCTGCGCGAGGTCGATCCGAAACCGGGCGGTCTGCCAGACGTTCATGGCCGACCACTCCACCCATGAAAAAACGGGGCCGATGGCCCCGTTGCTTGCCGACGCAAGACGCTCACGCTGCGGTCGGTGTCGGGTCCGGCTTGACGGCGGTACCACCGGTGCCGCCACCGCTGCTGCCCGACGGCGGAATGCGCGGCGTCCAGTCCTTGGGCGGACGCGGCTCCTTGCCGGCCATGATGTCGTCGAGCTGCTCAGTGTCGATGGTTTCCCACTCGAGCAGGGCCTTTGCCATGGCATGCATCTTGTCGCTGTTCTCTTCGATCAGGCGACGCGCCAGGGCGTACTGCTCGTCGATGATGCGGCGGACTTCGGCGTCGACCTTCTGCATGGTCGACTCGCTCATGTTGGTCGTCTTGGTGACCGAGCGGCCGAGGAAAACTTCGCCCTCGTTCTCGGCATAGACCATCGGGCCCAGCGATTCGGTCATGCCGTAGCGCATCACCATGTCGCGTGCGATCTGGGTGGCGCGTTCGAAGTCGTTGCTGGCGCCGGTGGTCATCTGGTGCATGAACACTTCTTCGGCGATGCGGCCGCCGAACAGCATGCTGATCTGGTTCAGCATGTAGTCGCGGTCGTAGCTGTAGCGGTCCTGTGCCGGCAGGCTCATGGTCACGCCCAGGGCACGGCCGCGCGGAATGATGGTGACTTTGTGCACCGGGTCGCACTTGGGCAGCAGCTTGCCGATGAGGGCGTGGCCGGACTCGTGGTACGCCGTGTTGCGGCGCTCTTCCTCGGGCATGACCATGCTCTTGCGCTCGGGGCCCATGAAGATCTTGTCCTTGGCCTTCTCGAAGTCCTGCATCTCGACGACGCGGGCACTGCGGCGGGCGGCCATCAGGGCTGCTTCATTGCAGAGATTGGCCAGGTCCGCGCCGGACATGCCGGGCGTGCCGCGGGCGATGACATTCGGGTTCACGTCCTGGCCGAGCGGCACCTTGCGCATGTGCACGCCGAGGATCTGCTCGCGACCGCGGATGTCCGGCAGCGTCACATAGACCTGGCGGTCGAAACGGCCGGGGCGCAGCAAGGCGGCGTCCAGGATGTCCGGGCGGTTGGTGGCAGCCACGACGATCACGCCGAGGTTGGTTTCGAAGCCGTCCATCTCGACCAGCATCTGGTTCAGCGTCTGCTCGCGCTCGTCATTGCCACCGCCGAGGCCAGCACCACGTTGACGGCCGACCGCATCGATTTCATCGATGAAGATGATGCAGGGAGCGTTCTTCTTGGCGTTCTCGAACATATCGCGCACACGGGCCGCGCCCACGCCGACGAACATTTCGACGAAGTCGGAACCGGAGATCGAGAAGAACGGAACCTTCGCTTCGCCGGCGATCGACTTGGCCAGCAGCGTCTTGCCGGTGCCGGGAGGGCCGACAAGCAACAGGCCGCGCGGAATGCGACCGCCGAGCTTCTGGAACTTCTGCGGGTCTTTCAGGAAGTCGACGACTTCCTTCACTTCTTCCTTGGCCTCGTCGCAACCCGCGACGTCGGCGAAGGTGACGGTGTTGTTGTTCTCGTCGAGCATGCGGGCCTTGCTCTTGCCGAAGCTGAACGCCCCGCCCTTGCCGCCGCCCTGCATCTGTCGCATGAAGTAGACCCAGACGCCGATCAGCAGCAGCATCGGGCCCCAGCTGACCAGCAGCGTCATGAGCAGCGAGCCTTCTTCGCGCGGACGCACGTCGAACTTGACGTTGTTGTCGATCAGGTCACCGACCAGGCCGCGGTCGAGGCCGGTGGAGTTGGTGCGGATCTTGCGGTCATCCGTGCTGACCGCGACGATCTCGCCGCCCATCAGGCTTTCCGGGATGGACGCGGTCTTGATCTGCTTGCTGCGAACCATGTCCAGGAATTCGGAGTAGCTCACCGCGCCAGCGCCAGCGCCGCCACGCGTGTCGAACTGCTTGAACACGGTGAACAACACCATCGCAATGACGAGCCAAACGGCAATTTTCGAAAACCACTGATTATTCAAACCGAAGCTCCAGTCAGGCGGTGCGTGTGACAAGGCGGGAAATCCGCGCACCAGGCAGGCAATTGGCGGTCATTTTAGGCTTTTCAAGCTGCGAAATAGGCATGAATGACCTCAGCAGCCATAGGCAAAGCACGGTTATGTCCCGAAATGAGGCGTTATTCGTCGGACGTATCAATGCGTATCTGTAGTCCGAAGCCCGATGCCGACCAGGAAAGTCTCGGACGATTTGTCCCGCGAGGCCTTTGGTTTCACCTTCTTGACCACCTTGAACGTGTCCTTGAACAGCTTGTTCAGCGGGTCATAGCTGCTGCCGTGGAACAGCTTGGTCACCAGTGCGCCATCAGGCCTCAGGTGCTGATTCGAGAAGTCGACCGCAAGTTCCACCAGGTGCGCAACGCGCGCTGCATCGGCGGACGCAATGCCCGAGAGATTGGGCGCCATGTCGGACACCACCACGTCAGCCTTGCGCCCGTGCAGCGCGGCTTCCAGCTGCGCCAGCACCTCCGGCTCGCGGAAGTCTCCCAGCAGGAAGGTCACGCCCTCGATCGGCTCCATCGGCAGCATGTCGAGCGCGATGATGGTGCCCTGCAATTGGCCTGACGCCGCCCCGCCCGGAGCCATGCGGCGCCTGGCGTACTGGCTCCAGGCACCGGGCGTCGAACCGAGGTCGATGACGAGATGGCCGGGCTTGATGAGCCCCAGCGTCTCGTCGATTTCCTTGAGCTTGTAGGCGGCGCGGGCTCGGTAGCCCTCGCGGGTCGCCAGCTTGACCCAGGGGTCGTTGATATGGTCGTGCAACCAGGCCTTGTTGACCTTCTTGCCTGTGGACTTGGTAGTCAATGAGACCCCCACGCTCGGCACTTCGTGTCCTCGCTGCCCCCCGAGGGGGTGCGAGCTTGCTTGGGGCGGCCCGGCGCAGTGTCCATGGACCCCCACGCTCGGCACTTCGTGTCCTCGCTGCCCCCCGAGGGGGTGCGAGCTTGCTTGGGGCGGCCCGGCGCAGCGCTCGTCGCTCGCGGCGTTTCAGCGATCGCAAAGTGTCGAAAAATATTGTTTGGAAGGGATCGTTTCACAGTGGTTCGATAATACGGGTATGCCCGCCATTCAATTGACCCCCGCCCAGCGCAAGGAGCACCGCTCCGAAGCGCACCACCTGAACCCGATCGTGATGATCGGCAGCGATGGGCTCACCCCCGCTGTCACCAGGGAAGCCGACGCCGCGCTGAAGGCCCATGGCTTGATCAAGATCCGCGTGTTCTCGGACGACCGGCTCGCGCGCGACGCCATGCTGCAGACGCTGGCCAACGACCTCAACGCCGCGCCGATCCAGCACATCGGCAAGCTGCTGGTGCTGTGGCGTCCCAAGGTCGAGAAGGTCAAGGAAGTCGACGAGGACCGGATGCCCGGGCCGCGCGACATCAAGGTCGTCAAGTACAGCAAGCGTGCCGGCCAGCGTCCGGAGATCAAGACGCTGCGCGTGCTGGGCAACCAGCGCCTGACGGCCGGCGGCAACATCAAGCGCGCCAAGCCGCGCAAGCCGCTCTCGGTCAAGAAGCAGCGCCAGGCAGACTGAGCGATGGCGGCGGAGTCAACGGCGCAGCCGATGCGCCACATCGTCTGCATGAAGTGGGGCACGAAATACGAGGCCACCTACGTCAACAAGCTCTACGCGATGGCGCGCCGCCATCTGACGGGGGACTTCCGCTTCATCTGCCTGACGGATGACAGCGTCGGCATCCGCAGCGAGGTCGAATGCTTCCCGATCCCGCGCTTTGACATCCGTCCTGAAGCCGCCGGCGTACGCGACCGCGCCTGGCGCAAGCTCACCACGCTGAGCCGTGACTTGCCCGATGTCTACGGGCTGCAAGGCCAGGCGCTGTTCCTGGACCTGGACATCGTGGTGGTTGGCAGCCTGGACGAGTTCTTCAGCTACCCCGGCGAGTTCGTGATCATCAAGGACTACCGGCGGCCGTGGCGCGTGACCGGCAATTCATCGGTCTACCGCTACACGATCGGCGCGCATGCCGACGTGCTGGACTACTTCCGAGCGAACGAAACTGCGATGCGCGAGAAGTTTCGCAACGAGCAGACCTACCTGTCGGACTATGTGCATGAACAGGGGAAGCTGACGTACTGGCCCAGCGACTGGTGCCCGAGCTTCAAGTACGGCGGGATTCCGATCTGGCCGACCAACTACTGGCGCCGACCCTTCGTGCCGGAAGGTGCACGCGTGATGATCTTTCACGGCGAGTGCAATCCACCCGATGCGCTGGCCGGCCGCCGCAACCGCCGCTTCCGCTTCATCCGCCCTGCCACTTGGGTGGCCGAGCACTGGCACGAATAGTTTTTGTCAGCCAGGCAGCGGGTCGGGCTGCCGCAGCACACGCCAGAGCACGACGGCGGCGCTGGCCCATTGCAGGAGGTACATGCCACTGCCGACGGCATGCCACAGCGGCAGGTTGTCGCGGGCCACGATGCGTGGCGCGACGCCGAACTCGCCCAGCAAGGCCAGCAAAAGGCCCAGCAGCACGAACGGCAACGCCGCGTGCACCCGTGCTCCCAGTTCAGGCAGGCGGGCCGAGCGGCTCATCATCAAGAGCAGCATCGCGCAGCCCAGCGAAACCCAGGTCTGCGCAGTGAACAGCCTGGCCGCCATGCCACCCGCCATTGCCGGTGTCGGCAGGTTCTTGAACAAGAGCGGCACGACCAGGAAACCGATCGTGCCCAGGCTGCCCCACCACAGCGCCGCGACAAAACCCGGCAGGCGGGCAACCAGGCCACGCATCCTTGTCAGACGTAGTGGACCGCGACGATCTCGTAGCGCTTGAGGCCGCCGGGCGCCTGCACTTCCGCGGTATCGCCCTCTTCCTTGCCGATCAGCGCACGGGCGATCGGGCTGGAGATGTTGATGAGGCCCAGCTTCAGGTCCGCCTCGTCTTCGCCGACGATCTGGTATTTGACGGCCTCGCCGGTCTCCTCTTCTTCCAGTTCGACCGTGGAGCCGAACACGACGCGGCCGCCGGCATCGAGCGCCGCGGGGTCGATGATCTGGGCGGCCGAGAGCTTGCCTTCGACTTCCTGGATGCGGCCTTCGATGAAGCCCTGGCGGTCCTTGGCGACTTCGTATTCGGCGTTTTCGCTCAGGTCGCCCTGGGCACGGGCTTCGGAAATCGCGTTGATGACCCAGGGGCGGTCGACCGTCTTCAGACGGTGCAGTTCTGCGCGAAGTTTCTCGGCACCGCGCTTGGTGATCGGAATAGTGGCCATGGTTTTCAGTCTCAAAAAGCGAAACCGCCGAACGTCGCCGTTCGGCGGTGCCAAAGGTGCGAATCAGACGAGGGTTCGTCCGGTCAGCCGGCTCAGGATGGCCAGCGGACTTGCCTGCGGATTGTATTGGCTCGCGGCGGGCAAATGAAGGGTCTGTTCCGCCATGAACTGGCCCGACATCACGGCATGCGAAGTCTGGTCCGAGAAGCAAACCCACACCGACCCTGGGGGAAACAGCACGGTCTCCTGGGGCGACGACTTCTGGTAGTCCATGTCGGACTTCATCGCGTCGTGCAACTGCAGCATCAGGTGGTCGTATTCGCTGCGGAAGGACTTGGTGACGTGCAGGATCTTCAACACGCTGGCCTGCATGTGCGAATAGGGCTTCGCACGCGGCAGGAAGCGCTGCGCCACGGTCTCGAAGGGCTCACCGACACGCCAGACGCGCGGCGCACCCTGCGGATTCAGGTTGGTGAACACGCGCAGGATTCGTTCGCCGTAGTTGGGGCGCGACGGAAACGAATCCACGTGCAAGCGGCGGTCATCGGCACGCCACGATTGCACGCGCGTCTCGACCTGGGCCGGCCTGAAGCTGGTCGGCGCCATGCGCAAGGACGGGCTGTAGTGCGGCAGCAACCCGTCGATGAGTTGGCGTGCCTGCGAGCGGAAACGCCCGATCATGGCCGTGGCCGCCTGCTGCACGGACTCGTCACCCTCGACGCCCTTGAGTTTGCCGCCGCCGTCCAGGCTGATGTTGCGAACGCCCTTCGCGAGCAGCGCCGGGTCCAGCAACCTGGCTTCCGATGGCAGGAGTTCGAAACCCAGGCGCGGAAAGTACAGGACCTTGCCGGCTTCGAGTTCCGCGATCAAAGCGTCGTTGGGCTTGGCGCCGGCCCAATCGGCCAGGTCGACTTCTACAACTTGAGATTCCATAGGGCTGGTACTCCGTCCAGGACCAACGCGGAACCGGCGCTGCCGGTCCGCTGATATTGCTCGCGGAAGTGCGAGCAAACGCCAAGGTTAATGCACTCGTCCGCTGAATCGCTGAAATGGGCGGGGAGGGACGTCCGAGACTGGGTGCGATGCCAGGCGCGGCGACTACCTGCAGGTATCGCGAGCATTTGTATCGCCGGCAGCACGCCCGATTCGGGCGGACAGCACCGGCCCGATTTCAGTGATTCAGTGCATCAACTGAGCGTGCATCTCCTGCACTGAAATCACGCTCAGTTCGTTCATGTGCTTCATGCCTTCAACGGCAGCTTCGGCACCAAAGATCGTCGTGATCGTCGTCACGCGCGCCAGCAAGGCCGAGGTGCGGATCTGGCGCGAATCGGTGATCGCATTGCGGCGTTCCTCGACCGTGTTGATGACCAGCGCAATCTCGTTGTTCTTGATCATGTCGACGATGTGCGGACGGCCTTCGGTGACCTTGTTGACCACGGCGCAAGTCACGCCCGCCGCGTTGAGCGCAGCCGCCGTGCCCTTGGTGGCAATCAAGTCGAAGCCCAACGTGGCCAGGCCGCGCGCCACTTCGACGGCACGCGCCTTGTCGTTGTTCTTCACCGAGATGAAGACCTTGCCCGACTTCGGCAGGTGCGTGCCGGCGCCGAGCTGCGACTTCACGAAGGCTTCGCCGAAGGTCTTGCCCACGCCCATGACTTCACCGGTCGACTTCATCTCGGGGCCGAGGATGGTGTCCACGCCCGGGAACTTGACGAAGGGGAACACGGCTTCCTTGACGCTGAAGTACGGGGGCGTGACTTCCTTCGTCATGCCTTGCGACGCCAGCGACTGGCCGGCCATGCAGCGGGCCGCGACCTTGGCCAGTTGGATGCCCGTCGCCTTGCTCACGTAAGGCACGGTGCGCGAGGCACGCGGGTTGACTTCCAACACGTAGATCACGTCCTGGCCGTCCTTCTCCTGGATCGCGAACTGCACGTTCATCAGGCCGACCACGTTCAGTGCCTCGGCCATCGCGGCGCTCTGGCGCTTGAGTTCGGCGATCGTCGAAGCCTTGAGGCTGTAGGGCGGCAGCGAGCAGGCGGAGTCGCCCGAGTGCACGCCGGCTTGCTCGATGTGCTCCATCACGCCGCCGATCAGCGTCGCGCCAGTGGCGTCGCGGATGCAATCCACGTCGCATTCGACCGCGTCGTTGAGGAAGCGGTCCAGCAGCACCGGCGAATCGTTGCTCACCTTCACCGCCTCGCGCATGTAGCGCTCGAGGTCGCGCTGCTCATGCACGATTTCCATGGCGCGACCGCCGAGCACGTAACTCGGGCGCACCACCAGCGGATAGCCGAGTTCAGCCGCCTTGGTCAATGCTTCGGGCTCGGCACGCGCGGTGGCGTTCGGCGGTTGGCGCAGGCCGAGCTTGTGCAGCAGTTGCTGGAAACGTTCGCGGTCTTCGGCCGCATCGATCATGTCGGGCGAGGTGCCGATGATCGGCACGCCGTTGGCTTCGAGGCCGAGGGCGAGCTTCAACGGCGTCTGGCCGCCGTACTGCACGATCACGCCGATCGGCTTTTCCTTGTCGACGATTTCCAGCACGTCTTCCAGCGTCAGCGGCTCGAAGTACAAACGGTCGCTGGTGTCGTAGTCGGTCGACACGGTCTCGGGATTGCAGTTGACCATGATGGTCTCGTAGCCGTCCTCGCGCATCGCCAGCGCGGCATGCACGCAGCAGTAGTCGAACTCGATGCCCTGGCCGATGCGGTTGGGACCGCCGCCGAGCACCATGATCTTCTTCTTGTCGGTGGGTGCGGCTTCGCACTCGTCCTCGTAGGTCGAGTACATGTAGGCCGTATTGGTGGCGAACTCTGCGGCGCAGGTGTCGACGCGCTTGTAGACCGGGCGCACGTTCAGGGCGCGGCGCTTCTCGCGCACAGCCGTGTCGGTGGTCTTCAATTGGAACGCCAGACGGCGATCCGAGAAGCCCTTCTTCTTGAGCGCGAGCAACGTGTCGCGGTCGATGTCGTCGAGCGACTTGGTTTCCAGTTCGAGCTCGATCTTCACGATCTCCTCGATCTGCACCAGGAACCACGGGTCGATCTTGGTCAGCGCAAACACTTCATCCACGCTCAGGCCCATCGCGAAGGCGTCGCCCACGTACCAGATGCGCTCGGGGCCGGGTTCGCCCAGTTCCTTCTCGAGCACTTCTCGGTCTTGCGTCTTCTCGTTCATGCCGTCGACGCCGACTTCGAGGCCACGTAGCGCCTTCTGGAAGGACTCCTGGAAGGTGCGGCCCATGGCCATGACTTCCCCGACCGACTTCATCTGCGTGGTCAGACGCGAGTCGGCCTGCGGGAATTTCTCGAATGCGAAGCGCGGGATCTTTGTGACGACGTAGTCGATCGACGGCTCGAACGATGCCGGCGTGGCGCCGCCCGTGATCTCGTTGCGCAGTTCGTCGAGCGTGTAGCCCACGGCCAGCTTGGCCGCGACCTTGGCGATCGGGAAACCGGTGGCCTTCGATGCCAGCGCCGACGAGCGCGACACGCGCGGGTTCATCTCGATGACGACCATGCGGCCGTCCTTCGGGTTGATGGAGAACTGCACGTTCGATCCACCCGTGTCCACACCGATCTCGCGCAGCACTGCCAGCGAGGCATTGCGCAGGATCTGGTATTCCTTGTCGGTCAGCGTCTGCGCGGGCGCGACGGTGATCGAGTCGCCCGTGTGCACGCCCATCGGGTCCAGGTTCTCGATCGAGCAGACGATGATGCAGTTGTCCGCCTTGTCGCGCACCACTTCCATCTCGTACTCTTTCCAGCCGAGCAGCGATTCTTCGATCAGCAACTCGTTGGTCGGCGAGGCTTCCAGCCCGCGCTTGCAGATGGTGTCGAACTCTTCCGGGTTGTAGGCGATGCCGCCACCCGTGCCGCCCAGCGTGAAGCTGGGGCGGATCACTGTAGGGAAGCCGACGGTCTTCTGCACCGCCCACGCCTCGTCCATCGAATGCGCGATGCCCGAGCGGGCCGAACCGAGACCGATCTTGGTCATCGCGTCCTTGAACTTCAGGCGGTCCTCTGCCTTGTCGATGGCTTCGGGCGTCGCGCCGATCAGTTCGACCTTGTACTTGTCGAGCACGCCGTTGCGCCACAGGTCCAGCGCGCAGTTCAGCGCGGTCTGGCCGCCCATGGTCGGCAGGATCGCATCGGGGCGTTCCTTGGCGATGATCTTCTCGACCGTTTGCCAGGTGATCGGCTCGATGTAGGTGACGTCGGCCGTGGCCGGGTCGGTCATGATCGTCGCGGGGTTGCTGTTGATCAGGATGACCTTGTAGCCCTCCTCGCGCAGGGCCTTGCAGGCCTGCACGCCCGAGTAGTCGAACTCGCAGGCCTGGCCGATGATGATCGGGCCGGCGCCGATGATCAGGATGCTCTTGAGGTCTGTGCGCTTAGGCATTCTTATGTTTCTCCATGAGCGCCGTGAAGCGGTCGAACAAATAGCTGATGTCGTGCGGGCCGGGCGAGGCTTCCGGGTGGCCCTGGAAGCAGAAGGCCGGCTTGTCGGTGCGCGCCAGGCCTTGCAGCGTGTTGTCGAACAGGCTGATGTGCGTGGGTCGCAGGTTGGCCGGCAGCGACTTCTCGTCGACCGCGAAGCCGTGGTTCTGGCTGGTGATGCTCACACGGCCGCTGTCGAGGTCCTTCACCGGATGGTTCGCGCCGTGGTGGCCGAACTTCATCTTGAAGGTCTTCGCGCCGGAGGCCAGCGCCATGATCTGGTGACCCAGGCAGATGCCGAAGGTCGGGATGCCGGTCTCGATCAGTTCCTTGACCGCGCTGATCGCGTAGTCGCAAGGCTCCGGGTCACCGGGGCCGTTGGCCAGGAAGATGCCGTCCGGCTTCAGCTTGAGCACGTCGGCCGCGGGCGTCTGCGCCGGCACCACCGTGATGCGCGCGCCGCGCTGGGCGATCATGCGCAGGATGTTCTTCTTCACACCAAAGTCGTAGGCGACGACGTGGAACTTGGGGGTGATCTGGACGCCGTAGCCCGCGCCGAGCTTCCACTCGGTCTGGTTCCATTCATACGTCTGCTTGACCGACACAACCTTGGCCAGGTCCAGGCCCGACATGCTCGGCGCGGCCTTGGCGGCGGCGATGGCCTTGTCGATCAACGCCTGCGTCACGGTCTCGCCTTGCGCCAGGCCCAGGATGCAGCCGTTCTGCGCGCCATGCGTGCGCAGGTGGCGCGTCAGCTTGCGCGTGTCGATGTTCGCAATGGCAACCGTCTTGCCGGCGACCAGGTATTCGCTGAGCGTGGCCGTCTTGCGGAAGTTGGACGCGACGAGCGGCAGGTCCTTGATGATCAGGCCGGCGGCATGGATCTTGTCGGCTTCGATGTCTTCCAGGTTGACGCCGTAGTTGCCGATGTGCGGATACGTGAGCGTCACGATCTGCTGGCAATAGCTGGGGTCGGTCAGGATTTCCTGGTAACCGGACATCGAGGTGTTGAACACCACTTCGCCGGTGGTGGCGCCGGCGGCGCCAATCGAGTTGCCTTGAAAGACCGTGCCGTCTGCAAGCGCCAGGATGGCGGGCGGGAAAGCTCCCTTGAGAGACAAAAGCACTGGGGTTCTCCGAATGGATGACGCCCAGAGTGCACCCAGGATCTGACTCGCGGGGGTGCGACTTTCGTCGAGGAGTACGGCTAGTGCGCTGTGGGCGGGGGGTGTATGCGGGAAAGCCCTTGATTATAGCTGGCGGCGTTCACGCTTTCGCCGAAGCGGCGCTCGCATGCAGGCATATCCCCGCTGCAGCGGCAACATTGAGCGACTCTTCGCCACCTGGCTGCGCAATGCGAATGTGGTGGGTTGCGCGCGCTTCCAGTTCGACTGAAACGCCCTGCCCTTCGTGCCCCATGAGCCATGCACAAGGATGTGGCAAGCGGGCCTTGTGCAGCCAATCGCCGCGGTGCGAACTGGTTGCGATCAACGGCACCTGCAATGCCTCGAGCGCGTCGATCCCCACGCCTTCGATCAGGCGCAGGCCGAAGTGCGCGCCCATGCCGGCCCGCAGGACCTTCGACGCCCACAGCGCAGCCGTGCCCTTGAGCGCCACCACCTGCGTGAATCCGAAGGCCGCAGCACTGCGCAGGATCGACCCCACGTTTCCTGCGTCCTGCAGGCGATCCAGCACGACCGTCGGCGCGTCTGCGAGCAGTTCCGGCCGCGCCGGCAGATCCAGCACGAAGCCCATCGGCGCTGGCGATTCAAGGCCACTGACGCCGGCCAGCAGCGCGTCGGCCACGACGATCGTCTTGCCGGCGGACCGCACCCATTCCGGCGCCACCGATGGCCAGAACGACTCGGCAAAGACCGCGACGGCCGGGCGCACGCCACGCGCAAGCGCGGCGCGGCACAGGTGATCGCCTTCGAGCCAAAGCTTGCCCAACTTGCGATAGGCACCGGGATCCTGCGCCAGCTTGCGAAGGTCCTTCAGCAGCGGGTTGTCGCGCGATGTGATGTGCTGGATGTCGGGCGACGTCATGGCGCGGCCACGATCCCGGTCGCATCGACGACGACCCCATTCGCGACCACGACCTCCTGCGTGACGACGGCGTCCGTGCCCATGCGCGCATACGCCGCCGCGACCGGACTGAACGAACGGCGGTGATGCGCGCAGGCGCCGTGCCGCTCCAGCGCCTCCATGTGCTCCGGCGTGCCATAGCCCTTGTGGTTGGCAAAGCCGTAGTGCGGAAACTCCAGGTGCAACTGTTCGCACAAGCGATCGCGGTGCACCTTGGCGAGGATCGAGGCCGCGGAAATGGCTTTCACACGCGCATCGCCCTTGACAATGGCCTCGGCCAACACGTCGAGCACCGGCAGCCGATTGCCATCGACCAGCACCTTCGCCGGCTTGAGGCGAAGCCCATCCACCGCGCGACGCATGGCCATCATCGTCGCCTGCAGGATGTTGAATCGGTCGATTTCCTCGACGCTCGCCTGCGCCACCGAACAGCACAGCGCCTTGGCCATGATCTGGTCGTGCAGGCGCTCGCGTTGCAGCGCGGTCAGCGTCTTCGAGTCGGCCAGCCCGCGGATGGGCCGCAGGTCGTCGAGGATCACCGCGGCGGCCACGACCGGGCCGGCGAGCGGACCACGGCCGGCCTCGTCCACGCCGGCCATGAGGCCCGGCGCATCCCAGACCAGCGAGGCCTGTTCAGCTTTCAAGAACTTTCTGGATCGCATCGGCGCAAAGTGTCGGAGTGTCGCGGCGCAATTCCTCGTGCATCGTTGCAAAACGCTGCTCCAGCGCCGCGACCTTGTCGGGCGATGCCAGCCAGGACAGCGTGGCCTCGGCCAGCGCTTCCGGCGAGGCCGCATCCTGCAGCAACTCGGGCACGACGAACTCGCCGCACAGGATGTTCGGCAATCCGACCCAGGGTTGCAACTGCTGCCGCTGCATGAGCCGCCACGACAGCGAGTGCATGTTGTAGGCAATCACCATCGGCCGCTTGAACAGCGCCGCCTCCAGCGTGGCGGTGCCGCTGGCGATCAGGGTGGCATCGCAAGCGGCCAGCGCCAGGTGCGACTGGCCGTCCAGCAACTGCACCTTGCCGGCCATCGGGCTGGCCTTCAGCATCTGCTCCACCTCGGCGCGCAAGGCGGGAATGGCGGGTGCGATGAACTGGATCTCGGGTCGTGAGCGCTGCATCAACGCTGCCGCCGCGAAGAACCTCGATGCGAGATAGCGCAGTTCGGAACGCCGACTGCCCGGTAACAGCGCGACCACAGGTACGTCGGACGCAATGCCCAGCGCGGTGCGGGCCGCGGCCCGGTCCGGCACCATTGGCACCACGTTGGCAATCGGATGGCCGACGTAGCTGGCGGCAATGCCCAGCTTCTCGAGCAGCGCCGGTTCGAACGGAAAGATGCACAGGACGTGATCGGCCGCCGCGCGGATCTTGTCCGCCCGATCGGCACGCCAGGCCCAGATCGAAGGGCAGACGAAATGCACCGTCTTCATGCCGCGGCTGCGCAAGCCGGCTTCCAGGTCGAGATTGAAATCCGGCGCATCGACACCGATGAAGAGCGGCGGAAACTCCTTCAGCAGACGGGCCTTGAGCTGGCGACGGATGCCCGCGATCTCAGCGTAGTGGCGCAGCACCTCGATGTAGCCGCGCACTGCCAGCTTTTCCTGCGGCCACCAGCTCTCGAACCCGTGCGCCAGCATGCGAGGACCGCCAATGCCGACCGAGCGCATGTCCGGCCAACGCGCCTGCAGGCCATCCAGCAGCAGGCTCGCCAACAGATCGCCGGACGCTTCGCCCGCGACCATCGCGAACTGGTGCTGTGCCGAGGGGCTTGTCATTTCACTGACCCACCGCGCCCAGGCGCATACAGGGGTGGGAGTTCACCTGGCGATGCCGCGCGTGCTGGCCGCGAGGAAGTCGCTCATCAACGCGACATCGGCCGCCGCCTCGGGCACCTCGGCGGCCAACGCGCTGATCGCACCGCGCGCGTCCTCCAGCGTGCGTCCTTGGCGGTACAGCAAGCGGTGCATCTGCTTGACCGCCGCCAGGCGCTCCGCGGTGAAGCCGCGACGTCGCAGTCCGACGGTGTTGAATCCCCGCACAGCCATCGGATTGCCGTCGACCAGCATGTAGGGAGGGACGTCCTGGGACACCGCTGTGGAGAAGCCGACCATGGCGTAGGCGCCGACCTTCACGAACTGGTGGATGCCCACCAGCCCGCCCACCGTAACCCAGTCGCCCAGCTCCACGTGGCCGGCCAGCGTCGTGTTGTTGGCCAGCGTTGCGCTGTTGCCCACATGGCAGTCGTGCGCGATATGGGTGTAAGCCATGATCCAGTTGTCATGGCCGATGCGCGTAATGCCACCTGCCCCGGGCACGCCCAAGTTGAAGGTGCAGAACTCGCGGATGGTGTTGCGGTCGCCGATGACGAGCTCGGTCGGCTCACCCGCATACTTCTTGTCTTGCGGAATCGCGCCGATCGAGGAGAACTGGAAGATCCTGTTGCCGGCCCCGATGGTGGTGCGTCCCTCGACCACGCAATGCGGGCCGATGGAAGTGCCGGGGCCCACCTTCACGTGGGGTCCGATGACCGTATAGGGGCCGACCGTGACCGTGGGGTCGAGTTGCGCCCCGGGGTCGACGATCGCCGTCGAATGGACTTGCGTCATGCCCGCGCGCAGCTCAGTTGATCTGACGCATCGCGCACATCAACGTCGCTTCGCAGGCGAGCTCGGTGCCCACCAGCGCGCGTCCGCTGAACTTCGAGATGCCGGCCTTCATTCGGTCGATCGTGACCTCCAGCGTGAGCTGGTCGCCCGGCTCCACCGGACGCTTGAAGCGCGCGCCATCGATGGCGGCAAAGTAGTAGACCGTGTTGTCGTCCGGCACCATGTCCAGCGAATGGAACGACAGCAGCGCGGCGGCCTGCGCCATGGCTTCGAGCATCAGCACGCCCGGCATCACCGGGCGGTGCGGAAAGTGGCCGTTGAAGAACGGCTCGTTCATCGTCACGTTCTTCAGAGCCGTGATGCGCTTGCCCTTTTCCATGGAGAGCACCCGGTCCACCAGCAGGAACGGATAGCGGTGCGGCAGCAGCTTGAGAATCTGGTGGATATCGAGCGTGGTCATTTTTCCTGTCCTGCAATCACTTCTTTTCGAGGGCCTTGATCCGGTCGCGCAGGCTGTGGAGTTGCCTCAGCGTGGCGGCGTTCTTCTCCCACGCGGCATTGTCGTCGATGGGGAACACGCCGGTGTACTGGCCCGGCTTGAGGATGGACCGCGTGACGAGCGAGGCGGCCGAGATATGGACCCCTTCGGCCAGCGTCAGATGCCCCAGCACCATGCCCGCGCCACCCACCGTGCAATGCGGGCCGATCACCGCACTGCCGGCGACCGCCGAGCAGCCGGCCATGGCCGTGTGCTTTCCGATGCGCACGTTGTGGCCGACCTGGATCAGGTTGTCGAGCTTGACGCCGTCCTCGATCACCGTGTCTTCCAGCGCGCCGCGGTCGATGCAGGTATTGGCGCCGATTTCGACGTCATCGCCGATGCGCACCGCGCCCAACTGTTCGATCTTGACCCAGGTTCCACGTTCTGGCGCCAGACCGAAGCCGTCGGCGCCGATCACGACGCCGGGATGCAACAGGCAGCGTGCGCCGACCTGGCAATCCTCGCTCACGATCACGCTCGACTTCAGCACGGTTTCGGCGCCGATGCGTGCGCCCCGTTCGACCACGCAGAGCGGGCCGATGCGGGCCGTCGGATCGACGACAGCTTCCGGATCGACCACCGCACTGGGGTGAATGCGCGGTTGTGTATCCGTCTTGGCGTGAGCACGTTTCCAGAGTTGCGTGAGTCGCGCAAAGTAGAGATACGGGTCGGGCGTGACGATGAAGGCACCGCGCGCCGCCGCCGGCTCACGCATGGCGGGCGACACGATGACGCAGCCCGCCCCGCAGCTTGCGAGTTCCTTCACCAATTTCGGATTGCTCAGGAAACTGAGCGAGTCGGCACTCGCGCTTTGAAGGGGCGCAAGACGCGCGATTTCGAGGTCCGCGTCGCCCTGGAGTTCTCCCCCGAGGGCATCGACTATGGCTCCGAGGCGCAACGCCACTCTCGTCGCCGCCTTACTTGCCGGTACCTGCGCCGTTACCCGTGCCCGCCGCCGTGGACGCGTTCAGCGCCTTGATCACCTTGTCTGTGATGTCATGCTTGGGGTTGATGTAGATCGCCTCCTGGAGGATGGCATCGTACTTCTCCGCCTCGGCGACTTGCTTGACCACCCGGTTGGCGCGCTCATAGACCGCTTGCAACTCCTCGTTCTTGCGCGCGTTCAGGTCTTCCTGGAACTCGCGGCGCTTGCGCTGGAACTCGCGGTCCTGATCGACCAACTGGCGCTGGCGAGTGGCGCGTTGCGTTTCCGTCAGTGTGGGGGCTTCGCGCTCGAACTTCTCGGAAGCGGCTTTCAGCGCCTCACCCTGCGCCTGCAGATCCTTGTCCCGCTTGGAGAACTCGGCTTCCAGCTTGGCCTGCGCAGCCTTGGCAGTCGTGGCCTCGCGCAACACGCGATCAGGATTCACAAAGCCGACGCGAAAGGTCTCCTGCTGCGCTTGCGCTTGCGCGGCGCACAGCGCAAGAACGGGAATCAACAGGGCGCCAAAGGCACGGGCCAAATGAGTCATTAAAAGGCGGTTCCGATCTGGAATTGAACGCGCTGAATTCTATCCTTGGAGACCAACGGCGGATCGAACGGATTGCTGGTCACATTCGGGATTTCCTTTTGCTGCTTCACCGGGATCGCGTACGCAATCCGCAGTGGGCCGAGCGGCGAAATCCAGCTGATGCCGATGCCCACGGAAGCGCGAATCTTGTTCTGGGCCTTCCATTGTTGTTCAGTGAGCACGGGAGTGCCGTCTTGCTGATACTGGCGATCGCCCCACACGTTGCCGGCGTCGAAGAAGCCGTAGAGGCGCAACGTACGGTCGTTGCCCGCCCCGGGGAACGGCGTGCCCAGTTCGGCATTGAAGATGGCCTTCTTGGTGCCGCCGATCGCGGCGCCTTCGGTCTGGCCCGGGAATGGCGTGTCCTTCGGGCCAAGGGAGTTCTGCTCGAAGCCGCGAACCGAGCCCAAGCCACCCGCATAGAAGTTCTTGAAGATCGGGTAGTCCTTGCCGCCAAAGGCCTTGGCATAGCCCACCTCGGTATTGATCGCGAAGGTGTACTGCTTGCTGATCGGGAAGAACTGCTGGTATTGGTAACTGGAGCGGACGTACCGCATGTCGCCAGCGACACCCACTTCGAGATTGGCCCGTTGAAGCTTGCCACGTGACGGAACCAGGGCGCTGTCGCGATCATCGCGAGCCCAGCCCACCGTCAACGGAATGCCCCACTTTGTGTCTTCCGCACAGGTGAACCCGGACACCGTGGGACCGCAATCAAAATAGTTCTTGTAGGACGTCGGCGTGTAGAGCAAAGCCTGGGTACCCGTATCGAACTTGTACCGCTCCGCGCCGACCCCGAAGAACACGGTATCGACTTCGCTGAACGGCACCCCGAAGCGGATGCTCCCGCCATCGCTCGTCAGCCGGTAGGTCCCGTCCACGGTGTCGTTGTACGGACTGGTAGACGTGTGATACAGACTGAACGTGCGCGAGATGCCGTCCTTGGTGAAATAGGGATCGGTCGTGTTGAGCGAGATGACCCGGTTGTACTTGCTGGTGTTGACGTTCAATCCAAGGAAGTTGCCCGAACCGAAGGCATTTTCCTGCGTGATGCCGAAGGTGACGGAAACCTTGTCCGCGGTCGAGAAGCCCGCGCCCAGTTGCAGCGTGCCGGTCGGCTTTTCGACCAGGGTCACGGTCAGGTCGACCTGGTCGGGAACGCCTGGGATTTCCTGCGTGTCGACGTTGACTTCGGTGAAATAGCCGAGCCGGTCGATGCGGTCGCGCGACAGCTTGATCTTGTCGCCGTCGTACCAGGAGGCCTCGAACTGGCGGAACTCGCGCCGGACCACCTCGTCGCGCGTGCGGTTGTTGCCGCCGATGCTGACGCGACGCACGTAGACACGGCGCGAGGGCTCGGCCACCAGGTTCATGGTCACGGTGTTGTTGCTGCGATCGATCTCCGGCCGAGCCTGCACGCGCGCGAACGCGTAACCGAAGGTGCCGAAGTAATCGGTGAAGGCCTTGGTCGTCTGCGCCACCAACTCGCCGTTGTAGGGCTCGCCCGGCTTGATCGTCACGAGCGACTTGAACTCGTCGTCACGGCCGAGGTAGTTGCCGGCGAGCTTGACGCCCGCGACGGTGAACTTCTCGCCCTCGGTGATGTTTACCGTGATGGACAGGTCCTGCCGGTCCGGCGAGATGGCGACCTGCGTCGAATCGATGCGGAACTCGAGGTAACCGCGCGTGATGTAGTAGGAGCGCAGCGTCTCCAGGTCGGCATTGAGCTTGGTACGCGCGTACTGGTTGGACTTGGTGTACCAGGCGAGCCAGCCGCCGCTGTCCTGGTCGAACAGGCCCAGCAAAGTCGACTCGCTGAACTCCTTGTTGCCGACGATGCGGATGTCCTTGATACGGGCGGAATCGCCTTCGTTCACCGAGAACGTGAGGTTCACGCGGTTGCGCTCGGTCGGTGTGACCGTGGTGATGATCGTGGCGTTGTAGAGACTGCGGCTGATGTACTGGCGCTTGAGTTCCTGCTCGGCGCGATCCGCCAGCGCCTTGTCGAACGGCCGGCCTTCCGCGAGGCCGATTTCACGCAGCGCCTTGGTCAGGGCCGCCTTGTCGAATTCCTTGGTGCCGGCGAAATCGACGCCGGCGATGGTGGGCCGCTCCTCGACGATGACCACGAGCACGTTGCCATTCACATCGATGCGCACGTCTTTGAACAGGCCCAGGTCGAACAGTGCGCGGATCGCGGCCGAGCCGCGCTCGTCGCTATAGGTGTCGCCCACGCGGAATGGCAGTGAAGCGAAGATGGTGCCGGGTTCGACACGCTGCAGGCCTTCGACGCGGATGTCTCGCACCGTGAAGGGCTCGACGGCCCATGCGGCGGTGGCGGCCAGGGAGGCCGCAACCAAAGCGACCACGCTGCGCATACGAAAGCGACTGTTTGACTTGTTCATCTGAGAAGTAACCGGCACGGAAAGGGCCGGTGGAAAGTTAACCAAAGAGCCGTGAGACGTCGTTGAAGAGTGCGATCGACATCATGACCAGCAGCAAAACGAGCCCGCCATTCTGAAGCCCGTTCATCCATGCCGTAGAGACCCCCCTGCCAGTCAGCCCCTCCCAAAGATAATACATCAGGTGCCCTCCATCGAGGACCGGCAGAGGCATCAGGTTCAGTACACCGAGGCTCACGCTGATCAGGGCCAGGAACAGCAGGTATTGCGTGAAGCCGACATTGGCGGACTTGCCCGCGTAATCGGCGATCGTGAGCGGGCCGCTGAGGTTCTTCAGCGAGGCCTCGCCGATCACCATCTTGCCCATCATGCGCACGGTCAGCGCGGACACTTCCCAGGTCCGCACCACGCCGTGCCAGAAGCCGTCCACGAGGCCCTGCCGCACCGTGACCATCTCGGGGGCGGTGCCCACGTAGGCTCCGATCCGGCCGACCTTGAGCTTGCCCTCTTCGCGCGCTTCGGGCGTGACGTCGAGGGTCATGGTGCGACCGTCGCGTTCGATGCGCCAAGGCTGCGTGCGCGGCTTGTCACCATCCACCGAAGCGCGAATCGCGTCGCGCAGTTGCTGCCCGTCGACGATCGCCTCGCTGCCGACCATGCGCACCACGTCGCCGCGCTGCAGACCCGACATGGCGCCAGGGCCGCCCGCGACCACTTCACCGATCTCCGGCCGAGTCAGGGGGGCGAGGACACCGATCTTGCGGAACATCTGCGCATCGGCATCCTTGGCCTCGATGCGGCTCAGCGGCAGCACCAGCAGGCGCGCCGGCTTGCCCTGCTCTCCCGCGATCTCGACTTCGAGGTCGTGGCCATCCAGCGCGGCTCGCGTCATGCGCCAACGCAGGTCTTCGAAGGACCTCACCGGCTCCAGCGCGTCACCGACATAGGCTGCGGCACCGATGAGTTCACCGCCGCGCAAGCCCGCCTGCTCGGCCAGGGAGGCTACCGCCGGCTTCCCCAGGCGTGCCACCGGCTCCAGCACACCGATCCAGTTGACCATCGAATACAGCAGCACCGCGAGCAGCAGGTTGGCGATCGGGCCGGCAGCCACGATGGCCACGCGCGAGCGCAAGGGCTGGGCGTTGAGCGCCTGATACCTCTCCTCGGGCGCAACATCGCCTTCGCGCTCGTCCAGCATCTGGACATAGCCGCCGAATGGAAAGACGCCGAAGGCAAATTCCGTGTCCTGCCCGGGATGCTGCCGTTTCGGCTTGTACGTCCACACCGGCTTGCTGATGCGCCAGAGGAAACGTGACAGGAAGTTGGGGCTGTCAGGATCGCCAAATGGCAAGGTGGCGATGCCGAAGCGCTTGACCCTCACGCCGCACGCCACGGCCACCCGATAGTGGCCGTACTCGTGCACCGTGATCAGCAAGCCGAGCGCGACAACAAAGGCGACGAGGGTAAGCATCCGGATTCCTCTGTTGTGCGATGCCGCGCGTCAGTGGGCGAACCGTTGGGCGGTGGCGTTCGCGGCGGCGCGCGCCTCGGCGTCGAGCGCCAGCAAATCGGCCAGCGATCCTGGCTTGGAGGGCCTGACCGTCTCCAAAGTTTCAAGGTTCACCGCGTGGATGCGGTCGAAGCGCAATCGGCGCGCCAGGAAGGCTTCGACAGCGACTTCATTGGCGGCGTTCAGCACAGCTGTGGTCCCAGGCAAGGCGCGCAGCGCGTGCCATGCCAGGTGCAGCCCTGGGAAACGCGCCGCGTCGGCGTCTTCGAAAGTCAGGGCCGACAAGGCGGCGAAATCCAGGCGTCCGGCGCCGCTCTCGATACGCGCGGGCCAGGCCAGGCCGCAAGCGATGGGCACGCGCATGTCGGGCGTACCGAGTTGGGCGATCACCGAGGAATCCTGGAACTGCACCATCGAATGGATGATCTGCTGTGGGTGGATCACCACCTTGACCTGTTCCGGCGTCAGGTCGAACAGCCACTTGGCCTCGATCACCTCGAGCGCCTTGTTCATCATGGTGGCGGAGTCGACCGAAATCTTCCGGCCCATCGAGAAGTTCGGATGCGCGCAGGCCTCCTCGGGCGTGATGGCGCCGAGCGTCTTCGGGTCGCGCAACCGGAAGGGACCGCCGGACGCCGTCAGCAGCACATGGTCCACGCGCTGAGCCCAGGTGCTGCGGTCTTCCGGCAGGCACTGGAAGATGGCCGAGTGTTCGCTGTCGATCGGCATCAGGTTGGCACCGCCGTCGCGCACCGTGCGCATGAACAGTTCGCCGCCCACGACGATCGCCTCCTTGTTGGCCAGCATCAGGCGCTTGCCGGCTCGCGCCGCGGCAAGGCAAGGCCCCAGGCCCGCCGCACCGACGATGGCGGCCATCACGGCGTCGACCTCTTCATGCGAGGCGATCATTTCCAGGGCGCCCTGAGCGGTCAGGACGGTCGTGCCCAGGCCGTTCTGCTTGAGCTTCTCAGCCAGCTGGGCCGCGTGCGGCCCGCTCGCCATGGCGGCGTAGCGCGGCTTGTAGCGCGCGCACTGGGCCAGCAGTTCGTCCACCTTCGTGGCCGCCGACAACGCGAACACTTCGAAGCGCTCCGGGTGGCGCGAAATCACGTCAAGGGTGCTGACGCCAACCGAACCGGTCGACCCGAGCACCGTCACGCGGAGTTTTCGTCCTTCGTTCACAGCGATACCAGCATCATCGCCAGCGGAAGCACCGGCAACAACGCGTCGACCCGGTCCAGCACCCCGCCATGGCCCGGCAGGAGGTTGCTGCTGTCCTTGGCGCCTGCGGCACGCTTGATCAGGGACTCGACCAGGTCACCGACCACGCTCATCGCGGCCAGGAACACCACGCCGATCAGGAGCAGCCACCAGCCGCGTGCATCCAGCCGCGTGTACAGGCTGTGCACCGATGCGCCGAGCGCACGATCTGACACGACCCAGGCAAACGCCAACACCACCACGCCCGCCATGCCGCCCCACACGCCTTCCCAGCTCTTGCCGGGGCTGATGGATGGCGCGAGCTTGCCCTTGGTGAACTTGAGTCCGAACGCACGCCCCGCGAAGTAGGCAAAAACGTCGGCCACCCAGACGAGCAGCAGGATCGACAGCAGGAAATTGATGCCCACCATGCGTGCCTGCACGGCCGCCAGCCACGCCACCCACAAGGCCAGCAGCCCGCCAACCAGGCGAACCGCACGCGGTATCTTCGGCCAGCCCGGCACGGCCACCCGCAACAGCGCCGCACCGCCGAGCACCCATGCCGCGCTGGCAATGATCCAGACCATGGTCAGCGATTGCCCGAGCAGGCCGACCCACCAGGACAGCGCGCAAAGGAGCACCATCTCGCCCCCCAGCAACAGCGACAAGCGTGGCCCATAACCATTGAGTCGGCCCCACTCCCAGGCAGCGGCGCCGATCAGCACCAACATGACGACCGCAAAGGGCTCGTACGACTTGTAGAACAGGGCTGGCAGCAAGACAGCCAGCAGGGCCAGCGCTGTGATGATTCGTTGCTTGAGCATGCCGCCTCAGGCCGTTTGCCGCGGCGACTTCGAAGCGCCACCGGCGATCTGCGCCGAAGTCTTGCCGAAGCGGCGTTCGCGATTGCTGAATGCGGCGATGGCCTCGTCGAGCGCAGCCTCGTCGAACTCCGGCCACAGCTTGTCGCTGAAGAACAACTCCGCATACGCACTTTGCCAGAGCAGGAAATTCGACAGCCGCTGTTCGCCGCCGGTGCGGATGAACAGGTCCGGGTCGGGCACATGGGCCAGCGACATCGCACGGTCGAGGTTCACTTCAGTCAAGGGCTCGCCTCGCGCGGCCAGTTGCGCGGCGGCACGGGCGATATCCCAGCGGCCACCATAGTTGAAGCAGACGTTGAACACCAGGCGAGTGTTGTGCGCGGTTGCGGCCTCGGCCTGCACCAGGCTGGCGATCATCTTGTCGGACAGGCCACCACGTTCGCCGATGAAATGGAGTTGCACGCCGTCCTCACGCAGCCGCGGCACTTCCCGGCCCAGCGAACCGACCATCAGGTCCATGAGGCCGGACACTTCCTCGACGGGACGGTTCCAGTTCTCGGACGAAAACGCAAACACGGTCAGCACGCCCACACCGCGATCAGCGCAGGCACGGACGCAACGCCGCAGCGACTCGACGCCCTGCTTGTGCCCGGCCACGCGCGGTAGGTAGCGCCGCGTCGCCCAACGACCGTTGCCGTCCATCACGATGGCGATGTGATTGGGGACGGCGGATGGTGCCGTCATGTGCCGAGCAACCAGAGTCGCTGGGGCAGCGACGACACGACAGTGCCGAGCGAGGGGGTCATCACCCTATACAGCCATGATCTCGGCCTCTTTGGCCGTGATCATCTTGTCGATTTCCGCGATGTGGCGGTCGGTCACTTTCTGGATCTCGGCTTCGGCACGCTTCTGGTCGTCTTCCGACGCGGCTTTGTCCTTGACCAGCTTCTTGACCGCTTCATTGGCGTCGCGGCGCAGGTTGCGCGTGGCGATCTTGGCGGCCTCGCCCTCGTTGCGCACCAGCTTGGTCATTTCCTTGCGGCGCTCTTCGCTCATCGGCGGCATCGGCACGCGGATCAGGTCGCCCATCGAGGCCGGGTTCAAGCCGAGGTCGCTTTCGCGAATGGCCTTCTCGATCTTCGCGCCCATGCCCTTTTCCCAGGGCTGGATGCTGATGGTGCGCGAATCCAGCAGCGCCACGTTGGCGACCTGGCTCAGCGGCACCTGCGAGCCGTAGTAGTCGACATGGATCGAGTCGAGCAGCGCCGGATTGGCACGGCCCGTGCGGATCTTCGTCAGGTTGTTCTGGAATGCGGCGAGCGACTGATTCATCTTGGTATCAGTCGTCTTGCGAATATCTGCAATGGTCACTTCAATTCTCCTCAAGCCTCAAGCATGGACCAGTGTGCCTTCATCCTCGCCCATCACGACGCGCCGCAGCGCGCCGTTCTTGAAAATCGAGAACACCTTGATCGGCAATTTCTGGTCGCGGCACAACGCGAAAGCGGTGGCATCCATGATCCCGAGATTTTGCGCGATTGCTTCGTCAAAGCTGAGCGTCGCATAACGCGTGGCGCTGGGGTCTTTCTTGGGGTCAGCGGTGTAGACGCCGTCGACCTTGGTGGCCTTCAGCACCAGTTCAGCACCGATCTCGGCGCCACGCAAGGCGGCCGCAGTGTCGGTGGTGAAGAAGGGGTTGCCGGTACCGGCCGCGAAGATCACGACCTTGCCCTCTTCGAGGTACTGCAAGGCCTTGGGACGGACGTAGGGCTCGACCACCTGCTCGATCGCAATGGCCGACATCACGCGGGCCGTGAGGCCCTGCTTGTTCATCGCGTCGGCCAGCGCCAGCGCGTTCATCACGGTGGCAAGCATGCCCATGTAGTCGGCGGTCGCGCGATCCATGCCGACCGAACCGCCGGCCACGCCGCGGAAGATGTTGCCGCCGCCGATGACGACGGCGACTTCCACGCCCATGTTCACCACTTCCGCCACTTCCTCGACCATGCGAACGATGGTCGCGCGGTTGATGCCGAAGGCATCGTCTCCCATCAGCGCCTCTCCCGACAGCTTCAACAAGATGCGCTTGTGGGCTGGGCGGGCGTTGGGCATGAGGAGATTCCTTGAGTGGTTGGCGGGAGGGAGTTTAAGCGGGGAGCGTGATGGGGCCGCACGCGCGGCGCCATCGTTTGCGGCGGTCAGGCCGCGGGCTTTTCGCCCTTGGCGGCAGCGACTTGCGCAGCCACTTCGGCGGCAAAGTCGTCGACCTTCTTCTCGATGCCTTCGCCGACGATGTACATCGTGAAGCCCTTGATCGAGGTGTTGGCGGACTTGAGCATCTGCTCGACGGTCTGCTTGTCGTTCTTCACGAAAGGCTGGTTGTGCAGCGAGACTTCCTTCAGGAACTTCTGCACGCCACCTTCGACGCGCTTGGCGACGATTTCAGCCGACTGCGCCGGTTTGCCGGCGGCTTCGGCGACCTTGCGGTCTTCCTCGGCCTTGCCCATGGCAACTGCGCGCTCTTTTTCGATCAGGTCAGCGGGCACGTCGGCGGTCGAAAGCGCGACCGGCTTCATCGCGGCGATGTGCATCGCGACGTCCTTGGCAGCCGTGTCGTCGCCTTCGTACTCGACCAGCACGCCGATGCGCACGCCATGCAGGTACGAAGCCAGCTTGGCGCCGGAATTGAACTGCTTGAAGCGGCGGAAGCTCATGTTCTCGCCGATGGTGCCGATCAGGCCCTTGCGCACGTCTTCCAGCGTGGGGCCGAAGCTGTCTTGCGAATAGGGCAGTGCGCCCAGCGCGGCGACGTCGGCCGGGTTGTGCTTCGCGACCAGTTCAGCGGCAGCCTTGGCCATGGCCAGGAAGGCGTCGTTCTTGGTGACGAAGTCGGTTTCGCAGTTGATTTCGATCATGCCGCCGACGGTGCCGTCGACGTATGCGGCGACCACGCCTTCAGCCGTCACGCGCGCCGATGCCTTGCCGGCCTTGTTGCCGAGCTTGATGCGCAGCAGCTCTTCGGCCTTTTCCATGTTGCCTTCGGCCTCGGTCAGGGCCTTCTTGCATTCCATCATGGGCGCATCGGTCTTTGCGCGCAGTTCGCCGACCATGCTTGCGGTGATTGCAGCCATTTGTTTTCTCCGTTATCTCAATATTCAGATTAAAAAAAGGGGCCATGAAGCCCCTTCTTCAGGCTCGCGGGCGAGCAACTCAGGCCGAAGCGCCCTCTTCGACTTCCACGAACTCGTCGCTGTTGCCTTCGGCGATGGCCTTGACCACGTCACCGGTGGCGCTGTTGCGGCCTTCGATGATTGCGTCGGCGATACCGCGGGCGTACAGCGTGACGGCCTTCGATGAGTCGTCGTTGCCGGGGATCACGTAGTCGATGCCTTCAGGCGAGTGGTTCGAGTCGACCACGCCGATCAGCGGAATGCCGAGCTTCTTGGCTTCGGCCACGGCGATCTTGTGGAAGCCCACGTCGATCACGAAGATCGCGTCCGGCAGCGCAGCCATGTCCTGGATGCCGCCGATGTCCTTTTCCAGCTTGGCGATTTCGCGCGAGAAGGTCAGTTGCTCCTTCTTGCTCAGCGAATCGAGGCCGGCTTCCTGCTGGGCCTTCATGTCCTTGAGGCGCTTGATCGAGGTCTTGACCGTCTTGAAGTTGGTCAACATGCCGCCGAGCCAGCGGGTGTCGACGAAGGGCACGCCGGCGCGGCGGGCTTCGGTCGCGACGATTTCACGGGCCTGGCGCTTGGTGCCGACCATCAGGATCGTGCCGCGGTTGGCCGTGAGTTGCTTGGCGTACTTCATCGCGTCCTGGAACATCGGGAGCGACTTTTCCAGGTTGATGATGTGGATCTTGTTGCGATGGCCGAAGATGTACGGGGCCATCTTGGGGTTCCAGAAGCGGGTTTGGTGACCGAAGTGGACACCGGCTTCCAGCATTTCGCGCATGGTGGTCGACATAGGAATAACTCCAAAGGTTGTGTCTTAAATCCAGTCCGTCATCGCGATCCTGAAGGGGATCACGACACCTTGAGTGGGCTGGTTTGCGGATGTGTTTCTAAACTGATGATTACCTGGATTGTCCGGGTAGACCCGGATGGCGCCCTCTCAGCGAAACCCAAGGAGTATAGCATGGGGGCATGCACGACCTTTACGCCACACGCCTCGCACTGCGCGCGGGCCGGACCGACGCGCGCACCGAAATAGAGCACGCCATCACAGCCGCCGAATCGCCGGCCTGCAACCACGTCTTCACGCACCCGATGTTCGACCGGGCCCGCGAGGACGCGGCGCGCGCCAACGCGGAACAGCCCCTGGCCGGACTCGCGTTTTCCGCCAAGGACCTGTTCGACATCGAGGGCCAAACGACGCCGGCCGGCTCGAAAGTGCTCGCCCACGCGCCGGCCGCGAAAGCCGATGCGATTGCAGTGACCCGCCTGCGCGCTGCCGGCGGGGCCCTCATGGGCCGCACCAACATGACCGAATTCGCCTTCTCGGGGGTCGGCGTGAATCCGCACCACGGCACGCCCGCCAATGCCTGCGACACGGCCACGCCACGCATTCCGGGCGGGTCGTCGTCCGGCGCCGCGGTTTCCGTGGCCAGTGGCGCGGCCTTCATCGGCCTGGGCTCGGACACCGGCGGCTCGATCCGCATCCCGGCCGCGCTCAACGGCATCGTCGGCTTCAAGAGCACCGCGCGACTGGTGCCGGCCGATGGCGCGCTGCCGCTGTCGACCACGCTCGACACCGTGTGCGCCATGACGCGCTCGGTGCGCGACGCGGTCATCACCCACGAAATCCTGGCCGGGCGCCATGTCACGCGCGGCAACGCGCCGCTGGCCGCGTACCGCTTGGCCGTCCCCACCAACGTGTTCCTTGACGGGCTCGAACCGGCGGTCGCCGCCGCCTTGGACGATGCCCTGGCTCGCCTGCGCGCGGCCGGCGCCCGGATCGAGGAGATCACGCTACCCCCGCTGTCGGAACTGGCCTCGATCAACGCGACAGGCGGCTTCTCCGCCGCCGAAGCCTATGCCTGGCATCGCCTGTTGCTGGAGCGCAGCGGCGCCGGCTACGACCCCCGCGTTGCCCGGCGCATCGTCAACGGCGCCCATATGAAGGCGCACGAATACATCGAGCTGATCCACGCACGCCACGCCTGGATCGAACGGATGGAAGCCTTGCTGTCGCCTTTCGACGCCCTGCTCTCGCCCACCCTGCCGATCACGGCCCCGACCATTGCCAGCGTGGCGCCTGGCGCCGAGCGGGATGACGAGTTCTTCCGCATCAACAGCCTGTTGTTGCGCAATCCGTCCATCATCAACATGCTCGACGGCTGCGCCATCTCGATCCCGTGCCCCGTCACCGAGGGCCTGCCCGTCGGGCTGATGATCTGGCATGCGGCGCTGCATGACGACCCCGTGCTGGCCGTCGCAGCGCAGGCCGAGCAAGCACTGCAAGCAGCGTAGGAACCATCCCGCCGCGCCCGCGCAGGACGACGGCTCCGCCCCCGCCGTTGCGGCGACGGCACAACGGAGCATCGAATCCGCCTCGCCCGGGCACCTCAGCCCGCCTCGCGTCGTCTATCCTCGGCGCTTGGCGCGCAATGCGTGCCTTCTTCTGACATTTCGAATCCAATGAAAATCGCAATCGTGGGCGCCGGCATCATCGGTGTCACCACTGCCTGGGAATTGGCCTGCGACGGCCACGAAGTCATGGTGTTCGAGCGCCGGGGCGCCGTCGCGGAGGAATCCAGCTTTGCCAACGCGGGCGTGGTCGCGCCCGGCTACATCACCCCCTGGGCCGCGCCCGGCATGCGCGGCAAGGTCCTGCGCTCGCTGCTGTCCACGCATGGCGCGGTCAAGGTGCGCTGGCCGCTCGCCATGCGCGACCTGACGTTCATGAGCCGTTGGCAGCGCGCCTGCAAGCTCGAGACCTACCTGGCCAATCGCACCCGCATGCAACGGCTGGCCTTCTACAGCCGCACCCGCCTGCACGAGATCACCGAAGCCTGCGAACTCATCTACGAACGCAGCGATGGCTACATGGTGCTGCTGCGCTCCAAGCGCGACGTCAAGATGGTGCAGCCGGGCCTCGACGTGCTGCGCGCCGTCGGCACCAAGTTCCAGCAACTCGACGCCGACGAGGCCCGCAAGATCGAGCCCGCGCTCAGCACCGAGACCTCGCTCAGCGGCGCCATCCACCTGCCCGACGACGAGGTCGGCAACTGCCGGCAGTTCGCGCTGCTGCTCAAGCGCGAGGCCGGGGCGCTTGGCGTGCAGTTCCACTTCGGTTGCGACATCGCGCCACTCACGCGCGCGTCGCCGCGGGCGATCTCGCTGGCCGGCGGTTCCGAAGCGCACGAGTTCGACGCCATCGTGATGTGCGCAGGGGTCGACTCGGCCCGCATGCTGAAGCCGCTCGGCTTGCGCATTCCGCTGACGCCGGTCTACGGCCACTCGATCAGCGCCAACATCCGCGAGCCGCTCAATGCGCCGCGCAGCGCGGTGATGGACGAGCGCTACAAGGTCGCGATCTCGCGGCTCGGCCTGCGTGTTCGCGTGGCCGGCAGCGCTGAGTTGGGCGGGGCCCGCGACGAGGTCAACCCCGCCGCCTTGAAGACGCTCTACAAGGTATTGCACGACTGGTTCCCCGGCGCAGTGACGCTGCAAGCCGGCGTACAGCAATGGAAAGGTGCGCGCCCGATGCTGCCCGACGGCCCGCCGATCCTCGGGCCCAGCGGCATACCCGGCATCTGGCTCAACCTGGGGCACGGCTCCAGCGGCTGGGCCCTGTCCTGCGGCAGTGCGCGCGTGACGGCCGACCTGATCAGCGGCAACGATCCCGGCGTCGACCTCGAAGGCCTGGGCGTCGAGCGCTTGCTGGTGAACTGATCGCAGAGGCATCGAGTGCAGCGCGTCACCTCATCGACCGTTGCAGACCTGTTCGACGTCGCAGGCACGCGCAGCCTCGAGCATGCCGCAGCCGCGACGCTGCCACCGCACACGCTGATGCA
The DNA here is from genome assembly GCF_037889975.1 of Variovorax rhizosphaerae. Taxonomy (NCBI): domain Bacteria; kingdom Pseudomonadati; phylum Pseudomonadota; class Betaproteobacteria; order Burkholderiales; family Comamonadaceae; genus Variovorax; species Variovorax rhizosphaerae. Next base: position 119,786 of record NZ_JBBKZT010000005.1, on the reverse strand, counting down.
GCGAGCGGGCCTCGCAGTCGCGAGGTTGGCGATGGCGCTCGCGCCGCACGCGCGCACGGTGTGGATTGCCTGCGGCCCCGGCAACAACGGCGGCGACGGCCTGGAAGCCGCCGCGCAACTGAAGCAGCGCGGCTTTGCGCCCGTCGTCACCTGGCTTGGCGATGCGGACCGCGCGCCGCCAGACGCCCGTGCTTCGCTCGAACGCGCGCGTGCCGCGGGTGTGGTCTTCGACGCATCACCACCGGCCGCTTGGGACCTGGCGATCGACGCATTGCTCGGCATCGGTGCCAGCCGCCCGCCGGACGGCGTGATGGCGCAATGGCTTCGGTCCATGAATGCCGGCGCCGCGCCGGTTCTCAGCGTCGATGTGCCGTCCGGCCTTGACGCCGACACCGGCCGCGTGTCGGCAGACTTGATGCCGTCGCGCCATCAGGGCGGACGACGCTTCTGCCTCAGCCTGCTGACCTTGAAGCCCGGCCTGTTTACCGCGCAGGGCCGCGATGCCGCAGGCGAGGTCTGGCTCGATGACCTGGGCTGCGAATCCTCCGCCGCGACGCCCGCGGGACGCCTCGCAGGCACCCCGCCCCCACGTGCGCGATGGCACGCTTCGCACAAGGGCAGCTATGGCGACGTTGCCGTGATCGGCGGCGCGCCCGGCATGGCGGGTGCGGCCTTGCTGGCGGCATCTGCGGCCCTGCATGCCGGTGCCGGTCGGGTATTCGCCGGCCTCCTCGATGGCCGAGCGGCATTGGATGCCTCTCAACCCGAACTCATGTTGCGCGACGCCGCCTCGCTGGACCTGGCTCAGATGACGACCGTCATGGGATGTGGTGGCGGCACAGCCGTTCGCGCGTTGCTGCCCCGAGTTCTGTCGACGGCGCACCGGCTGGTGATAGACGCCGACGCACTCAATGCCATCGCATTCGATCCCGCACTGCAAGTGCTGCTCGAATCACGCGGCCGACGCGGCCAGCAGACCGTGCTCACGCCTCACCCGCTGGAAGCCGCGCGCCTGCTCGACGTCGATACGTCCGCAGTACAAGCCGATCGAATCGGCGCAGCCCAACGGCTCGCGAACCGCTTCGGCAGCACAGTCGTGCTCAAGGGCTCCGGCACGGTGATCGCGGCGCCGGGCGAGCGCCCCTCCATCAACCTGACTGGCAATGCGCGCCTGGCCTCAGCCGGCACCGGCGACGTGCTGGCCGGCATGGTCGGCGCAGCATTGGCGAGCGGCCTGCCCTCACTGGCCGCGGCACGCGAAGCGGTGTGGCTGCATGGCCATCGGGCCGACCGATGGCCCGCCGACACGCCACTCACCGCCGGCGCGCTGGCACGCGGAGGCGTGCACTGAAGTTCGACTTCAGCCGCGGCCCACGAAGGGCATCTTGGTCGCCATGATCGTGTGGAACAACACGTTGGCTTCCAGCGGCAGATTGGCCATGTAGAGCACCGAACGGCCGACGATGTCCACGTCGATCACCGGCTCCACCGCGATCTCGCCATTGGCTTGCGGCACGCCATTCGCCATGCGTCCGCCCATCGCGGTCATCGCGTTGCCCACGTCGACCTGGCCGACGGCGATGTCGTACTTGCGGCCGTCCAGCGAAGCCGTCTTCGTCAGACCCTGCACCGCGTGCTTGGTCGCCGTGTAGGCGATCGAATTCGGCCGCGGCGCCGTGGCCGAGATCGAACCGTTGTTGATGATGCGGCCACCCCGCGGCGACTGCGCCTTCATGGTGCGGAAGGCCTGCTGGATGCAATAGAACATCCCGTTCAGGTTGATGTCCACGACGCCCTTCCACTGCGCGGCGGTCCAGTCCTCGAACGGGCCGGGCGGGTTGCCGATACCCGCGTTGTTGAACAGCAGGTCGACCCGGCCGAATTGCTTCACCGCTGCGGCAAACAGCGCCTCGACGGAAGCCGGGTCGGCCACGTCGGTCGGCACCGCGATCACGCGCGAGCCGGCGCCGGACTCCTTGGCAACGGCTTCCAGGGGCTCGGCCCGACGCCCGGCCAGTGCCACGCTCCAGCCGTCGCCGAGCAAGGCCAGTGCACCGGAGCGGCCAATGCCGGTGCCGGCGCCGGTCACGATCGCAATGCGCGAGCCCGGGGTTGTCTCTGCGGTCATTCAGTCTTCACTTTCTTCTTGGTTGGAGGTTTGTTGATCGGTATCAGGGACGACGCGGCTTGCGCCCCTTCATCTTGTTGGCGGCCTTTTTCACCGCCGACTTGAATGCCTGCATGGCGCTTTGCTGCCCGGGGCGCTCGGAGCCCGCCATCACGGCAGCAGCGACCTCGGCCTTGCTGTCGCCGTGCGAACGCGGCTGGCGCGACGCTTGCCGGGCCGATGCCTTGGAGGTCGAGCCCCCGCCAGGTCCGGCCTTCTCTTTCACGCCTTTCTCCTTCATTGCCCGCGCGACGAGGTCCTCGCCTTCACGGATCAGGCGGAAGTCGATCTTGCGGCCATCCAGGTCGACACGGCTCACCTGCACACGCACGCGCGTGCCGATCGCATAGCGGATGCCTGTGCGCTCGCCGCGCAACTCCTGGCGTTGCTCGTCGAACTTGAAGTACTCGCCACCCAGTTCGGTGATGTGCACGAGGCCTTCCACATACATGGCATCGAGCGTGACGAAGATGCCGAAGGTCGTGGCCGCGCTCACCACGCCGCCGTATTCCTCGCCAAGGTGCTCGCGCATGTACTTGCACTTGAGCCAGGCCTCGACGTCGCGGCTCGCTTCATCGGCGCGTCGTTCATTGGCGCTGCAATGCAGGCCGGCGGCTTCCCAGGCCTGCACTTCCTTGGTCGGCGCAACGGTCGCCTTGGCCGGCTTGGCGCTCGGCGCCTTCACGCGCGACGCGAGCCGCTTGGCCAGCTTGGCATGCGCTTCGCCCGGCGTGGGCAGCATCGGCAACTGGTAGCGGCTCTTGCTGAGGATCGCTTTGATCACGCGGTGCACCAGCAAGTCCGGATAGCGCCGGATCGGGCTGGTGAAGTGCGTGTACGCCTCGTAGGCCAAGCCGAAGTGGCCGCTGTTGATCGGCGTATAGATCGCCTGCTGCATCGAGCGCAGCAGCATCGTGTGGATCTGCTGCGCGTCGGGGCGTTCCTTGGTCGCGTCGGCGATCGCCTGGAACTCGCCGGGCTTGGGGTCGTCGGTGATCGACAGGCCCACGCCCATCGCCTTCAGGTAACCACGCAGGATTTCCTTCTTCTCCGGCGTCGGGCCTTCATGCACGCGGAACAATCCCGGATGCTTGCCTTCGGCGATGAAGTCGGCACTGCAGACGTTGGCCGCGAGCATGGCTTCTTCAATGAGGCGGTGCGCCTCGTTGCGCGTGCGCGGCACGATCTTTTCGATGCGGCCGGCGTCGTCGCAGACGATCTGCGTCTCTGTCGTTTCGAAGTCCACGGCGCCGCGCTTGCCACGCTGCTTGAGCAAGGCCTTGTACACGTCGGAAAGATTCAGCAGGTCCTTGACGCGGTCCTTGCGCTTGGCCGCTTCCGGACCGCGCGTGTTGGCGAGGATGGCCGCAACCTCGGTGTAGGTGAAGCGCGCGTGGCTGAACATCACGGCCGGATAGAACTGATACGCGTAGATCTCGCCATCGGCGGCCACCAGCATGTCGCACACCATGCACAGGCGTTCGACTTCCGGATTGAGCGAGCAGAGGCCGTTGGACAACTTCTCCGGCAGCATCGGAATGACGCGACGCGGGAAGTAGACGCTGGTCGCGCGGTCGTAGGCATCGATGTCGATGGCTGAACCGGTCTGCACATAGGCGCTCACGTCGGCAATCGCCACCAGCAGACGCCAGCCCTTTGCGCGGCCGACCTTGGCGGGCTCGCAGTACACCGCATCGTCGAAGTCGCGCGCGTCCTCGCCGTCGATGGTGACGAGCGGGATGTCCGTGAGGTCGACGCGGCCCTTCTTGTCAGCAGGGCGAACCTTGTCGGGCAGCGCCTTCGAGGCCGCGATGCAGGCTTCGGAAAACTCGTGCGGCACGCCGTACTTGCGCACCGCGATCTCGATCTCCATGCCAGGATCGTCGATCTCGCCGAGCACTTCCTTCACCCGACCCACAGGCTGGCCGAAGAGTGCGGGTGGTTCGGTCAGCTGCACGACCACGACCTGCCCTGTCTTGGCAGTGCCGGTCGCACCCTTGGGGATCAATACATCCTGGCCGTAGCGTTTGTCTTCGGGCGCGACGAGCCAGATGCCGCCTTCATGCAGCAGCCTGCCGATGATGGGTTGCTCAGGTCGCTCGACGATTTCGACGACGCGTCCCTCGGGACGTCCGCGCCGGTCTTGCCGCACGACACGCGCCTTGACGCGGTCCTTGTGCAGCACCGCGCGCATCTCGTTCGGGGGGAGATAGATGTCGGCTTCACCGTCGTCGCGTTGCACGAAACCGTGCCCGTCACGATGGCCTTGAACCGTTCCTTCAACTTCGTCCAACAAGCCGCTGGGATGGGTGCTATTTTTGATGATACAATCTCTTTCTACACTGAAAACGATACATGATTGCTTATGCAGTCATGTGGGCCCAGATGGCGGAATTGGTAGACGCACTAGTTTCAGGTACTAGCGAGTAACATCGTGGAGGTTCGAGTCCTCTTCTGGGCACCAAAATAAATAGATCCACTACCAGGATCTTGCAAACAAAGCCACCGGCCTCCGGTGGCTTTTTTGTTGCCTGAAAGGCAACGGTTGCGCGCATTTTCGGCTGCGCCCTCAAACAGGCACCGCCACCAGGTCGTGGCCCTCGGCGCCGACGATGCGGGCGCGCGTGAACTCACCAACCTTGAGTGTCTTGCTGATCTTCTCGGGCGGCAACAGGCGCACGACGCCGTCGATCTCCGGCGCATCCGCATAGCTGCGACCCACACCGCCCTTGCGCCCCATGCCGGGCGCTGAATCGACCAGCACCTGCATGCTCGCGCCGATGCGACGGCGCAAGCGCGCGATCGACACCGACTCCGCGACTTCCATGAACCGTGCCCGACGCGATTCGCGTTCGGCTTCCGGCAGCATGCCCGGGATCTCGTTGGCCGCCGCACCCGCCACCGGGCTGTAGGCAAAGCAACCCGCGCGATCGATCTCCGCCTCGCGGATGAAATCAAGCAAGTGCTCGAACTCTTCTTCCGTCTCGCCGGGAAAGCCTGCGATGAATGTGCTGCGGATCACCAGCTCCGGGCAGATCTCGCGCCACTTGGCAATCCGCTCCAGATTGCGCTCTCCGCTCGCCGGCCGCTTCATGCGCTTGAGTACCGCCGGATGGCTGTGCTGCAGCGGCACGTCGAGGTACGGCAGGATCTGGCCGCTCGCCATCAAGGGGATGACCTCGTCGACGCTCGGGTACGGGTACACATAGTGCAAGCGCACCCAGGCGCCGTAGGGCTCCGCGATTTCGCCGAGCGACTTCACCAGGTCGAGCATGCGCGTCTTCACGGGCTTGCCGTTCCAGAAGCCCATGCGGTACTTGGTGTCGACGCCGTAGGCCGAGGTGTCCTGGCTGATCACCAGAAGCTCTTTCACACCGCCCTCGAACAAGGCTTTGGCCTCGTTCAGCACATCGCCGATCGGGCGCGAGACCAGGTCACCGCGCATCGACGGGATGATGCAGAAGGTGCAACGGTGGTTGCAGCCTTCGCTGATCTTCAGATAGGCATAGTGCCGCGGCGTGAGCTTGAGGCCGGCGATGCCGAAGGTGTTGGGCACCAGGTCGATGAAAGGGTCATGCGGCTTCGGCAGGTTGGCGTGGACCGCATCCATCACCTCCTGCGTTGCATGCGGGCCAGTCACGGCCAGCACGCTGGGATGCATCTGGCGGACCATGTTGCCGCCGTCTTCGCCGGACTTGGCGCCGAGGCAGCCGGTGACGATGACGCGGCCGTTGGCGGCCAGCGCTTCGCCGATGGTGTCGAGGCTTTCTTTCACCGCGTCATCGATGAAACCGCAGGTGTTGACGATGACGATATCGGCGCCCTCGAAGGTCTTCGAGGTTTCGTAGCCTTCCGCGCTCAGTTGGGTCAGGATCAGTTCGGAATCCGTTAATGCCTTTGGACAACCAAGGCTCACGAATCCGACCTTGGGGGCAGCGACCGTGGCCGCGCGTTCGGGGAGTGCAACTTCGCTCATAACCCCGTATTGTCCCAGCTATCGCCGGAAGCGCCAGTTTCAGGGCCGCTTGATGCCAAAGGCGCCCAGGACCTGCTCTGTGTTCTTCTGCATCTGCTCCTGCATCTGCAGGAAGACATTCTTGGACTGCTCGACGTAATTGCCCATCAAGCCCTGCAGCAGCGGGGACTGCATGGTCATGAAATTGGCCCACAACTCCGGTGACAGGCCTTGCGCCTTCTCCTTGAGGTGCGCCTGCATCTCGGTCATCGCCTGGATGTTCTTTTCCAGGTAGGGGCCCATGTAGCCCTGCATGGCTTGGCCGTAGAAACGGATGATGCTGGCGAGCACCTGTTCGGTGAACATCGGCGCGCCGCCGGCCTCTTCTTCAAGGATGATCTGCAGCAGGATGCTGCGCGTCAGGTCGTCGCCGCTCTTGGCGTCGCGCACCACGAATGCCGCCTTGGACATGACGAGTTGCTTGACCTCCGCCAACGTGATGTAGGTGGAGGTGTCAGTGTCATACAGCCGCCGGTTCGGGTACTTCTTGATGACCCGTATGGCCGGCTTTCCACCGACTTTCTTACTCTGCACTAGAACTCCTTGAGGTCGGAAGCGACCGCGCCCGAGGCATTCTAGGGAGCGGTTTTGTTGCACTGCGCCAAGGTTTACCCTGACCGGCAGTGCCGTGTTTTCGAAGGTTTTCTAGAGAATTCGAGGCTATTCGAGGGAACTTGTGTACTCCGCGCCGCAGACCTTGCAGATCGCAGTTTCGGGTCGGTCGTCGCTGGCCTCGCGGAAGTGCAGGGGGCTCTTGATGCCGTTGAAGACCCAGCAGCGCGGGCAGTGCTCGTGGCCCGCGACAGGAAGGTAGGCGCGTGCTCGCTGCTCGGCACGCTCGCGTGTGACAGGGACACCCTGGCGCACGGTGCGGGCCACTTCCTCAGCGGCCATGGTGCCAGCACGGCCGCTCGCCCGATCGTTCAGGCCGTAGACCACGCGGGCGAATTCGAGGGGCGCCTGCCGCAGCAGGGAAGCGAGCCGAACTTCTTCGGTCGCCGGAAAGGGCGGCGTCGAGGCCATGAATTCGCTTGGATTCCGAGTTGTCACGATAGACACTCAAGTTAACACAATCACGTCCGCGAACGCCACCAAACGAATGGGTTAAATCGCTCGTCTGGATGTTGGAGCGAATGATCGGTGAAAGAAAAAAGCCACTCGATCGAGTGGCCTTTTCTTCTCGATGCCGAGAATCACATCGAGAGTATTTTGGTAGGCCCAGACGAATTCGAATCGCCGACCTCTTCCATGTCAAGGAAGCGCTCTAACCAGCTGAGCTATGGGCCTGATGTGTGGAGCCATCGACTATAGCATGGTTTTCCGGCTCTCGACAAAATTGTCATCAACGACGTCGCGCGTGGCGCACACCATCGACCATGCCGACCACGCCCAGAACCTGCATCAGGCGCGCCGCATCGGGAATCTCGACGGTGAAGGTCATCCATGCGGTGCCCTTGATCGACTGCGTCTGCACGCCGATCACATTCATCTTCTCGCGCGCGAAGACCTCCGAGATGTCTCGCAGCAGGCCTTGGCGATCCAATGCCTCCACGGCAACATCAACGGCGTAGACGGCGCCCTCCTCGCCCTTGCTCGCGCCCCACTGGACCTCGATGACGCGCTCGGGGGATTGGGAACTCATCGTGCGGAAATTGCTGCAATCCGAACGGTGAACGCTGACCCCGTGGCCGCGCGTGACGAATCCGCTGATGCGATCCGGCGGCGCCGGCCGGCAGCATTTGGCGAGTTGGGTCATGAGCGACGACACGCCGACCACCAGCACGCCCCCCTGCACCGCCTTTTCCGTGGCGCGCGACTTGCGGATCAGCACGCCATCGTCGGGGCCCGGAGGCGGCTCGGGCGGGCGCAACAGCGTCTCGATGGTGCGCAGCGAGAACTCGTCCTTGCCGACCACTTCGAACAGGTCGTCCGCTGACTTGAAGCCCAGCCGGGAGGCCAAGTCTTCCAGCTTGAGCGCCGTCTTGCCTTCGCGCTGCAGCAGTTTCTCGACCGCCTCGCGTCCTCGCGCCACCGTCTCGTGCGTGACCTGGGCATTGAACCAGGCCCGAACCTTGGCACGCGCCCGATGGCTGACCAGGTAGCCCAGTTCGGCGTTGAGCCAGTCGCGCGAAGGGCCGCCCTCCTTGGCCGCGATGATCTCGACGGTCTGGCCGTTCTGCAGCGGCGTGTTGAGCGGCACCATCGCGCCGTCGATGCGCGCGCCGCGGCAGCGATGGCCGAGGCTGGTGTGTACGGTGTACGCGAAGTCGACCGCCGTCGCGCCCTGCGGCAACTCGACGATGGCGGCATCGGGCGTCAGCACATAGATGCGGTCGTCGAACAGGCCCTGGCCCTGCTGGCCGCCGGACAGGTCGCGTTCCCACGCCAACAGTTGGCGCAACACGGCGATCTTGGCGTCGTACTCGCCACCGGCCCACACACCGCTGTATCCCTTGGGGCCGGCTTCCTTGTAGGCCCAGTGCGCGGCCACGCCGTGCTCGGCATGGTCGTGCATTTCCTCGGTGCGGATCTGGATTTCGATGGGCTTGCCGGCCACGCCGTTGACGACCGCTCGCACCACCGTGTGCAGCGACTGATAACCGTTGGCCTTCGGGCGAGCGATGTAGTCGTCGAACTCCGCCTCTATCGGCAGGAAATGGGAATGCACCCAGGCCAGCGCGGCGTAGCAGTCCTTCACGTCCTTCACAACGACGCGCAAGGCGAGGATATCGAATACCTGCGCGAAGTCGAGCGACTTGCCACGCATCTTCTTGACGATGCTGAAGATGTTCTTCGGGCGGCCCTGCACCTTGGCCGGCACGCCCTGCGCCAACAGATCCTTTTCGAGCCGCAGGCGAAGTTGCTCGACGTAGCCTTCGCGCTCGATCCGCTTCTCATCGAGCAGGCGCGCGATGAGCTTGTAGGTCTCGGGTTCGAGGAAGCGGAACGAGAGGTCCTCGATTTCCCACTTGACCTGCCAGATGCCCAGCCGGTTGGCCAGCGGCGCGAACACCTGCAAGGACTCCCGCGCCACGCTCTCCGCCACGGGCCGTTTGCTGGCCGCCGCATAGCGCAGCGTCTGCAGCCGCGAGGCGAGGCGCAGCATCACCACGCGCAGGTCGCGCGAAAACGCGAGCAGCATCTTGCGGACGCTCTCCGTCTGGTTGGGCGCGCCATCGGCACGCGAGCCCACGGCGGCCGAACGGGTCTGCTTCTGGACGTTGACCAGCTTGGTCGTCTCGACCGCCAACGCCGCGAAGTTGTCGCCGAAGACCTTCGCGATCACTTCCAGCGGACGGTTCAGGTGCTGGCAAGAGTAGACGAGGTAACTGGCGGCCTGCATCGCCTCGGAGCCACCCATGGCAGCGACGATGGCCGCGACGGCGTCCGCGTGCGCCATCGTGTTCTCGCCGGTGTCGAGCGTCTCGTGCGCTATCAGGGGCTCGGCGAACGCGCGGGCACGCGCCAGCATGTGCTCCTGGACCGGCATCTTCTCGGCTGTGGCGGCCGACAAGGGGTAGTCGACCATCGACTCCGACGGCTTGGTGGGAGTGGCGCTTCCGAGTTCGCGCTTCACGGGGACAGCAGGAACGAACTGACGACATCGTGCTGATCCGGCGCCACCAGCGTCGGCGCGTGCCCGATGCCCTCGAACTCGACGAGCCTCGCGCGCGGACCGCGCTGCACCATGGCTTGCGCCGTGGCGGGGGAAAGCAGATCGGACACCGCGCCGCGCAGCAGCAGGGTCTGCGCGGTGATGCCGTCATAGAGCGACCACATGACGGCCTCGGATTGCGCGATGCCTTCAGGCGTCAGTGCGCGCAGGGGCGCGCCGATGGCCGGGTCGTAATGGAGCAGGAAGGCGTGGTCCTCGCCGCCGGCTTCGGGTGCGACCTTGGCGCGTCCGTCAGCGCTGCGCTGCGAGGCCGGCACCACCATGTGCCGCGAAAGTTCCATCCACTGGGCGGGCGTGTGCGGGCCGAATGTCGTCGAGATCGACCACATCGCGGCGGCAGCGTCGGCCACCGAAGCGAAGCGCCCGCTCTGCCCGACGTAGGCGCTGATGCGCTGGATCGCCTCCGGGTTGATGACCGGGCCGACGTCATTCAGCACCAGGCGACGGATCGGTGCCGGCAACGGCAGTTCGCGATTACCCGCGAGCACCATGCCGATCAGCCCGCCCATGCTGGTACCGATGTAGTCGAAGGTGGTGATGGGGTGTTCGCGCTGCAATTGGGCGAGCAGCGTCAGCATGTCGCCCGCATAAAGAGGAAGCTGGTATCCGGTGGGGTCGCGCAGCCAGTCGCTCACGCCACGGCCGACCACGTCGGGGCACACCACGCGCACGTTGCCGTCGGCGCGCACCAGCAATGCCTTGGCGAGTTCGTCGAAATCGCGGCCTTGGCGCGTCAGGCCATGCACGCAGACCACGAGGTGCGGACTTGCGGGATTCCCCCATTGCCACCAGGCCATGCGATGACCGCCCGCGGCATCGTTGCAGGGAGTGAAATGGAGGGTGGGTTCGGTCATGAAAAGGGGCCGCTGCGGCTGCTGGTAATCTTGTCGATGCATCCTAATTCATCCGGAGATTGATCAACATGCTCAAAGGCAAAACCGCCCTCGTGACGGGGTCCACCAGTGGTATCGGACTGGGTATCGCGAAAGCACTCGCGCAACAGGGCGCGAACATCGTGCTGAACGGCTTCGGCGATGCCGAGGGGCCGAAGTCGGAGGTTGCCGCGCTGGGCGTGCAGGTCGAGTACCACGGCGCCGACATGAGCAAGCCCGCGCAGATCGAGGACATGATGAAGTTCGCCGCGTCGAAGTTCGGCCGCGTCGACATCTTGGTGAACAACGCAGGGATCCAGTACGTTGCCAATGTCGAGGACTTCCCGGCGGAACGCTGGGACGCCATCATCGCCATCAACCTGACGAGCGCCTTTCACACCACGCGCCTTGCCGTGCCGGCCATGCGCCAGGCCAACTGGGGGCGCATCGTGAACGTCGCGTCCGCCCATGGCCTGGTGGCCTCGGCGCAGAAGTCGGCCTACGTGGCTTCCAAGCATGGCATCGTGGGTTTCACCAAGTCGGTGGCGCTGGAAACGGCCAGGACCGGCGTGACCTGCAATGCGATCTGCCCGGGCTGGGTGCTGACCCCGCTGGTCCAGAAGCAGATTGACGACCGCGCCGCGCGCGAAGGCATTCCGGTGAGCCAGGCACAGAATGAACTGCTCGGCGAGAAGCAGCCATCGCTGCAGTTCACGACAGTGGATCAACTCGGCGCGCTCGCGGTGTTCTTCTGCTCGCCGACCGCCGATCAGGTGCGCGGCGTGGCCTGGCAGATGGACGGCGGCTGGACGGCGCAATAGTTGCACGGCCCCCCTGGCTTCCAGGACGGCTATTTCAACTGCACGGAGCCGGACACGTTGACCACGACGCTGGTCTTGCCGGCTTCGATCGGCACGGCCGAATCGGACGCCATCGACTTGGCCTGCGCTGCCATCATGCGCGGACGGATGGGGTCGCCGCTGTTCGCGTTGACCGACACCTCCCGAAGCGTGTAGCCACCAAAGCCGAAACCCTTGGCGAGTTCGTCGGCCTTGTGCTTGAACGCGTTGATGGCGAGCGTCTGGGCTTCGGCTTCCACCTTGGCGCGCTGTTCGCGGCTCAACGCAAAGCCGACGTTACCAACCGTCAGTGTCGTGACGCGGCCGGCGACTTGGGTGATGCGGGGGAAGTCGCGGCCTTCCAGCACCATTTCGGCATAGCCGGCCCAACCACTGATCTTGCCGTCTCGCGTGTAGCGGGGTGCGAGGCTGAAGTTGCCGATGCGAACTTCGAGTTGTCCGGCCTCCGCGTTCTTGCGGGCTTCCGCCAACGCGCTCTCGAGCGCAATCTTGAGCTGGCCCTGGATGGTGGCGGCATCGGGGCCGTCACGCGTGGTGGAGAGCGTCATGGTCAGCAGGTCTTGCTGGACTTCGACCGTGCCACTGGCGGACAACTGCAGGACGTTCTGGGGCGGCGGGATCTGGGCAGAGGCAGCGCTGGCACCGGCCAGCACGACACAGGCCGCAATCCGTTGAATGGCGTTCAAGGAGGAGGACTTTCGATTGGAAGGGGGCGGTTGCAAATCAAGGGCGCTGGCTGCGCACGGTACCCGAAAGCGCGCGAGCAGGCTGGGCGTCGGCGATCGGTGTCGCAGTGGGCGCGAAGGCGGAAGGCGCACTGACGCGCCCGGCCGCTTGCGATTCAACCGTGCGCGAGGGGGAGGCACTGGCGGATTCGGACCATTGCCGTCGCAGTTGTTGCCGCAACTCGAGGCGCTCGGCGGGATTGAGATGCCGCCCCGCCATTGCATCCTCGGTCCGGACCTGGGCAACCCGCGCGGCGAGATCCGCCTCGACCGCACCCCGCAATTCGCCGCGGTGGGCTCTTTCGCCAACCACAATTTCATGCGCTGCGAGGGCGGGCGCGCAGGCGGCGGCAAGAAGCAAGGACAAGGTTCTGAAGACGGGTTGCATGGGGGTGCCAGAAGTCATAACAGGCCCACTCTGCCACCGTCAATGGCCTGGCCGGGGGTAGTAAGGCATGCTTCCGCAAGTTTTGTAACTTAGTGTCAGACGGCTGCCAAAACGACCTCAATGGGGTTGCAACGCATACAGAATCAGCGCTGTTACAAATTCACCGTTGCTGAAATGACTCAAGTTCCTGCTCGCACCGACAAGATCGTCATCGTCGACGACGACGCCCGCATACGTGACCTGCTGCGCCGGTACCTGACGCAAGAAGGGTTCGAGGTGATCGTCGCGGAAGACGGCAAGGCGCTGAACCGAATCCTGTTGCGCGACACCGTGGACCTGATCGTGCTGGACCTGATGATGCCCGGCGAGGACGGTCTTTCCGTCTGCCGCCGCCTGCGCGCAGCCAACGACCGCACGCCCATCATCATGCTGACCGCCAAGGGCGAGGACGTAGACCGGATCGTCGGCCTGGAGGTCGGCGCAGACGATTACCTGGGCAAGCCCTTCAATCCGCGCGAGTTGCTGGCGCGCGTGCATGCGGTGCTTCGCCGCCGGCCGCCGTTGGAAGCGCCGGGCGCGCCCTCCACCGACAACGAGACCGTGAGTTTCGGCCCCTTCAGCTTCGACCTGGGTTCGCGCACGCTGCGCAAGGACGGCGAAGAGCTTTCCCTGACCACCGGCGAGTTCGCCATGCTGAAGGCATTGGTGCGTCACCCACGCCAGCCGCTGTCTCGCGAAAAGCTGGCCCAACTGGCGCGCGGCCGCGAGTTCGAGCCTTTCGACCGCAGCCTGGACGTGCAGATTTCGCGCTTGCGCAAGCTGGTCGAATCCGATGCCGCGGCGCCGCGTTATATCCAGACGGTCTGGGGCGTTGGCTACGTCTTCGTGCCAGACGGCACGACCTGATCGACGTGCCTATCCCCAACGGACCCCGGCCGACACAAGCCGCTCCGCTGCCCGAAGACAGCTCGCAGCTGACGCTGCCGAGCCCGCTCGAAGGCGGCGGACCTGCGTCGCGCGGCGCACGGCTGAAGGTCGGGTTCAGCCTGTTCTGGCGCACCTTCTTCCTGTTGGCGCTCTTGTTGGTCGGCAGCACGGTGGCCTGGCTGCAAACCTTCCGACAGCTGGAGTACGAGCCGCGGGCCATCCAGACGGCGCACCAGATCGCCTCACTCGTCAACCTGACGCGGGCGGCGCTGCTGTATTCGGACGCCATCACGCGCATGTCGCTGATCAAGACCCTGGCCGATCAGGAAGGCGTGCGCATCCTGCCGCGCGAACCGGCCGACCGGTTCGCGCCGTACACCAGCGGGGCGCTGGACGAGCGGGTGACGGAGGAACTGATCGACCGGCTGGGTGAAGGCACGGTGGTGGCCAGCCAGGTCAACAACCAGGCGGGGCTGTGGATCGGCTTCACGATCGAGACCGACAACTATTGGCTGCTGCTCGACCCGACGCGCTTCAGCCGCGTGGGCGGGCGAACCTGGCTGGTCTGGCTGATCACGGCGATGGCGTTGTCACTCGCTGGCGCGGCCTTGATCACGCGCTTCATCAACCGGCCGCTGAGCCAGTTGTCGCGGGCGGCACGCGAGGTTCGCGACGGCGAGTACGAAGCGCATCGGCTCGACGAGCGCGCCCGCACCAACGAGATCCGCGCGGTGAACATCGGCTTCAACCGCATGGCCGACCAGTTGGCCAAGATCGAGCAGGACCGCGCGGTGATGCTGGCCGGGATCTCGCACGACCTGCGTACGCCGCTCGCCCGCCTGCGGCTGGAAACCGAGATGAGCGTGGAAGACGAGGACGCGCGGGCGCACATGGCGGCCGACATCGCCCAGCTCGACTCGATCATCGACAAGTTCCTGGACTACGCGCGTCCGGACCATGTGGACTTCAAGCCGGTCATGCTGCGCGACGTGATCGACGCCTGCACCTACGCCGTGCAGGACCATGAGGACGTCAAGATCAAGGTTGACGTGGCGCCTGACCTGGCCGTCATGGCGGACGAGGTGGAGCTCACGCGGGTGGTCTCGAACCTGGTTGAAAACGCACGGCGCTATGGCAAGTCGCCGGCCACCGGCGTGGCGGACATCAACATCCAGGCGCAGGCGCACAACGACGCGGTGCTGATCAAGGTGCGCGACCATGGCGCGGGTGTGGCGCCTGCCCTGCTGTCGCAATTGACCAAGCCGTTTTTTCGCGGCGATGCGGCGCGAACCTCGGCGGCAGGTGCGGGGCTGGGGCTGTCGATCGTGGCGAAGAACATCGATCGCATGGGCGGGACCTTCGCGCTCACCAGCACGCCGGGGCGTGGCTTGGCGGCGCACATCCGGATGCCGCGGGCGGCGGCGGGCGTCAAGCCGAAGCCGCCGGCGCCGAAGCAGGCGGCTTAGCCTACTACCGGTGCAGCAGCACGGTCGCGCGGGCTTCCATCGCGCGGCCTTCGCCGACCGGGCCGAGCTTTTCGGCGGTCTTGGCTTTCACGTTGACCTGACTTGGCTCGATGCTCAGCGCCTGCGCGATCCGCGCGCACATCGCGGTGATGTGCGGGGCGAGTTTTGGCGCTTGCGCGATCACGGTACTGTCGACATTGCCGATCTGCCAGCCCTCGGCGCGCACGCGCCGCGCCGCCTCGGCCAACAGGACGATCGAATCGGCGCCGCGGAACTGCGCGTCGGTGTCCGGGAAGTGACGGCCAATGTCACCCAGGGCGGCGGCGCCGAGCAGCGCGTCGGTGATGGCATGCAGGAGCACGTCCGCGTCGGAATGGCCGAGCAGGCCTGTGACGTGCGGAATCTCGACGCCACCAAGGATCAGCTTGCGGCCGGCCACGAGTTGATGAACGTCCCAACCCTCGCCGATGCGGAATGGAAAGCCTGTGGTCATGGTGCGGTGCGGGCGTGGAGGATGGCTTCGGCCAGCGCGAAGTCTTCCGGGTAGGTGAGTTTGAAGTTCTGGGCGCTGGCGGGCACCAGCAGCGGGGCCAGGCCCAACGCTTCGACGGCGCTGGCCTCGTCGGTGACGGCATCGCCGACCGATTCAAGGGCATCGATCAGCATGCCGATGCGGAACATCTGCGGCGTCTGCGCCAGCCATTTGTCGTTGCGGTCGAGCGTGGAAGTGACGCGGCCATCCGTGCCTGCCTGCTTGAGCGTATCGGCGAGCCGGTGCGCGAGCAGGCCACCGACCGGATCGCTTTCGCAGGCCGCGATCAGCGACTCGATCTGCGCTGGCGTGACGAGGCAGCGCGCCGCATCGTGGACCAGCGCCCAGTCGCGCAGGGCGGCACCGTTGGCGAGCCACGCGCGCAGGCCGGCGAGCACCGTGGCCGCGCGCGTGGCACCGCCGGCGGGGACAAGGCGCTCGGCTGCTTGCGGGAAATCCGGCAGCGTTGCGTGCACGGCCTCGTCGCCCGGCGACACGACCAGCATCAGCCCGGCCAGACGATCCCCGAGCGAGCGAAAGACATCCAAGGTGTACGCGACCATCGGCCGGCCCGCAATCGACCGGTATTGCTTCGGCCCCTCGCCGCCCGCACGGCTGCCCGTGCCCGCACAGGGAATGACAACAAACAGGCGCTCAGGGGATTGGGACATGGGGCACGGCAGCGAAAGGGCCGCCATTCTAGAATCGCCCTCGCACACCCCTCGTCCCTCGACGCGGGGTGTTCTGCATTGTCTGCACACCTGCCATGGACCTCCCCACCCTCGTCGCCGGCAAGCGCTTCACGCTGCCACGGCCGCCCTCTTCCGCTGACGCGCTGCTGATCGCGCGCCTGGCCGAACGCGAGAAGTCGGCGGGCCGCGCCGTCGCCGTGTTCACCGCCGATGCCAATGATGCGCAACGGCTCATCGACGAACTGGTGTTCTTCGCGCCCGGCCTGCGCTGCGCGCTGTTCCCCGACTGGGAAACGCTGCCGTACGACAGCTTCTCGCCCCACCAGGACCTGATCAGCGAACGGCTGGCCACGTTGTGGCGCATCAGCCAGCGCGAGGCCGACCTGGTGCTGGTGCCAGCGACCACCGCGCTCTATCGCCTAGCCCCACCCGCCTTCCTGGCCGGCTATACCTTCCACTTCAAGACCAAGCAGAAGCTTCAGGAATCGAAGCTCAAGGCGCAGCTCACGTTGGCCGGCTACAGCCACGTGACGCAGGTGGTGAGCCCCGGCGAATACGCGGTGCGCGGCGGGCTGATCGACCTGTTCCCGATGGGCTCGAGCCAGCCCTTTCGCGTCGACCTGTTCGATGACGAGATCGACTCGATCCGCACCTTCGACCCCGACACGCAGCGCAGCCTCTACCCCGTGCCCGAAGTGCGCCTGCTGCCCGGGCGCGAGTTCCCGATGGACGACGATGCCCGGGCGCGTTTCCGCAGCCGCTGGCGCGAACTGCTCGAAGGCGACCCGACCAAGAGCCGCATCTACAAGGACATGGGCAATGGCGTCGCGACCGCCGGCATCGAGTACTACCTTCCGCTGTTCTTCGAGGAGACGGCGACGGTGTTCGACTACCTCGGCGCCGAGGCGACCGTGGTGCTGCACGGCGACATGGAGCCGGCGTTCCAGCATTTCTGGACCGACACGCGCGAGCGCTATCGGCTGGTGCAAGGCGACCCGGAGCGGCCCGCGCTGCCGCCGGAAGCGCTGTTCCTGAGCGCGGAGCAGTTTTATTCGCGGGCCAAGCCGCATGCGCAGTTGGCCTTGCGCAGTGGCGACGGCGAGTCGACGCCGTTTGCCGAGATCGAAGTGCTGCCGCCGTTGTCCGTGGTGCGTGGTGCGGAAGAGCCCTTGCAGCGCCTGCAGACCCACCTGCGCAATACGCAGCAGCGCGTGCTGGTGCTGGCAGAGAGCGATGGCCGGCGCGAGAGCCTGCTCGACTTCCTGCGTGCCAGCGGCGTGAACCCGCCGGCCTTCGACACGCTCGCGCAGTTCCAGGCCGACACCGATGAGCGCATCGGCATCGCGACCGCCGCACTGGCCTCGGGCTTCGCATGGCTCGAAGCCGGCATCGACCTGGTCACCGAAACCGAGCTGTTCGCCAGCGCGCCCACCACGCGCCGCCGCAACAAGAAGCAGGAACAGGTCAGCGATGTCGAGGCGCTGATCAAGGACCTGAGCGAGCTGAACATCGGCGATCCGATCGTGCATTCGGCGCATGGCATCGGGCGCTACCGCGGCCTGGTCAACATGGACCTGGGCCAGGGCAAGAACCCTGATGGCTCGCCGGTGTTGCAGGAGATGCTGCACCTGGAGTACGCGGACAAGGCGACGCTGTACGTGCCGGTCTCACAACTGCATCTGGTGAGCCGCTACACGGGCGTGAGCGCGGATGAGGCGCCGCTGCACAAGCTGGGCTCCGGCCAGTGGGAAAAGGCCAAGCGCAGGGCGGCCGAGCAGGTGCGCGACTCCGCGGCGGAACTGCTGAATATCTATGCACGACGCGCGGCGCGCCAGGGCCATGCCTTCCGTTTTTCGGCGGGCGACTACGAGACCTTCGCGAACGACTTCGGCTTCGAGGAAACGGCCGACCAGAAGGCCGCGATCCATGCGGTGATCCAGGACATGATTTCGCCGCAGCCGATGGACCGGCTGGTGTGCGGGGATGTGGGTTTCGGCAAGACGGAAGTGGCGTTGCGCGCTGCCTTCGTCGCGGTCACGGGCGGCAAGCAGGTCGCCTTCCTCGCGCCTACCACGCTGCTGGCCGAGCAGCACTACCAGACGCTGATCGACCGCTTCGCCAAGTGGCCGGTGAAGGTGGCGGAGATGAGCCGCTTCCGCTCGACCAAGGAAATCAACACCGCCGCCAAGGGACTGGGCGACGGCACGGTCGACATCGTGGTCGGCACGCACAAGCTCCTCTCGCAGACCGTTCAGTTCAAGAACCTGGGCCTGCTCATCATCGACGAGGAACACCGCTTCGGCGTGCGCCACAAGGAGGCGATGAAGGCGATGCGCGCCGAGGTCGACGTGCTGACGCTCACCGCCACGCCGATCCCGCGCACGCTGGGCATGGCGCTGGAAGGCCTGCGCGACCTCAGCGTGATCGCCACCGCGCCGCAGCGCCGGCTGGCCATCAAGACCTTCGTGCGCACCGAAGGCAACGGCGTGATCCGTGAAGCCGTGCTGCGCGAGTTGAAGCGCGGCGGACAGGTCTACTTCCTGCACAACGAGGTCGAGACCATCGATAACCGCCGCCAGAAGCTGGAGGAGATCCTGCCCGAGGCCCGCATCGCCGTGGCCCACGGCCAGATGCCGGAGCGCGAGCTGGAGCGCGTGATGCGCGACTTCGTGGCGCAGCGCTACAACATCCTGCTGTGCTCGACGATCATCGAGACCGGCATCGACGTGCCGACCGCCAACACCATCGTGATGAGCCGCGCCGACAAGTTCGGCCTGGCGCAGTTGCATCAGCTGCGTGGCCGCGTCGGCCGCAGCCACCACCAAGCCTATGCGTACCTCATGGTGCCGGACATCGAGGGCCTGACCAAGCAGGCGTCGCAGCGGCTGGACGCGATCCAGCAGATGGAAGAGTTGGGTTCCGGCTTCTACCTCGCGATGCACGACCTGGAAATCCGCGGCGCTGGCGAAGTGCTGGGCGAGAACCAGAGCGGCAACATGATGGAGATCGGCTTCCAGCTCTACAACGAGATGCTGAGCGAGGCCGTGCGCTCGCTGAAGGCCGGCCAGGAGCCGGACCTGCTCTCGCCGCTGAGCGTGACGACCGAGATCAACCTGCACGCCCCCGCCCTGCTGCCGGACGACTACTGCGGCGACGTGCACCTGCGGCTGTCGTTCTACAAGAAGCTGGCGACGGCCAGGACCTCGGACCAGATCGACATCCTGCTGGAAGAAATCGTCGACCGCTTCGGCAAGCTGCCGCCGCAGGCGCAGACGCTGATCGACGTGCACCGCCTGCGCGTGCTGGCGCGGCCGTACGGCGTGGTGAAGGTGGACGCGGCGCCCGGCGTGATTCACATCACCTTCAAGAAGGATCCGCCGGTCGAGTCGCTGGCGATCATCCAGTTGATCCAGAAGAACAAGCACATCAAGCTGGCCGGCAACGAGAAACTGCGCATCGAGCGCGAGCTGAAGGAGCCGAAGGATCGGGCGCAACTGGTGCGGGATGTGTTGCGCAGCCTGGGGCAGCCGAAGAAGGCAGAAGTTGCTGCCGTATAAGTACGCACCGCCCACGTGGCGAAGCTTCAAATGAAAAATTGGTACGTCTGATGTCTGCTCTCCAAGAAATTGCTCCCGGCCTGGTCCTCCAGCGCCTCACCCCTCCCCTGCAACTCGCCGACTACAAGCTGATCGCCTTCGACATGGACTCGACGCTGATCAACATCGAGTGCATCGACGAGATCGCCGATGCAGTCGGCAAGAAGGCAGAGGTCGCGGCAATCACCGAGGCCACGATGCGTGGCGAGATCAAGGACTTCAAGGAAAGTCTGCGGCGGCGCGTGGCGTTGCTGGAAGGCGTGCCGGTGTCATCGCTGCAGCAGGTCTATGACGAGCGCTTGCGGCTCAACCCCGGCGCTGCCGAACTCGTGAAGGCCTGCAAGCAGGTCGGCATGAAAGTGCTGCTGGTCTCCGGCGGCTTCACTTTCTTCGCAAACCGCGTGAAGGAGCGCCTGGGCATCGACTTCGCCCGCTCCAACTTGCTCGACGAAGCCGATGGCAAGCTCACCGGCCGCGTCGTCACGCAATCGTGGGGGGACATCTGCGACGGCGCGGAGAAGCGACGTACGCTGCTGGAGGTGGCCTCGCTGCTGGGCGTCTCCCCGGCCGAGACCATCGCGGTCGGCGATGGCGCGAACGACCTGCCGATGATGGGTGAGGCCGGCCTGTCGGTGGCGTACCACGCGAAGCCGAAGGTGCGCGAGCAGGCCATGGTCGCCATCAATGAAGGCGGGCTCGACCGCCTGCTGGAAATCTGCCGCTGAGGCTGCGCCACCTCCCACGCTCCTCGAACATTTGAAAGCCTGAATGACCGACAACACGCCCCTCTACCGCGCCGATGCGTTGACGACCTTCGCTGACGCGCTCCTGCAAAAAGCCGGCCTCGCCGCGCCGATGGCCGCAGCGGTCGCGCGAACGCTGGTCGAAGGCGACCTGCTGGGCCACGACACGCACGGTCTCGCGCTGCTGGCCGGCTACGTGAAGGAACTCGAATCCGGTGGCATGACCCGGGACGGCGCGCCAACCGTGCTCTCCGACCGCCCCGCTGCCGTGCTGTGGGACGGCATGCGCCTGCCCGGCCCATGGCTCATGGAACAGGGCATGGACCTGCTCGTGCCGCGTGCGCGCCAACTCGGCACCGCGTCGCTCGTGATCCGGCGCAGCCACCACATCGCCTGCCTGGCGGTCTACATGCTGCGTGCGCTTCAGGAAGACATGCTGATGCTGCTCGCCTGCTCCGACCCCAATGCGGCAAGCGTTGCGCCCTTTGGCGGGACGCAGGCCGTGTTCACGCCCAATCCGCTGGCGATGGGCTTTCCTTTATCGCAGGGCGGCGTGATGGTCGACATCTCGGCCTCGATCACGACCAACGGGATGAGCAATCGCAAGCGCGCGGCCGGCGAGACTTTTGCGGAGGACTGGCTGATCGACTCCACCGGCAAGCCGACCAACGATCCGCAGGTGCTGTTCGACCAGCCGCCGGGCACGCTGCTGCCGGTCGGCGGCCTGAGCCATGGCCACAAGGGCTACGGGATGGCGCTGCTCGTCGAGACGCTGACAGCCGGCTTGGCGGGCCATGGCCGTGCCGATGCACCCGAAGGCTGGGGCGCGACGATCTACGTCACGATGCACGACCTGAACGCCTTCGGCGGCAAGGATGCGTTCCTGCGCCAGATGGACCATGTGGCACAAAAGTGCCAGGGCAACACGCCTGTCGACACCGCGAAGCCGGTGCGCCTGCCCGGACAGGGCGGCCTCGCGCGCCGCAATGCACAGATGCAGGCCGGTGTGCGGCTGCATCCCTCGATCGCCGCGGCGTTGGCGCCTGCGGCGGCGCGTCACGGCCTGTCGCTGGCCGACGCGCTGCTGTAGCTGTCGTTCAGGCTGAGGCTGAGGCGCTGGCCTCGCCCGCGGGCTTGGCCTTGCGGTGCCCGTGCTTGGCCAGGATCTCGACGTAGAACTGCGGGCCTTCCGCCTTGGCGATGCCGTCGATCAGGCCGGTGAGTTCGGCCAGGTGAACCGTCGCGGCGGTGTCTTGCGCGGTGCCGAACTTGCAGTCGAAGTCCCAGAAGTCGACGCCTTCTGGCAGGTCGCGGCGGCGCTCGCGCTTGATGTACTTGCGGATTTCGTGCTTGACGGCGTCGAGGACGCGGTCGGGGTGCTTGCCCTCGGGGCGCAGCTGAAAGGTTTTTCTCATGGGGCATGCTAACGCCGCGCGTAAAGTGGGCGTTGTTTCAGAAAAGAAGGTGAACAAATGGCGCGCGCAAACGACTGGGCAGGCAAGGTGATGGCGCTGATCAATGGTGGCAACCCCTCGGCGGCCATCGCGCAGATCAAGGTCGCGCCGACGGTGAAGGACCTGAAGGCGCTTCAGACCATCATGACGCTCTCGAAGATGACGGGTAAGTACCGCCAGGTCGACGCGGCGATCACCGACAACCTGGCCTTGTTGTCGGCGCCACGCCTGCACCGTTCACCCTGAAGGCGCGAGTCTTTCTACTGCGGCCGCCGATCCCGGGCCTGCGGGGTTGGCTCCGGCATGACAAGCGCTTTCGCGCAGTTGTCAGCCTCTGCCGCAACTTCGTTGGCACCGCACCAGCGTGCGGTGCCGTTCCGCGTCGCGGCTTCCCGGCTGGCGCCCTTGCTACGAAATCTTCACACTTTCGTCACAGCGCTTGACCAAGGCGCGCGATCCCCTCTTCGATCTTCTCGACATTGGCCGTCGCAAAGCTCAGGCGCAGCGTCGACACATCGGGATTCGCCGCAAAGAACGGCGCGCCGGGCACGAAGGCCACGAGCTTTTCGATGGCCCGCTTGGCGAACACATTCGCGTCGGCCAGTTTGCCATTGGCACCGGTCAGGCGGGCCCAGAAGAACAGGCCGCCACCCGGCTGTTCGAAGGCAATGGCGTCACCCAGTTCTCGCTTCAGCGCCGCGCCCATCGCTGCCGCACGCTCACCGTAGACCTTGCGAACGTTCGCCAGCGTCGCCGGCATCCGCCCGCTCTTGAGGTATTGCGCGGCGGTGGCTTGCGCGAAGGTGCTGGTGTGCGCATCGCTGAACTGCTTGCACATCGTGGCCTTGGCCAGCAGCGCGGCGGGCGCGATCATCCAGCCGATGCGCAGGCCGGGGCTCAGCACCTTGCTGAGCGAGCCGCAATGCGCGACGAGTTCGCGGCTGCCCGCCACGTCCTTCGTCAGCGCCATGATCGATGGCGGCGGCGCTTCGCCGAAGTACAGGTCGCCGTACGGATCGTCCTCCACGATCAGCGTCTGGTACTTCACCGCCAACTCCAGCACCTTCTTGCGGCGTTCGAGGCTCAGCATCGCGCCGCTGGGGTTGCCGAAAGTCGGGATCAGGTAGACGAACTTGGGCTTGTGCTCTTCGATCAGCTTCTCGAGTTCATCGGTCTTCACGCCGTTGGCATCGATTGGCGCGCTGATGAGTTCGGCGCCGTAGAGGCGGAAGCACTGGATGGTGGCCAGGAAAGTCGGACCTTCGACGATGACCTTGTCGCCGGGCGAGATCAGGGTCTTGCCGAGCAGGTCCAGCGCCTGCTGGCTACCGGTGGTGACGATCAGGCCGCTGGGGTCGACATCCACGCCCTTGGTCTTCATGAAGGCGCTCAGCTGCGAGCGCAGCGGCTCGTAGCCTTCGGTGGCGCCGTATTGCAGTGCGCCGCCGGGCTCCTCGGCCAATGCCTTCGAACTGGCTTCCTTCAGTCCCTCCACGTCGAACATCGCGCTGTCCGGAAAGCCACCGGCAAAGCTGATGATGCCGGGCGTGCCCAGCAGCTTGAAGAGTTCGCGGATGGCGGAGGTTTCGACGTTGTCGAGGCGGGTGGCGAATTGCATGGAAGGTCTCACTTTGGGGTCCGCCATTGTGGCGAAAATCCGGAATCCCGGTTGATCGCTTTCAAGCGATATTTTGACAAAATCGCCCTGAGAAGATATTGTGCATTTACCACCTTGGGGCGGTATTTCATGAACATCCTTGTCCACTCACCCTCGCAGTTGTCGGCGCACCTGAAATCGCTGCGCAAGGCACAGAAGCTGACGCAAACACAGCTGGGTGCGCGCGTCGGCGTCAAGCAGACGCGCATTGCCGACATCGAGAAGAATCCCGGCGCCGTCAGCGTCGCGCAACTGATGCAGGTGCTGCACGCCCTCGATGCCCGACTGCTGATCGCGCCGCCCAATCCGCCAGCGACGGTCGTCACCGCGCAGATGCCGACGGCCGACTGGTAAGCCGTGGCGCATCCCGAACTCGACATCTGGATGAACGGCGAATACGTCGGCGCGTGGTTCTGGACCCGCACCGGCGTGCCGGCGCTGCGCTATGACGATGCCTGGCTGCGCTCGCCGAATGTCCGTGCGCTCTCGCTGTCGTTGCCCATCCCGGCGGGTACGAAGGAACTGCGCGGCCCCGCCGTCGAAAACTACTTCGACAACCTG
Source organism: Variovorax rhizosphaerae (assembly GCF_037889975.1). Taxonomy (NCBI): domain Bacteria; kingdom Pseudomonadati; phylum Pseudomonadota; class Betaproteobacteria; order Burkholderiales; family Comamonadaceae; genus Variovorax; species Variovorax rhizosphaerae. The sequence goes on along the minus strand of NZ_JBBKZT010000005.1, from coordinate 95,455 downwards.
CTGCCTGACAGCGACCGCATCCGCGAACGACTGCGCCGGCGCTTCCAGGCCTCGAGCATCGAAGCCGCCGACCTGCTCTCGGCCATCGGCCGCGATTGCGTGGGCGCCGTCCAGTTGCTGCCCGCAGGCCAGGCACCCGAGCCATTCGACAGGATCGAGAGCGAGCCGCTGACCGACACCCAGGTGGCCCAGACACTGCGTAACGTCACCGCAGATCCCGTGCTCGGCCAGACCGCGGGTGACGAGGACGATTTCCGCATCTCGATCGCCGGCGCGCAGGAGAAGACCGCCTTGCTGCGCCTTGGCAACCGCTGGCACCGCCCGCATGGCGCGACGCCGACCACGCACATCTTCAAGCTGCCGCTGGGACTGGTCGGCAACATGCGAGCGAACATGAGCGATTCGGTCGAGAACGAATGGCTGTGCGCGCGCCTGCTGGCTGCCTTGGGCTTTGCGGTGGCCGGGAGTGAAATGGCGCGCTTCGACGACCAGAAAGCACTCATCGTCGAGCGCTTCGATCGTCGCCGGATGGATGCGGGCCGATGGATCGCACGCCTGCCGCAGGAAGACTTCTGCCAAGCCACCAGCACGCCCGCGCAACGCAAGTACGAAAGCGACGGTGGACCGGGCATGCGCGAATGCCTGTCGCTGCTCGCGGCCAGCGACGACGCGCAGGCCGACCGGCTTCGCTTCGCGCTCACGCAATTGGCATTCTGGCTGCTGGCCGCAACCGACGGCCATGCCAAGAACTACTCCATCTTCCTGCGCCGCGGCGGCGGCTATTCCATGACGCCCTTGTACGACGTGATTTCGGCATGGCCCATCATCGGCAAGGGGGCCAGCCAGGTGCCATGGCAAAAGGCGAAGCTCGCCATGGCGCTTCGATCGAAAAACGTGCACTACAACCTGGCTGGAATCCAGACGCGCCATTGGCATGAACTGGCGATCCAGGTGGGCGTGGACGGCGCATTCGAACGCATGTGCGAGCTTGTTCGCAACGCGCCTGCCGCACTGCACAGTGTCGAGCGCGAACTGCCGCCGGATTTTCCCGAGCGCGTCTGGCGAGCGGTGGACACCGGGGTTCGCGCCCAATGCCAACGCTTCGAATCCGGACTGCCCGAATCCCGGAACACCCCATGAAAAAAGACAACATCGCCCCTTTCTTCGCCATCCTGCAAGCGGCCAATCCGACGCCCGAGACGGAGCTCGAATACACCACGCCCTTCGAGCTGCTAGCCGCCGTGCTGCTGTCCGCGCAAGCCACCGATGTCGGCGTCAACAAGGCCACGCGCAAGCTCTACCCGGTGGCCAACACGCCGCAGGCCATCCTCGACCTGGGCGTGGAAGGGCTGGAGAGCTACATCAAGACCATCGGCCTCTATCGCAGCAAGGCCAAGCACCTGATCGAAGCCTGCCGCATGCTGGTAGAGCAACATGACGGCGAGGTGCCGCGCACGCGGGCCGAACTGGAAGCCCTGCCCGGCGTCGGCCGCAAGACGGCCAACGTGGTGCTGAACGTGGCCTTCGGCGAGCCGACGATGGCCGTTGACACGCACATCTTCCGCGTCAGCAACCGCACCGGCCTGGCGCCTGGCAAGACGCCGCTGGAAGTCGAATTGAAGCTGGAGAAACGCGTGCCGCCCGAATACCGCCTGCACGCGCACCACTGGCTCATCCTGCACGGGCGCTACGTGTGCATCGCGCGCAAGCCTCAGTGCTGGCAGTGCGCGGTGGCGGCGTATTGCGATTTCAAGCCAAAGACGCCGGCGCCGAAAAGCGCCTGACTCCAGGCAGGCCGCTCAAACCTCGACCAGCACGCACTCGCCAAACTCGATCGGCGCTTGCGGCCAGTGCTCGGCGCGCAACGCGACACGCACCCCGCGGGCCAGCAACTGCGTCGCGCGGATGACGCCTGCGTGCGTGATCCAGAAACCATCACGGTCGGAGAGCTGCCATTCGTCGAACGCATCGCCCACTCGCCGCATGAACTGGCGCGTGCTCTCGCCGGTGCCGCCCGGATGGGTATCGGCGAAATTGCCGATCCAGCCATCGAATTCCGCACGCGAAATGGCGGACCACTCGCGGCCCTCCCAGGCGCCGAAGTCCATCTCCGCCAGGCGGGTGTCGGCGCTGGCAGCCAGCTCCGGCCGGATGGCTTCGATGGCCAGCGCCAGCTCGGCACATCGCTGCAACGGGGAGCAGCTCACCACCACGTCGGCGGGAATCAGCGGCGCGATCTGCCGGGCCAGCGCCTGCGTGGCCTCTGCAGACACAGTGATATCGGTCGACCCGAAGCACACACCCGGGTCGGCGTCGGTCTGCGCATGACGCAACAGCCAAAGCTTCATGGTGCTTGCAGCGCCAGCGAGCGCAGGACGCCCGCGTCGAAATGCTGGTCGATGTAGTCGGCGAGACTGTCGAACACGCTGTCCAGCGTCGGTGTCGTGGCGCCGAACAACGCATGCAGCGCCGCGGCGTCTTCGAACAATCCGTGAAGGTAGATCCCCAGCACGTTGCCCTTGTCGTTCTGCCAAGCCAGCCCGTCTGCCATCACCGCATGGGCATGCGTCCCCGCCGCAGCCATCGCCGTGTGCTCGAGGGTCTGGCCGTGGTGAATCTCGTAGCCTCGCACCGCGACGGCCGACAACGCGCTCCACGGCCCGCGAAGCGCGCCAAAACTGGCGCTGCAATGCTGCACGGTCTTGTCGCGCTCGAAGCGCGTCACCACCGGCAGCAGACCCAGGCCTGGGCCGTTGCCATCGACGCCGTACGGATCGATCAATGCCTCGCCAAGCATCTGCAGCCCGCCACACACGCCCAGCACCCGCCTGCCACTCGCGGCGTGCGCGGCAATGGCCTGGTCGATGCCCTGCGCACGCAGCCACGCAAGATCGCTGCTGGTGTGCTTGGAGCCCGGCAGGATCAGCGTGTCGGCATCGGCCAGCTCGGCCGCGCTGCGCGCCCAACGCAGACGCACGTTGGGAATGTTCTTCAGAGGCTGGAACTCATCGAGGTTGCTGATGCGCGGATACACGATGACCGTGACGACCTCGCGCCTTGCCCCGGCGGGCAATGGTTGTGTTGGGGACGTGCGGTCATCAAACAAGCCATCTTCCTCCGGGAGACCATGTTGCCACCACATCGGCAGGGTTGCCACTGTCGGAATGCCGGTCATGTCCTGCAGCATCCGGGGCGCAGGGGCCAGCAGCGCGGCATCGCCCCGGAACTTGTTCAGCACGAAGCCTGCCAGCCGCGTCTGATCCTCCTCGGGCAGCAAGGCCCAGGTCCCATAAAGGTGCGCAAAGGCACCGCCGCGATCGATATCGGTGACCAGCAGGCAACGCGCGTCGGCATGCCGCGCCACACGCAGGTTCACGATGTCACTGCTCATCAGGTTGATCTCGGCCGGCGAGCCCGCGCCTTCGATGACCACCACGTCGTTCTCGGCGCGAAGCTCATCCAGCGCCTGTGATATCTGTGGCCAGACCTTTTCACTTCGGCCCCGCCACGGCAACGCGGAAAGCGATTCACTCACCTTGCCCATCAGCACGACCTGGCTGTGCGTGTCGCGCTCGGGCTTGAGCAGCAAGGGGTTCATGCGGACATCCGGCGTGGCCCCTGCGGCCAGCGCCTGAAAGTACTGGGCGCTGCCAATCTCGCCACCCGCCACGACGCGCGCGTTGTTGCTCATGTTCTGTGCCTTGAAGGGCGCGACCTTGAGGCCCTGGCGTGCATGCCAGCGGCACAAGGCCGTGGTGAGCCAGCTCTTTCCCGCCCCGCTCGTGGTGCCGAGCACCATGACGCAGCGCGCATTCACAGGGCGCCCCCGGCGCGCCGGGATGCGAAGAACGACAACGGAAACATGGGACTGGAATGCATGGTGCCTTGGGTCGCCATCATCGTACGTGCGCAGCCATTGCGCCAGTAGCGTCAATGTCTTACGGAGGACCGATGTAGTCCCCCTCTCACCCCAGACTCGTGCGCCATCCTGCACCAAAGACATACATGGCAAGCGACAGTGCACGCACTCAAACTCACTTGGAGCACCTCATGAAAAGCGTCATCCTCTGGTTGTGCGGCGTGCCACTCGGCGTGATCATCCTGCTCAAAGTCTTTGGGGTTTACTGACCCAACTGCGCGAAGTGCCGAAGCGATGGGCGCACCCCGGAATGGGCACAGCCAGCGGGCCGGCAAAGCCGGTTTCGCAGGCACCCACAACTGACTCTTCGTTCATCGCCTTCGTTTGAGATCAGCAAGCGCGCTTGCCTCGAGCATGGTGTGGCTACGTCAACGGGGCAACACCACCCACCGTCCAGCCACCTTGTGAATATCGATACGGTTGTCGAAAACATCTCGCAACGCGGCGTGCGTGACAGGGTCGTTGCAGGCGCCTTGATGCACCGGCCGACCCCTCTGCAGCACAAGCAATTCGTCCGCATGCAACGCCATGCCGAGTTCATGCAATACGCTCACCACGGTTCGGCCGGATGCAACGAGTTCCCGTACGGCGAGCATCCAGTCGGCTTGGTGCGGCGCATCGAGGTTGGCCAGCGGCTCGTCCATCAGCAGGACTTCCGCTTCGACAGCGAAAGCGCGAGCAAGCAGCACCCGCTGTCGTTCGCCGCCTGACAGCCGACCGAGCGGCCGGTCGCGCCACTCCCAACACTGGGTCCTTCGCATGGCGCGCTCGACCGCCGCATGGTCTGCCACACTGGGCGCGGCAAGCCACGGCTGATGTGGCAAGCGCCCGAGCATTGCGACATCGTGTGCAAGCAAGTCGTCCGCGCCGGGCTCGCCCTGGCCCAGCCAGGCGAGCGCACGGGCGCGTGCCTTCGCCGGCCATTCCTCCAAGCGGCGTCCCAGGAGATGAACGCTGCCTTGCGACGGCAGCACATGCGCCAATGCCTTCAGCAAGGTGGTCTTGCCCGCACCATTGGGCCCGACCACTGCCGTCCAGCGGCCTGCAGCCAGGGTGAGTTCGCGGGCATCCACGACAAGCCTAGCGCCAAAAAACACCTGCAGCCGCTGCGCAGCCAGCGCCGGAACGGTCGTCACAGCGACCTCCTGTGCATCAGCCACAAGAGGTAGCCGCCGCCCAGCATCGCCGTGACCACGCCCACAGGCAACTCCTGCGGCGCCACGAGCCAGCGCGCGACCACGTCAGCCGCCATCAGCAACGCGCCCCCCATCAACGTCGCCAGCGACACGAGCCAGCCATGCGTCGGCTTGACGACACCGCGCACCAGGTGCGGTGCGACCAGCCCGACAAAGGCCACCAGCCCGACCTGCGCCACAGCTGTGCCCGTGGCCAGCGCCAGCGCCGCCACCAGTACGACGCGCACGCGCGGCAAGGCAATGCCCAGGCTGCTTGCGCTGGCCTCGCCCAGCGTGAGCGCATCCAGCGCACGCGCAAGCGCCAGCGAAGGCATCAGGCACAGCACCAGCGCACCCGCCAGCAAGGTCACGTTCGGCCAGCCGAGGAAGCCGGTCGTACCCAGCATGAAGGCCTGCATCGTCCGCATGATCTCCGGCACCCACAGCACGACCAGCGCACTCGCCGCGCCGAGCACCATGCCGACGACGACGCCCGCCAGCAGCAGGCGCAGCGTCTGCTGCACACCGCGCGCGAGGCTCAGCGTGACCAGCACCGCCAGCACCGCGCCCACGAAGGCGGCGCCCGTCATGCCAAGCCGCGCAGCCCAACCGCCCGTTGCTCCGAGCCCTGAAGACGTGCCCAGCACCACCAGCAGCAAGGCCACCCCGAGGTTCGCGCCCGACGCGCTGCCCAACAGATAGGGGTCGGCCAGCGGATTGCGAAACAGCCCCTGCGCAAGCGCGCCGCCCAAACCCAGCAAAGCGCCAGCGAGCCAGGCGCCCAGCGTGCGCGGCAGCCGGATGTCCCGCACGATCTGCATGGCGGTCGCGTCGCTGCCCGCGTTCAACACGCTCTCGAAGCCGGTGCTGCCGATGCTCGCCCCCACCAGCCCCAACGCAAGGCTGGCGAGGACGATGGCAACGGCAAACCCCGGCTTGGTCACTTGAACTTGTCTTTCAGGCAGTCGGCCATGATGCCCGCGCCCTCGGCCATGCGCGGGCCGGGGCGCGCGAGCACATCGCCCTGCGCGGGCGTGAACACACAGATGCGCCCGGACTTCACCGCATCGATGCGCTCCCATCCCGGCCGGGCCGCCAGGGCCACCGCGTTGCGATCCCCCACCATGATGACTTGCGGATCGGCGCGAACCACGAACTCGGGGCTGAGCTTGGGAAAAGGACCAAGTGCGCCCGTCACTACGTTGATCGCACCCAGCCGCGCCAGCGTCTCGCCGATGAACGACGACGCGCTGGCCGCATACGGCCCGCTGCCGGCTTCGAAGTACACGCGTTTGCCTCTTGCACCCGCAGGCAGCGCAGCAGCGACGCGATCCATGCTGGTATCGAGCTGCTGCCACAGTGCCACGGCCTCGGCCTCGCGGTCGAGCACGCGACCGAGCTGCCCCAGCACCCGCTCCATGTCCTTCATCGACCGGGGCTCGAGCGTCAGCACCTTGAGCCCGAGCGCCTCGAGCCGATCGGTCACTCGCGCAGATTTCGCCAACAGAACCAAGTCCGGCTTGAGCGCCACGATGCGTTCGACGTTCGCGTCCTCCAGCCCACCCACGCTCGGCAGCGACTGCGCCGCCGCGGGCCAGTTCGACCAGGTGTCGACACCGACCAAGCGCTCGCACGCATCGAGCGCGCAAACGGTCTCGGTCAATGACGGCAGCATCGACACGATGCGCCGCGGTGATTGCGTCAGCGTGACCGCCACGCCGCGGTCGTCGACCAGGCTCACCACCCCCCGAGCCTGCGCCGGCCCGGCCAGCCAGCACAAGAGCAGAAGAGCCCCCAGGACCAGGCCGCGCCCGGCACGCCCCACGCGGGAGGTTGGGTCGAGATGGCAGAGCCACATCGAAGCACGAGCCCCCAGGGCCGAGCTGCGCCCGGCCCGCCCCCCGCGGGGGATCGGGTCGAGATGGCGGAGCCACATCGACCCAAGGCACAGCAGTCGAAGCATCATCGGCGTGGCGCCCACTTCACCGTGAGGAAACCGCTCAGCCCGCGCTGGTTGTAGCCGTAGGCGGTTTCATAGGTGGCGTCGAACAAGTTGGCCACGCGCCCCTGCACGGTCCACTCCGGCGTCAGCTTGTATTCGCCGAACAGGTCGACCGTCGTGAAGCTGCCTAAGCGCCTAGACTCCGTGTTGGCCACGTCGTCATAACGCCGGCCCACATAGAGCGCCGTGACGCCGAACTTCCACTGCCCGGTCGAATAGTCGATGCCGAGCTTGACCTGGTCCTTCGCGCGGCGCGGCAGCATCTTGCCGGTGAGTTCGTTGTGCGGGTCCAGCTTGTCGTAGCTGGCATGCACGCCCAGCGCATCGAAGTTGCCGTCGTAGCCCAGCGTCCAGCCCTGGATGCGGGCACGCGGGACATTCTGCGGGACGATGGTGTTCGTGATGAAGCCGGTGATCTTGTTGTCGAAGCCTACCAGCTTCACGCTGTGCGCACCCTGCGTCCAGGTGATGCCGAGGTCCAGGTTCTTGCCTTCCTCCGGCTGCAGCCGGGGGTTGCTGAAGAACGGGTAGTAGAGCTGGTTGAACGACGGCGCCACGAAGCTCGTGCCATAGGACGCGTTGACGCGCCAGTTCGGCGAGATGCGGTAGCCATAACCAGCGAACCAGGTGTCGTGGTCCCCGAACTGCGAGTTCTCGTCGCGCCGCGCGTTGAGCTGCCAGCTGTGCCCGCCAGCGTTGCCATTCAACCCGACGAAAGCCGAGTTGATGGCGCGGCTGGTGACCTCATAGGCCGTGTCGCTGTCCACGCTCTGCACGTTGCGCTCGAGCCCCGCGACGACGATGCCGATGGGCGTCGTCACATCGTTCTGCCAGCTGTACTGGTTCTGCTTGGTCCGGAAGCTGCCGAACTGGCCGAAATCGTCCTTCACCTTCGCCCGTGTCAGGTCAGTGCCCTGCGCGACGCGAAGCTGCGTGGTCCAGTTGGCCATCACCTTGCCCTGCAGGCCCACGTACTGTGTCTCCGTTCGCACGACGCCGTGCGCATCGCGGTTGGGGCCATCGTCATAGTGGTTCTCGCCATTGGCGCTCATCGCGCCCGCCGTCAGCTTCCAGTCGTTGTTGAACTGGTAGCCGAGCGAGAGGCTGCCTGCGTCCTGGGTGAACGGATCGCGGTCCCGGTTGTAGAGGCCGAAGGGCACGCGCGCATTGGTGGCCGAGAAACCCTCGTCGTGCGTGTGCTGCACGTCCAGCGAATAGGTGAAACCCCCTTCCGCGCCGCTGAAGCCCAGCGCTTCCTGCGAGTAGCCCTTGCTGCCGATGGTGGCGGAGGCGCGCGGCACGAAGGCCGGATCGCCCGGCTTGCCCTTGCGCATGAACACCTGCACCACGCCGCCCACGCCATCGCTGCCGTAGAGTGCCGATGCCGGACCCTTCACCACCTCGATGTGGTCGATCAGGTCGACCGGGATGTTGTCCCAGATCGGCGTGCCCGCCGTGGCCGAGCCATAGCGCACGCCGTCGATCAGCAGGATGGTGTGGCGCGCCTCGGTGCCACGAATGAAAACGCTGCTCAGCTTGCCGGAGCCGCCGTTCGATGACACCTGCACGCCGGCCGTGCGCGCCAGCAACTCGGGCAAGGTGCGCTCGCCCAATTGCTCGATCTGGGCGCGATCGATGACGACCACGTCGGACACCAGTTGATCCACGCGCGTCGGCGTGCGGGTTGCGGTGACCACGGTTTCGCGCAGCATCTGCGGCTCTGTCGTCTGCGCATGCGCGGGCAGGATGGCGAGGGCGCCGAGCGCTAGCGTGGTGGCCGGGAGACGCGTGGCAGCCCAGGGATTGGATTTGCAGGAAATCATGATGAGAAAGAAAGTCGCAGACGAATGCCCGTCACCGGCTTCCCCGCCGATGCATGGACGTATGGCCGCCAAGCTTGCGCAGGCAGCCGCCTCGTTGGCCGGTATCCGGGCTGGCAGCGCTTCCCTCACTCGCCTTCCCAGGCGCCTGTTTCAGGGCGCCCAGTGGCTTTGTGGAGTGAGAGTGGCGCCGGAAGCCTGGACTTCGGGCGCCGTCTGCTTGACCGTTGCGGGGGCAGCGCAGGTGGCCTTGGCCGGTGACACGGCGTCGACTCCTGCTTCCCGTTGAACTGGGCCGCGTGAACCGCGGCGCGAGCACCAACGGGCGGGATTTTAGGCGCATGGCGGCCACTGCCGCATCGAACCGGCAGGGCAGCGTCTTACCTTTGCCGGGGTGAATATGCACACACGGCGGCGCGCTGGGGCCCACATACAATCCCCAGCCATGCCCGCCCCCAGCCCCATCGACCAAATTGCCGAGCGAGTCGAACGTTTGCTCGTGCGCCATGAAGAGGTGCAACGCACCAACGCGCTCTTGCAGGAGCAGGTCGAGGCGCTGACGCGCGAACGCGATGCCCTCAAGGCGCGACTTGCGGCGGCGCGCACGCGCATCGACGCCATGCTTGAGCGCCTGTCCGAAGAACCACCCGCCACAGAATAATCCAGGCCGAGAAGATGAAGCAGATCGAAGTTCAGATCATGGGCCAGAGCTACCTGCTCGGCTGCCCCGAAGGTGGAGAAGCGCAACTGCGCAACGCGGTCGAACGCGTCGATGCAGCCATGTGCAAGATCCGCGATGCCGGCAAGGTCAAGGCGCGCGACCGCATCGCCGTACTGGCATCGTTGAACCTGGCATTCGATCTGGTGCAGTCCGAGGCTGCAACATCCGCTGCGGCGGCGGCCCTGCTCGCCGTCACCACGGGCGCCGCGCCGGATGAATCAAATACCACCGATCCGCGCGTGCCGCAACTCATCCAGAGGCTCGATCAGGCCCTGGCCGGCGATGGCCATTTGCTCTGAAATTTAAGGTTTTCGCGACGGCGTCACGGGCGTAAAATCAACACTGTCTGCAGTACGCGCCGGGCTTAATATTTCCTTGTTCCAATGCTCTACGGAGCAGGGCTTGGTACATCGCTTGACGGGCGTGATCATCTCGCGTCAGATGAACCCGAAGTCTTGCTGCCCTCGCCCACCTGAACCCTGGTTCAGGATGCGGGTCCGGTGCACCCTACTGCAGACACCTATTCGCAAATCCAGCGGCCCGTTTCACCGGGCCGTTGGTTTTTTTGTATCCGCCGCGGCCAAGGGTCAAGCCCGTGCATTCCGGTGGACTGGCGTTATAAGCGAGTGTCCTGAACCAAAGAGGTACGTCATGAAAATCGTGATCGCGGTCGATGGCAGCAAACACACCCAGAAGGCGATGGATTACCTCGCGAAGCATCGCGCCAACTTCGTCGTCGGACACGAACTCGTCGTGGTGCACGTCTGCAGCGGCGTTCCGCATCACGCCGCACGGCACGTGAGCAAGGACGTGCTGGAGGGCTACTACGCGGAGGAGAACGACAAGGTGATCGTGCCGGTCAAGGCCGGCCTCACCGAACGCGGCATCACCGACTACACGCTGGAACAGCGCCACGGCAACGCAGCCGAGGAAATCCTCAAGGTCGCCACCAAGGTCCATGCCGACCTGATCGTGATGGGCACGCACGGCCACGGCATCTTCGGCCGCGCGCTGATGGGCTCGGTCACCACCAAGGTGATCGCGGAGACTGACATCTCCGTGCTGCTGGTGCAGTAGCGCGTTAGCGTGAACCCGGGCCGAACAGGCCCTTGTGCTGCTCGCGCAGCAGCGCCTTTTGCACCTTGCCCATGGTGTTGCGCGGCAACTCCGGCACCACGAAGCAGCGCTTCGGAATCTTGAAGTTTGCCAGCTGAGATTTCAACGTGGCCAGCACCGCATCGCCATCGACCGTCGCGCCGGATTTCGCGATGACGATGGCCACGCCCACTTCGCCGAAGTCCGAATGCGGCACGCCGACGACGGCGCTCTCGGCCACGCCGGGCAACTCGTTGATGTAGCCCTCGATCTCGGCGGGATAAACGTTGTAGCCGCCGCTGATGATCAGGTCCTTGCTGCGGCCGACGATGGTGACGTAGCCCAGGCCATCGATCTTGCCGACGTCACCGGTCTTGAAGAAGCCGTCGTGCGTGAATTCCTCTCGCGTTTTCTCGGGCATGCGCCAGTAGCCGATGAAGACGTTGGGGCCGCTGACCTCGATGGCGCCGATTTCATCCGTGGTGCACTCGCGGCCATCGGCGCCCTCCTCCGTCGACATCACGCGCAGTTGCACGCCCGGCAGCGGAAAGCCGACCGTGCCGCCACGCCGCTCGCCCTGCACCGGGTTGTAAGGGTTGGAGGTGAGCATGGCCGTCTCGCTCATGCCGTAGCGTTCCAAGATGGTGTAGCCGGTGCGCTCGCGCCAATCGTTGAAGGTCTCGATCAGCAAGGGCGCCGATCCGGAGATGAACAGGCGCATGTTGCGCACCGCCTCCTTCGTGAGTCCGGCTTCGGCCAACATGCGCACATACAGGGTCGGCACGCCCATGAACACCGTCGCCTCGGGCAGCCTGGCGATCACGCGCTTGGGGTCGAACTTTCCGAACCATAGCATCTTGCTGCCGTTGAGCAATGCGCCATGCAGCGCCACGAACAGGCCGTGCACATGGAAGATGGGCAGCGCATGGATCAGCACATCGCCCTCTTTCCAGCCCCAGTAGTCCTTCAGCACCTCGGCGTTCGACAGCAGGTTGCGATGCGTCAGCATCGCGCCCTTGCTGCGACCAGTGGTGCCGCTGGTGTAGAGGATGGCGGCCATGTCGTCTTCCGCCTTCTGCGCGATGGCGTGCTGGTCGCTGCATTGCACGGCCACATCGAGCAGCGAGCCGGTCCGGTCGTCGTCGAGCGTGAACACGTGGCGCGTGCCCGCCGCCTGCGCGATCGCGCCCACCCAACTGGCGTTCTCGCTGCTACACACGATTACGGCCGGTTCCGCGTTGCTGATGAAGTACTCGATCTCCGCGCTCTGGTAGGCCGTGTTGAGCGGCAGGAACACATAGCCGGCACGCAGCGTGCCAAGGTAGAGCGTCATCGCCTCGACCGACTTCTCGACCTGCACCGCGATGCGCGCGCCAGGCTCCAGCTTCAATGCATCCAGCAGGTTGGCGATCATCGCGCTGGCGCGGTCCAGGTCGCGCCACGAATAGAAGAGGCCGTTGTCGGTTTCGACGGCCACCTGGTCGAGGTTGGCCGGGAACGCAGCGCGCAGGGCCGCGAAGAGATTGGCGTTGGTCGTTGTCATGGTTGTCTCAGAAAACGGGAGATCGTTTGGCAAGAAAAGCGGCGATGCCTTCGCGATGTTCGGGCGAGTCGGCGTAGCGGTAGGCGGTGGGAACCAGCTCCGACGCGGCGGACCGGTTCAACGCAAGAAAGGTGGCCTTGTTGAGCCGGGCGGCCGCCGGCGCGAGTGCGGCGATGCGGCTCGCATGGGCGAGCGCAGCGGCAGGCAATTCGTCGTCGGGCACGACCTGCAGCAGGAAGCCGGCCTCGTAGAGCCGCTGCGCGCCATGCACGCTGGCCGCCAGAAGCATGTCGCGCGCAAGCACGTCGCCCACGGCGCGCTGCACAAGGGCGGCTTCGCGCGGCGCCATCGGAAAGCCGAGCTTGGCGATGGGTGCGCCGAACTTCGCGGAGGCTGCTGCCATCCGGATGTCGCAGCAGCTTGCGATCTCGATGCCGGCGCCCATGCAGGCGCCCTCGATCTGCGCGACCATGGGCACCGGGCAATCGAGCATCGCCTGCAAGCCGGCCCAGACCTCGTCTTCATGGAAAGTGCGCAGGCTCTGTTCCTCGAAGCGGAAGGACGGGTACTCCGAAATATCGCCGCCCGCGCAGAAGGCACCGCTCTCTCCGCGCACCAGGATGCATCGCAAGGCCTCGTCCGCCGATAACGCCTCGAAGTTCGAACGCAAGGCGAGCCACATCGCGCGCGACATGGCATTGAGGCGACCGGGATGCGACAACGTGACGAAGGCCATGGCGCCTTCGCGACGGACCTCGACCGTTCCGCTCATCGACGCCCCCAAGCCCTGCGCTTCGTGTCCTCGCTGCCTCCCAGGCGACCGGGCACCGCGCTCATTCCAGCTTCGCGCCGGACGTTTTCGCCACCAATGCCCAACGCTTGATCTCCGCACTGACGAAGTTGCCATAAGCCGTCATCGTGAGATCCGGGATGTCCGAGCCATTGGCCGTCCAGATGGACTTCACCTCGTCCGCGGCCCAGGACTTCTTCACGCTCTCGACGATGCGCGCCTGCACGTCCGCCGACGTGCCCTTGGGCGTCCACAGCCCGTACCACGTGGTCACCGTGTAGTCGGGCAAGCCGACCTCGGCGGCGCAGGGCAGGTCAGGAAACGCGGGATTGCGCTTGGCACCCGCCACCATCAAGGCCTTGATGCGCCCGCCCTTGATGTGCTGCGCCGAAGAGCCGAGGCCGTCGAAGCACACGTCCACGTTGCCGGAGATCAAGTCCTGCAGCATCGGACCGGCGCCGCGGTAGGGAATGTGGGTGATGAAGGTACCGGTCTGCTGCTTGAACAACTCGCCTGCCAGGTGGTGCGAGGTACCGGCGCCGGCCGATCCGTAGTTCATCTTCGCCGGGTTCTTCTTCGCGTAGGCGATGAACTCCTGGATCGTGTCCTGCGTCACGCGCTTCGGATTCACGACCACCACCTGCGGCGGCCGGGCCAGCAGCATCAGCGGCACGAAATCCTTCTCGATGTTGTAGTCGAGCTTGGGATAGATCGCCGGTGCGATCGCGTGGTGCACCGCGCCCATGAACAGGGTGTAGCCGTCGGCAGGCGCCCGCGCCGCGATGCTCGCGCCCAGCGTGCCACCGGCGCCGCCGCGGTTGTCGATGACCAGCGTCTGACCCGTGACCTTGCTGAACTGCGCCGACAGCGGCCGCGCGAAGGCATCGGTCCCACCACCGGCGGGAAAGGGCACGATCAAGGTGACAGGCTTGCTCGGCCAGTTGGCGTCGGCGCGCGCAGCGCCGCACAAGACGGCCGCGCCGGCCGCGGCCATCCGCAGCGCGTCCCGCCGTTGAATGTTCTCGATCATCCTGAAGTCTCCTGTCGTCGTGGTGGATCAGCTCTTGAAATAGAGCCCTTCGATATCGCCTGACACGGCCACGCGGCCATTGGCAAGCCAGGCTCGATGTTTATCGAGACGCTTGAGGTCGTACAGGTAGTTAACCATGAGGCCCCACGACTGTTTCTGCCCCTTCGGCGACGGGTCGCCGCCCCAATTGAGCCGCTCCACGCGCGCGCCGTTGCCCAGGTGGAAGCGCGCCACCGGGTCAACTGGCTTGCCGTCCGTCATCGCGCGACCGAGGTATTCGGCCGCGCACTGCGTCAGCCACTGGCGCAGCGGCGACTTGGGATCGGCGAGGGAACCGGGCGCCTCCACCGCGGCCAGCAGACGCTCCGCGGTGGGCGGCAGCGAGCCGGTCAGGCGGCCGAGTTCGTTGGCACGCTTCTCGTCGAGCAGCGGCACCAGCGTGGCCGCGTTCTTCAGGAGCCAGCTCCGGAATCCCGGGATCGGCGAAAGCGTCGCGAACACCTTCAGGCGCGGCAGTTCGGCCTGCAGCGTCTCGACCACGCGCTTGATCAGCGAATCGCCAAAGCTCACGCCGCGTAGGCCGGCCTGCGTGTTGCTGATCGAATAGAAGATCGCGGTGGTCGCCTTGGCTGCATGAACCGCGATCGCGGTTTCGTCCAGCAGCGGCGTGATGCCGTCGCTGATGCGGTCGACCAGCGCCACCTCGACGAAGATCAACGGCTCGTTCGGCAGGCGCGGATGGAAGAAGCCGTAACAACGGCGGTCCTGGTGGTCCAGCCGGTTCTTCACGTCGTCCCAGCCCTTGATGTCGTGCACCGCTTCATAGCGGATCAACTTCTCGATCAGCGATGCGGGCGAATCCCAGTCGATGCGGCGCAACTCCAGGAAGGCCACGTCGAACCAGGTGGAGAACAGGTGCTCCAACTCTGCGTCGAGCGCGAGCAATCGATGGTCGGCCTTCAGATGCGGCAACAGATCGGCACGCAGGTCGACGAGGTAGCGCATCCCCTCAGGTTCGACCGCGAAGCGTTGCAACAGGCGCATGCGCGGCGACACGAGTGCACGGCGCAGGCGCATTTCGGCCTGCCCTTCCTCGGGCGTGCCGACAGAGGCCTGATGCTGGTCGCGCGCGGCCTTGAGCGTCTCCGCATCGGCCGCGAAATGCTCGCTCATCAGCGCCCAATAGTCGCGACGCTCTTCAGGCGTCGCCGCCAGGTAGTCCAGCGCCACGGCATGCGCGCGGCGCCCGCCTTCGACCTCGCTGACGCGCGGGTCGATCACCGCCTCGAGGGCCGTCAGCACCTTGCGCAACATGCGCGGCGACAGCACCTCGTCGGACTTGCGCAGCGTCGCCTGCAGCCGCTCATGGGTCGAGCGCTCGCTCGGCTTCGCGAGCGACTTCGCCGCCGGCCAGCGCGGCAGGGTGAGTGCCATCGGCACTTTCGATTTGAACCATTCCGTTGCGCTCACGATGCCCCCTTGATTGCTGTTTTGCGTCATGCCAGCCTCACGCCAAATGCCTTCATTGTGAAAGCTCGCGCGTGCAACTCACAGCCAACTGCCGTAAACCTTACGGATTGAACGTCCACTCGCCTCTGTGCGCGGCGCTGGCGTTGGCGTGGCTGCGCGCGTCGAGGTCAGCGGGTGGCGATCACCGCCGCCGGCCGGCGCGCCGCCCAGATCCACAACCCGATGCCGAACAGGATCATCGGCAAGCTGAGCCACTGCCCCTGGCTCAGGTTGAGCGCCTGCAGGCCGAGGAAGTCATCCGGCTCGCGGAAGAATTCGGCGATGAAGCGGAACACGCCATACCCCAAGGCGAACACCGCAGCGACCTGCCCTTCCTTGCGCTCCTTGCGCGCATAGAGCCAGAGCAGCACGAACAGCAGCAAGCCCTCCAGCAGGAACTGATAGACCTGCGAGGGATGGCGCGGCAGCATCGATCCGCTTTGCGGAAACACCATGCCCCAGGGCAGGTCCGGGCTCGAGAAACGCCCCCACAACTCACCATTGATGAAGTTACCGACGCGCCCCGCCGCCAGCCCCGTCGGCACGCACGGCGCAACGAAATCCATCACCTGCCAGAACGGCCGCTTTCGCGAATGCGCAAACCAGATCATCGACCCGATCACGCCCAGGAAGCCGCCATGGAAACTCATGCCGCCTTGCCACACCATGAAGATCTCGAGCGGGTGCGACAGGTAGTAGCCGGGCTTGTAGAAAAAGCAGTAGCCCAGCCGGCCGCCGATGATGACGCCGGCGACGCCCAGGAACAGGATGTCCTCCACGTCCTTGCGCTCCCACCCGCCGGGCCCGCCCAGCGAGCGAAAGGGCTCGTGCTGCAAGCGCCGCGTGCCGAGGAACCAGAACAAACCGAAAGCAGCCAGATAGGTCAGGCCATACCAGTGAATGGCGATCGGCCCGAGTTGCAGGGCAACCGGGTCGATGTGGGGATACATGAGCATGCGGCTATTGTGCCAACCCGCGCTCCCGCACAAAGTCGACGAAGCGCGCCAGCGCCGGGTTGTCGCTGGCCGCGGGCCAGACCAGGCTGGTTTCGCACCCGGGCAACGCCAGTGCTGCGCGGCGTCGACCAGGCAGCGCTGCAAACTCGGCCGCAGTGCGATAGACCACGCCGGCCCGCCGGAACTGCGTGACGCTTTCCGGCACCCAGGCCACGCCCAGGCCGCCCGACACTAGGTTGACGATGGTCTGCATCTGGATCGCTTCCTGCGCGACCTCGGGCACGCGTCCGACCCCGTGATAGAGCGCCAGGATCGCGTCGTGCACCGAAGGCAGGATGCGGCGCGGGAACGCGACCAACGGCTCGGCCAGCACCGCTTCGAGTTCCAGTTGCTTGACGCGCGCAAGCGGATGCTGCGTCGGCACCGCCAGCACCAAGGGCTCTGTGGCCACAGCCAGACATGCCAGCCCCGCCGGTGCAGCGCCCGGTGAATGCAGCACCAGCCCCGCATCGATTTCTCCACGCGCCAACGCTTCCAACTGCACGTCGCCCGTGGCTTCGACCAGTTCCAACGCGACCGCCGGGCACAGCGCGCGGAATTCGCGTACCCAGGCGGGCAGGCGCTCGAAGCCGATGGTCGAGACGAAGGCCAAACGCACCCGCCCCACTTCGCCAGCCGCGGCCGCCCGCGCCCGCGCCGGCAGGGCCTGGGCCCGCGCCAGCAAGTCGCGCACCTCCGGCACCAGCGCCGCACCCGCGGGCGTCAGCGCGACGCTGCGCCGCGTGCGGTCGAACAGGCGCACGCCGATTGCCTTTTCCAACTGCGCAATCGCCTGCGTCACGGGCGGCTGCGTCATGTGCAGGCGCGTGGCCGCACGGCCGAAGTGGAGTTCCTCGGCCACCGCCAGGAACTGCCGCCACACGCGCAGGTCGATCGAAGCTGTCATTCACGCAGCATATCAATAGACGCTTCCAAATGGATTGGCGCCAATCACAGAACACGCCGATACTTGGCGCCCCACGAGATATTCCGCTAGAGAGGCACACCACATGGCTGACACCCCGATCAACCGCCGCAGCATCAACATCGTCGACGGCAAGTCGCGCGCCCCCAACCGCTCGATGTTCTACGCGATGGGCTACGAAGAGAGCGATTTCAAGAAGCCGATGGTCGGCGTGGCCAACGGCCACAGCACCATCACCCCCTGCAATTCCGGCCTGCAAAAGTTGACGGATGCCGCCATCGAAGGCATCGAGGAAGCCGGCGGCAACGCACAGGTGTTCGGCACGCCGACCATCTCCGACGGCATGGCGATGGGCACCGAAGGCATGAAGTATTCGCTGGTCAGCCGCGAAGTGATTTCGGACTGCATCGAGACTTGCGTCGGCGGCCAGTGGATGGACGGCGTGCTCGTCGTCGGCGGCTGCGACAAGAACATGCCGGGCGGCATGATGGGCATGCTTCGCGCCAACGTGCCGGCCATCTACGTCTACGGCGGCACCATCCTGCCGGGCCGCTACAAGGGCCAGGACCTGAACATCGTCAGCGTGTTCGAGGCCGTGGGCCAGAACGCCGCCGGCAACATGAGCGACGAGGACCTGCTGGAGATCGAGAAGCGCGCCATCCCCGGCACCGGCTCCTGCGGCGGCATGTACACGGCCAACACCATGTCGAGTTCCTTCGAGGCGCTGGGCCTGTCGCTGCCCTACTCGTCCACCATGGCCAACCCGCACGATGAGAAGCAGAACTCGGCCAAGGAATCGGCCAAGGTCCTGATCGAGGCGATCAAGAAGGACCTGAAGCCGCGCGACATCGTCACCAAGAAGGCGATCGAGAACGCGGTCGCGGTGATCATGGCCACGGGCGGTTCGACCAACGCGGTGCTGCACTTCCTGGCCATCGCCCACGCGGCCGAGGTCGACTGGACCATCGACGACTTCGAGCGCATGCGCAAGAAGGTGCCGGTGCTGTGCGACCTCAAGCCCTCGGGCAAGTACCTCGCGGTCGACCTGCACCAGGCCGGCGGCATTCCGCAGGTCATGAAGATCCTGCTGAAGGCCGGACTGCTGCACGGCGACTGCATCACCATCAGTGGCCAGACCATCGAGGAAGTGCTGAAGGACGTGCCCGACACGCCGCGCGCCGACCAGGACGTGATCCGCCCGATCGACAAGCCCATGTACGTCGAAGGCCACCTCGCGATCCTCAAGGGCAACCTCTCGCCCGAAGGTGCGGTCGCCAAGATCACCGGCCTGAAGAACCCGGTCATCACCGGCCCGGCGCGTGTGTTCGACGACGAGCAATCGGCGCTCGCTGCGATCCTCGCCGGCAAGATCAAGGCCGGCGACGTGATGGTGCTGCGCTACCTCGGTCCCAAGGGCGGTCCGGGCATGCCGGAAATGCTGGCGCCCACCGGCGCGCTGATCGGCGCTGGCCTGGGTGAGTCCGTCGGCCTCATCACCGACGGCCGCTTCTCGGGTGGCACCTGGGGCATGGTGGTCGGCCACGTCGCGCCGGAAGCCTATGCGGGCGGCACGATCGCCTTCGTGAACGAAGGCGACTCGATCACCATCGACGCGCACGAACTCAAGCTCGAGCTCAACGTGCCCGAAGCCGAGATCGCGAAACGCCGCGAAGGCTGGAAGGCTCCCGCCCCGCGCTACACGCGTGGCGTGCAAGCCAAGTTCGCGTTCAATGCCTCCAGCGCCAGTTCAGGCGCGGTGCTCGACAAGTATTGAGCGAGTCCGCGTAGCGGGCTCATCGCAGTTCCACAACGCTGGAGCTGTGTTCTGCGCAGCACAAGCGAGGGCGAGCGAAGCGAAGCCTGTTCGTGAGCGCCCGCGGAAACGGCGGCTTTGCCGGGCCGCTGGAGGGGCTGAGGGCCGCGGCTCCAAGGCCTGCCTGCGCCGGCTTGGACGGCCCGCAAGAGCAGCCGCCCCCGGCGGCCGCCCGGGCGCCGCAGGCACTGCGGGGTGGGCTTTACTTCCCGCGGCGCTTGCGTTGGGATGGGCTGTCCAGCATGCCCAGCCGACTTCGCTTCCGTTCCTCCTTGCGCTTGTCTTCCCTCTTGATCACCTGGGACTTGGTGTAGCCCGACCAATCGGCCCAAGCCCACCAGATCACGGCAAGCGCAAACGGGATCAGCACGATGGCCCAGTGCAACGAGGCGACGGGGCCCCATTCGAAGTACTTGAGAGCGACACCGAGCACACCCAATAAAAGAAACCACATGGAGCAACCCTCGGAAAATTGAGTGGAACGGCCTACATTGCCGCTCACGTGCTCCCTACAATCTGATTTGGCTCAATGTAACGCAACTGATACCAACCACTTCCCATGAGACGAATCCTCTTGATGTCCGCCCTCGCATTGTTGAGTGCTGGTCCCGCCATGGCCGACCTCGCATTGGCCACGTCCAAGAACTGCATGGCCTGCCACACCGTGGACAAGAAGGTTCTCGGCCCAGCCTTCAAGGACATCGCCGCCAAGTACAAGGACGACAAGACCGCGCCCGAGAAGCTCGCGGTCAAGATCATGAAGGGGAGCAGCGGCGTATGGGGGTCACTGGCAATGCCGGCCAACACCCAGGTCAGCGAGAGCGAGGCCGCCCGACTGGCGGCCTGGGTACTCTCCGCCAAGTAATCAGCCGCGCTGCGGCACCACCTCGCCAATCGCGGGGCGGAAGCGGTCTTCCAGTTGGCCGACATGCGCCGCCGTGGTGTTGTCCGACTGGTCCGCGCGCTGGCGCAAGGACGCCTCGAGCTGCTGAACGCGCGCCAACAGCACTTCTTGTCGCTGGTTGGCTTGCGTCACTCGCGTGAGTTCCTGTGCTTCGAGGAAGCTGCGCAGTTCGGTGAAGCGAGACAGTTCGGCCTTGTCGGCCAATTCGCGCTGCGATTGCAGTTCCTTGGTGTGGCGACGCGTCTCCAGCATCACTGAACTCTGCAGATAGAAGACGTAGGCCAGGAAGAGTACACCGAGCAACGAGGTCAGGCCGAGCATGATGACGCCAAACGGCGCAGTCACCTGCATGAAGCCGATCGACATCAAGGTGGGTTGAACAAGGATGCCCCAGTTCAACGTGGCCAATGCTGCGATCAGCACCACCAGCAAAATCAAAAAACCTGATCTAACGCCCATGATTTCGTCCCCGTCTGTTGCTTGAGCCTTCGTTTGTAACTCACGCGCTGGACGAAATACGTCCGACGCGTGCCCAAACCTCAGTAGGCTTGCCCCAACTGTTCAAGGATGGCAGGGTTCTCCAGCGTCGAGGTGTCCTGCGTGATGGCCTCGCCCTTGGCGATCGAGCGCAGCAGGCGGCGCATGATCTTGCCGCTGCGCGTCTTGGGCAGGTTGTCGCCGAAGCGGATGTCCTTGGGCTTGGCGATCGGGCCGATTTCCTTGGCCACCCAGTTGCGCAGTTCCTTCGCGATCTCCTTGGCCTCGTCATCGCTCGGCCGGCCGCGCTTGAGCACCACGAAGGCACAGACCGCCTCGCCGGTCACGTCGTCGGGCCGGCCGACCACTGCGGCCTCGGCCACCAGGTCGGTCTTCGACACCAGCGCCGATTCGATCTCCATCGTGCCCAAACGGTGGCCCGACACGTTCAGCACGTCGTCGATGCGCCCGGTGATGCGGAAGTAGCCCCGGTCGGCGCTGCGCACCGCGCCGTCGCCGGCCAGGTAGATCGTGCCGCCCATCTCTTCGGGGAAATAGCTCTTCTTGAAGCGCTCCGGATCGTTCCAGATGGTGCGGATCATGGAAGGCCAAGGCCGCTTGATGACCAGCATGCCGCCGGCGCCGTTGGGCAAATCCTTGCCGGTCTCGTCGACGATCGCGGCCATGATGCCCGGCAGCGGCAAGGTGCAGGAACCCGGCACCAGCGGCGTGGCGCCCGGCAGCGGCGTGATCACGTGGCCGCCTGTTTCGGTCTGCCAGAAGGTGTCGACAATCGGACAACGCTCGTGGCCGATGTTCCGGTGGTACCACATCCAGGCCTCCGGGTTGATCGGTTCGCCGACGCTGCCGAGGATGCGCAGGCTGGAGAGATCGGAGCGGTCCGGGTGCGACTTCTCGTCGGATTCGGCGGCCTTGATCAGCGAGCGGATCGCGGTCGGTGCGGTGTAGAAGATCGTGACGCGGTGCTTCTCGATCATCTGCCAGAAGCGGCCCGCGTTCGGATACGTCGGGATGCCTTCGAAGACCACCTGGGTGGCGCCGGCAGCGAGCGGGCCGTAGGCGACATAGGTGTGGCCGGTGATCCAGCCGATGTCGGCGGTGCACCAGAACACGTCCTCCGGCCGCAGGTCGAAGGTCCAGTCCATCGTGAGCTTGGCCCACAGCAGGTAGCCGCCCGTCGCATGCTGCACGCCCTTGGGCTTGCCGGTGGAGCCGGAGGTGTAGAGGATGAACAGCGGATGCTCGGCGTTGACCGGCTCGGGCGGGCACAGGCCCTGCCCTTCGACTTCGGCCAACGCTTCGGTGAAGCTGATGTCGCGCCCTTCGACCCGCTTCCAGTCCGTCAACGTGCGTTCATAGACCAGCACCGTCTTGATCGTGGTGCAGCCGCCGAGCGCGATGCCGTCGTCGACGATGGCCTTGAGCGGCAGTTCCTTGCCGCCGCGCAGCTGGTAGTTGGCCGTGATGACTGCGACGGCGCCGGCGTCGATGATGCGTTCCTGCAGCGCCTTGGCCGAGAAGCCGCCGAACACGACGCTGTGGGTCGCGCCGATGCGCGCACAGGCCTGCATCGCGATCACGCCCTCGATGGTCATCGGCATGTAGACGATGACGCGGTCCCCCTTCTGGATGCCCTGCGCCTTCAGCGCGTTGGCGAACTGCGAGACGCGGGTCAGCAGGTCCTTGTAGGTGATCTTCGTGACGGCGCCGTCGTCGGCCTCGAAGATGATCGCGGTCTTGTCCTCGGTCGGCGTACCGATGTGCTTGTCGAGGCAGTTGGCGCTGGCGTTGAGTTCTCCGTCGCCGAACCATTGGTAGAACGGCGCGTTGGATTCGTCGAGCGTGCGCGTGAAGGGTTTCGTCCACTGCACGTTCTCGCGGGCCAGGCGGGTCCAGAAGCCATCGAAGTCGGTCTCCGCTTCCTTGCACAGCGCGTCGTACGCGGCCATGCCGGAGATGCGCGCGCCTTCGGTGGCGCGATGGTCGGGCGGGAACACGCGGGTCTCGACCAAAACGGACTCGATGTTCTTCGATGTGCTGCTCATTTCTGTATGTCTCCTCGGCCTTGGGGGGGGTGGTTTTCGCGTAATGTCGATGGTGGCACTTACGGGCCACTGACGTTCGCATCCTACGGCGTAAGGGCATCCTTCGTTCACCAGAGCAGCGCTTCTAGAATCGCGCCTTCGTCCGAAACACTACCCGATGTCACTTCCAGATTCCACTTCCGCCGTGCCCCGAAAGGGATCACCCCTGCGTCCCCTGCCCAAGCTCATCTTTGCGAGCCGCTGGCTGCAGTTGCCCCTGTACCTGGGCCTGATCGTTGCGCAGGGCATGTATGTCATCCACTTCCTGATCGAACTGCTGCACCTGGTGGAAGCCGCCTTCGGCAGCGAGCAGGCGCTGCAGGCACTGATCAGCAGCATTGGCTACAAGACCGACGCGCCCATCACCACGCTGAACGAAACGGTGATCATGCTCGTGGTGCTCGCCCTGATCGACGTGGTGATGATCTCGAACTTGCTCATCATGGTGATCGTCGGCGGCTACGAGACATTCGTCAGCCGCATGGACCTCGAAGGCCACCGGGACCAGCCGGAATGGCTTAGCCACGTGAACGCATCGGTATTGAAGGTGAAGCTGGCGATGTCGATCATCGGCATCAGCTCCATCCACCTGCTCAAGACCTTCATCAATGCCGGCAACTACACCGACCGGGTGCTGATCGCGCAAACGGCCATCCACATCGCCTTCCTGTTGTCCGCCCTGGCCATTGCCTACACCGACAAGATCATGTCGGGGATCGCCGAGAACAAGCACTGAAAGGTTGCCCACCCACGACCCGGCATGGCGAACTCAGCGGCCGGTCATGTTTTCCGGGATCACCCACTGGTCGAACTGCTCGCCGGTGAGGTGACCTGAGGCGACCGCCGCTTCGCGCAGGCTGGTGCCTTCCTTGTGCGCCTTCTTGGCGATGTAGGCGGCCTTGTCATAGCCAATGTGCGTGTTGAGCGCGGTCACCAGCATCAGTGACCGTTGCACGAGTTCGGTGATGCGCTCCCGGTTCGGCTCGATGCCGACGGCGCAGTGGTCGTTGAAGCTCACCATGCCGTCGGCCAGCAGCCGCACGCTTTGCAGGAAGTTGTGGGCCACCATCGGGCGGAACACGTTGAGCTCGAAGTTGCCGGAAGCGCCGCCGATGTTGATGGCCACGTCGTTGCCGAACACCTGCGCGGCGAGCATCGTGACGGCTTCGCTCTGCGTCGGGTTGACCTTGCCCGGCATGATCGACGAGCCAGGCTCGTTCTCCGGGATGCTCAGTTCGCCGATGCCGCTGCGCGGGCCACTGGCGAGCCAGCGCACGTCGTTGGCGATCTTGGTCATGCTGGCGGCCAGTGTCTTCAGGGCGCCATGGGCATGCACGAGGGCATCGACGCTCGCCATCGCCTCGAACTTGTTGGGCGCGGTGATGAAAGGCAGGCCCGTGAGCCTTGCGAGTTCCGCCGCGACCTGCTCCGCGTATCCCTTCGGCGCATTGAGCCCGGTGCCGACGGCCGTGCCGCCCAGGGCCAGTTCACACAGGTGCGGCAAGGCGGCACGGACGTGGGCCTCGCCGTGCGCCAGTTGGGCCGCATAGCCTGAGAACTCCTGGCCCAGCGTCAGCGGCGTCGCGTCCTGCAGATGGGTGCGGCCGATCTTGACGATGTCCATGAAGTCCACCGACTTCTGCGCCAAGGTGCCGCGCAGCTTCGCGATGGCCGGCAGCAGTTGGCGGGTCAGCGCCTCGACCGCCGCGACGTGCATCGCGGTGGGAAACACGTCATTGCTGGACTGGCTGCGGTTCACATCGTCATTCGGATGCACCAGCCGGCCCTCGCCGCGCTCGCCGCCCAGCAGTTCGCTCGCGCGATTGGCCAGCACCTCGTTGACGTTCATGTTGGTCTGGGTGCCCGAGCCGGTCTGCCAGACCACCAGCGGAAATTCTTCAGGATGCTTGCCGGCGATCACCTCGTCGGCCGCGGCGACGATGGCCTGGGTCTTCTTCTCGTCCTGCAGGCCCAGCGCGTGGTTCACGACCGCCGACGCTCGCTTGACCTGTGCCAGCGCCGTGATGATCTCGCGCGGTTGCCGCTCGCCGGAGATGTCGAAGTTGTGCAGCGAGCGCTGCGTCTGGGCGCCCCATAGTTTGTTCGACGGTACGTCGATGGGCCCGAAGGTGTCGCGCTCGATACGTGTGGTCATGGCGGTAGGCAAATTCGATGGAGGGGCGGCAAGTATCGGCGCGACACCGCCATGCCATTCCCCCGACCCAAAACAGCCCTGCTGCGAGCGGGTTCGTGCTTCAAGCCGAGCCGAGGACGGTCCGATCTTGGTCAACGTCTCGCCAATAAGGGATAGTCCTGCCCGACCTTGTCTCCTGCGGGACCATTCGCCGCCGCCCCGGCGTCCTAATGTCACGACTCACTACACACCCCAGGGAGACCTCATGCGCCGATTGCGTTTTGCCCAACCCGTCCGGCTGTTGTTGGGTGCTGCGGCATTTGCGGCCTGCAGTGCCACCGCCTTCGCTGCTGATGCCGTCAAGATTGCCTTCATCGAAGTGCTGTCCGGTCCGTTTGCCAATTCGGGCCAGACATCGCTCAACCAACTGCGCGAAGTGGTCGCCCAGCTCAATGCCACGGCATCGCCCACCGACGCAAAGCTGCAGATCGTGCCTTTCGATGGCAAGGGTTCGCCACAAGAGAGCGCCTCCGCCCTGAAAGCCGCCTTCGATCAGGACATCCGCTACGTGACCCAGGGGGGCGGCTCTGGGGTCGCATTGGCGCTGATCGACGCCATCAACAAACAGGCGGATCGCGACCCGGGCAACGCCATGGTCTACCTCAACTACGCGGCCCAGGACCCGAGCCTGACCAATGACAAGTGCAGCTTCTGGCACTTCCGCTTCTACCCGTCGAGCGAAATGCAGATCGAGGGCCTGACGACCTACCTCGAGAAGAAGCCGGAAATCAAGAAAGTGTTCCTGTTCAACCAGAACTACACCCACGGCCAGCAGGTGGCCAAGGCCTCGCGCGCCTACCTCGCACGCAAGCGGCCCGACATCCAGATCGTCGGCGAGGATTTCATTCCCATCGCCACCGTGCGCGACTTTGCGCCCTACGTCGCCAAGATCGCGGCTTCCGGTGCTGACACCGTCATCACATCCAACTGGGGCACCGACCTCGGCCTGTTGTTCAAGGCGGCCAAGGACTACAACCTCAACATCAACTTCTACACCTTCAATGGCAACAATCCGGGCATCCCTGCACAGATCGGATCGTGGGGCGCGGGCAAGATCTGGTCGATGTGGAATTGGGGCAGCAACGCACCCACGCCGGCTCTCGAGAAGATTGCGGTGGCGTACAAGAAGAAGGTGCCGGACGAGGACTTCATCTACGCCTCGCACTGGTACACCATGCACATGCTGCGTGCCGCGCTGCGCAAGGCGAAATCGAGCGATCCGACGAAGGTGGCATTCGCTCTCGAGGGCATGAAATACGACAGTCCGCTGGGCGAGGTCGAGATGCGCAAGACCGATCACCAACTGCTCGCACCCGTCTACATGGGCGTCTGGGCCAAGCAGGGCAGCCCCGGTGTCAAGTACGACGCCGAGAACACAGGCTATGGATTCAAGTCCGAGGTCGTGTGGGAGCCCTACCTGAGTGCGCAGCCGACTTCCTGCCAGATGAAACGCCCTCCGGCCTGAGGAGCCGCAGCGACGGGGCGGCTTGGCGCTGCGGTGGGATAATTTCGCCTCCCCACCGCATACAAAAGCTCCAACCATGACCACGACGATCCAGCAAGCCGACCTGATCGAATCCGTCGCTGCCGCGCTGCAGTACATCAGCTACTACCACCCGACCGACTACATCGCCCACCTGGCCAAGGCCTACGAGCGCGAGCAGAGCCCGGCCGCCAAGGACGCGATCGCCCAGATCCTCACCAACAGCAAGATGAGCGCGACCGGCCAGCGCCCGATCTGCCAGGACACCGGCATCGTCAACGTGTTCCTCAAGGTCGGCATGGACGTGCGCTGGGGCGGCTTCACCGGCAGCCTGGACGACGCCATCAACGAAGGCGTGCGCCGCGGCTACAACCACCCGGACAACACGCTGCGCGCCTCGGTCGTGGCCGATCCGCAGTTTGATCGCAAGAACACCAAGGACAACACGCCCGCCGTCATCTTCACCGAGATCGTCCCCGGCAACACCGTCGAAGTGACCGTCGCGGCCAAGGGCGGCGGCAGCGAGAACAAGAGCAAGCTGGTCATGCTGAACCCCGGCGACAGCGTGGTCGACTGGGTGCTGAAGACCGTGCCGACCATGGGCGCCGGCTGGTGCCCGCCGGGCATGCTGGGCATCGGCATCGGCGGCACGGCCGAAAAGGCCGCGCTGATGGCCAAGGAAAGCCTGATGGACGACCTCGACATGCACGAACTGCAGGCCAAGAAGGCCTCCGGCGCCGAACTGACCAAGGTCGAGGCGCTGCGCATCGAACTCTATGAAAAGGTCAATGCGCTGGGCATCGGCGCGCAGGGCCTGGGTGGCCTGTCGACCGTGCTGGACATCAAGATCAAGATGTACCCGACGCACGCCGCCAGCAAGCCCGTGGCAATGATCCCCAATTGCGCGGCCACGCGCCATGCGCATTTCGTGCTCGACGGCAGCGGCGCGGTCTACCTCACGCCGCCCTCGCTCGACCTGTGGCCGGACGTCAACTGGGCGCCCGACTACAAC
Organism: Variovorax rhizosphaerae; assembly: GCF_037889975.1. Taxonomy (NCBI): domain Bacteria; kingdom Pseudomonadati; phylum Pseudomonadota; class Betaproteobacteria; order Burkholderiales; family Comamonadaceae; genus Variovorax; species Variovorax rhizosphaerae. The sequence continues at coordinate 67,943 of NZ_JBBKZT010000005.1, read as the reverse complement.
AAGAGCAAGAAGGTCAACCTCGACACGCTCACGCCCGAGGAAGTCGCCAGCTGGAAGCCCGGCGACACATTGCTGCTCAACGGCAAGATGCTCACGGGCCGCGACGCCGCGCACAAGCGCATCTCCGACATGCTGGCCAAGGGCGAGAAGCTGCCGGTGGACTTCACCAACCGCGTCATCTACTACGTCGGCCCGGTCGATCCGGTCAAGGGCGAAGCGGTCGGCCCGGCTGGCCCGACCACCGCCACGCGCATGGACGGGTTCACCGAAATGATGCTCGCGCAAACCGGCCTGATCGCGATGATCGGCAAGGCCGAGCGCGGCCCGGTCGCCATCGAAGCCATCAAGAAGCACAAGAGCGCCTACCTGATGGCGGTCGGCGGCGCGGCCTACCTGGTCAGCAAGGCGATCAAGACCGCGAAGGTCGTGGGCTTTGCGGACTTGGGCATGGAAGCCATCTACGAGTTCGACGTGGTCGACATGCCCGTCACCGTGGCGGTCGATTCCGGCGGCACCAGCGCCCACATCACCGGCCCGGCCGAATGGCAGAAGCGCATTGCCTCGGGCGAATTCAAGACCATCACGCTGGAACCGGCTTGACCTTGCTGCCGATCGACGAGCCTGCGGACGCCGCTCCATCGATCGGCGCGAGGAATAGCCCCCGGGACCGGGCTGCGCGCAGCCCGCCCCCCGAGGGGGATCGAGGCGAACTGGCGAAGCCGCATCGACCAGAGTGCGCGAACCTGCCTATCGGCGTGTTCGACAGCGGCGTCGGCGGATTGAGCGTCCTCAATGCGCTTCGCGCCGAATTGCCGCACGAGCGCTTCGTGTACTTCGCCGACACGGCAAACGCGCCCTACGGCGAGCGCGGCGACGCCTTCGTCACGCAGCGCACGCTGGCTATCGCGGTCGACCTGATCGAGCGGCACCGGATCAAGGCACTGGTCGTAGCGTGCAACACCGCGACCGCCGCCGCCATTCACCTCGTGCGGGCGACGTACCCTGCCCTTCCAGTCGTGGGCGTAGAGCCCGCCCTGAAACCCGCAGTGGCAACAAGTACCACCAGGAACATCGGCGTGCTCGCGACGCGCGGCACCCTCGACAGCCTGAAGTTCAGGAAGCTGCACGCCAGCCTGGTGGCCCAGGCGACTTTCAACCTGGTGCCTTGCGATGGTCTGGCAGCGGCGATCGAGACGTCGAACACCGCGGAAATCGCCGAACTGTGCGCCCGCTACATGCACGCCGCTGGCCGCTTCGGCACTGCGCCGGATCAAATCGACACCGTGGTACTCGGTTGCACCCACTACCCCTTCGTGACCGACGAACTGCGGCGCCATGCGGGGCAGGCTGTGCGTTTCATCGACACCGGCGCGCCCGTGGCGCTGCAGACGCGACGCCTGCTGACCGCCGCACACGCCTTGACCGAAGAACGCGATGACAACATCGCCACCGTGCTCGAATCCAGCGGCGCCCAGGAGGCACTGGCTGCCGCCGCAGCGCGCTGGCTCCGCCAACCCGCGGTGCTGGCCTGCTGACGCTCTCCAGGACGACCGTGCGCCCCACCCGAATCGCTGCGGCATTGCTGCTTGCCCTGCCCACCCTCGGGGTGCAGGCTGCGTGCGAGAACGGGCTGGCCGAGCGCATGCATGCCAAGCTGAATCCCGACCGGCACCTCGATGAGGAGCGCGCCGCCTGCAAGCCCTGGCCCGCATACCCGGGCCGCAGCATCGTGGTGCTACCGATGCCGCGTCCGTCCTCCGAGCCGGGCGTGACCAGCTACGACGTGGAAGTGCTCGTCATCCAACGACCCGACAACGGCAACACAGAACGCGACACGATCCTCGCCCGCGCCTTCGAGCCCAATGCACTGACCGAGGACGCCATCACCATCCAGGACATCCGCATCGATACCGGGCGCTACACGCTCGCGGCCAATACGCGCGCCTTCGGCATCCGCATCCGCTACCGCGGTGCGTCGCGGGTGAACCCCTACTCCAGCGAGACGCTGCAGCTCTACGTGGCGCAGGGCACGAAGGTTCGGAAGGTGCTTGACGAGATCGAACTGGACATGGACGGCGGCGAATGGGACGCCACCTGTACCGGCCACTTTGAGCAGGTGCGCGGTACGCTGGCGGTCGGCCAGGGAGTCAGCGAAGGCTTCGCCGACCTGGTCGTGCATCGCACCCAGACCGAAAACCGCGCCGAGTGGCAAGAAAGCGGCGAATGCATCGAGAAGGCGTTGCCCGTGAAGCTGCGCACTTTCACGTTGCACTACGACGGCGAACGCTACCCGATTCCCAAGGCGCTGCGAACCGAGTAATCCGACTTCGCAATCAGGCGCAGAACAAGGCGGAGAGCCGCTGACAGTGCTGTAGCACGGCAATCCAACGCAGTTGTGCGCCTGATTGCGAAGCCGTATCAGCGCGCAGCGCCAAGGGCGGCGGCGCGACCACGTCGCATGTCGATCGGCAGCAGCAGCAACAGGCCGGCAATGAACAAGCCCGTGGTCGCAAAGATTGCAATGCGCTGGTTGCCACCGGTCATCCAGGTGATGGCGCCATAGCTCAAGGGCCCGATGATGCTGGCCAGTCGCGTCGCAAAGCTCCACAGCCCGAAGAATTCAGCAAGTTGCTGCGGGGGTGCCAGGACGCCCGCCATGGCGCGCCCCGCCGATTGGCTGGAGCCCATCGCCAGCCCGGCAATCGCCGCGGCACCCCAGAAGCCGCCCTTGGTCGTGACCGAACCGGCGATGATGCACACCGCCATCCATGCCACCAAGGTCATCGACAGCGAGATCTTGTGGCCGATGCGGTCCTGCAGGTAGCCGAAGCTGAACGCACCGATCGCCGCGGCCAGGTTCAACGCGAAGATCAGAACCATCGTCTCCTGCGGCTTGAATCCGATCACCTGCTCCGCATAGATCGCGGCGAGCGTGATCGCCACCGCCACGCCGCCTTGGTAGGCCACCGTGCAGGCCAGCAGCCACATGAAGTCGGAGAAGGCGCGCGCCTGGTCGAAAGTGCGACGCAGCTGGCGCCAGGAGTCGCTCCACGAGACGCGACCGGAAGCGGCCGCCGGCTTGGCGCGCTCGGGCAGCAACGCAAAAGTCACGCACGCCGCCAGACCGTACATCAGCGCGGTCACCAGCATCGTCACCGACACGAAGTGCGAGGCCGGCAAACCCTGCGACTGTGCCCACAGCACATAGGCCAGGCACAGGCCCAGCGTCAGCATGCCGCCGATGTAGCCAAAGGCCCAGCCCCACCCGCTGACCTTGCCCATGCCGTCGGCGGTGGCCAGTTCCGGCAGGAAGGCGCCGGTCAGCGATTCGCCATACGAGTAGAAGGTGTTGGACACGACGACCAACAGCATCGCCATCGCGACCGCTTCCATGCCGGAGAGACGCGGCGTCAGTGCAAGCGCGGCGGTACTGAGGACGCAACCCGCCGTCGCCAGCATCAGCACCCGCTTCTTGGCCGCGCGCAGATCGGCCCAGGCGCCGATCATCGGCATCGTGAACATCACGATCGCGTAGGCAATGCTCAGGGACAACGTCCACGCGAAAGCGCCCCAGGCTGCGCCCTTCGCCAGGCCACCCACGAAGTAGGCGGCGAACACCGCCGTGATGACGACCGTCGTGTAGCCGGAGTTGGCGAAGTCGTACATCGCCCAGCCGAACACCTCGCGCTTTCGCACGCCAGCGTTCAAGGCCGATGAAGGAAACAGCGCCAAGCGTTGTCTTGGGTAGTTCTACGCAGGAACCGGCTCAGTGGAGGTGGCGCGGACGGCGACCGCCGCCATGACCCCCCGCACCCGGCGCACCACCGCTGCCGCGCGGACGCTTGCCGATTTCGAGCGAACTGACCAGCGCGTCGAAGCGATCGCCGAACAGCTTGTCGATTTCGCCGACCACGCCGCCGAGTTCCGAGCCGTCGAAGTGGCGCTCCATCAGCGCGACCACGTCTTCCACGAGCAGGTCGCGTTGCACCTGCATGATCGCGGCCGGGTTCGGGCCGACGAAGAGCATGATGAAGTCGTCGCGCGATTCTTCGTCGGCGTCGCCTTCTTCCTCGTCGTAGTCGGTGTCGTAGAAGGTGATCTCGATGGCCGCGCCCTGCTCGGCCAACTCGTTGAGCGCCATGCACATCTCGTCGAGTTCCTGGCGGAAGTCTTCATCACCGGGGACGGTCCAGCACATCGTCAGCATGTGCTCCTTCTGGTCGAAGCGGATGCCGGGCTCTTCTTCATAGGCGCTGGTAGCGCCATCGGCCAGCGACTTGGCGCCGGCGTATTTCCAGAGCGGGCGCAGGGCCTCCTGGATCTGGTCGAAGCTGACGTCGGCGCGCAGCGGCACATCGCCGTGCACGTGTATTTCGAACGGAGCGTTGTAGCGAGGCATGTCTTGCTCCCTTGTAAGTTGGTGCCCGGGGCCGGAATCGAACCGGCATGCCCCTTTTCAGGAAGCGGCGGATTTTAAGTCCGATGTGTCTACCAGTTTCACCACCCGGGCGATGGAGGTCAATGCGTCGAAGATAACCCAAACAAAAACAGCCTCGCCAACGAAGTTGATGAGGCTGTCGAATCGGTCTCTCGCGAACGATGACCAAGAGGTGGAGGCGCGTTCCAGAGTCGAACTGGACTAGACGGATTTGCAATCCGTTGCATAACCGATTTGCTAACGCGCCACGCTTGATACTGACATTCGACCCCGCCGACTCGTCGTCGATTGGCGGTCGAAAAAAAGGGAAGCGGTTGCTTCCCTTTTTCAAAACTGGAGCGGGAAAAGAGTCTCGAACTCTCGACCTCAACCTTGGCAAGGTTGCGCTCTACCAACTGAGCTATTCCCGCGTTTCGAGCCTCGAATTATATACCGGTTTTTCGAGGCTTGGCAAACATCCCGTTCAATGTTTCACGGAAGACGAATCTTCCGCGGGCTGCACGGCCGCACGTTGCTTGGCCAATTCGGCGACGGCGGCTGCGGATGCGGCCACTTCTTCGTCGGACAGCGGCGTCGGCGTCTTCTCGAGCGCGATCTCCAGCACCTTGTCGATCCACTTGACCGGGATGATCTCGAGGCCGTTCTTCACGTTCTCGGGAATGTCCTGCAAGTCCTTCGCGTTCTCCTCTGGGATCAGCACCGTCTTGATGCCGCCACGCAGGGCCGCAAGCAGCTTTTCCTTCAGGCCGCCGATGGCCGTGACTTCACCGCGCAAGGTGATCTCGCCGGTCATCGCGACGTCGGCCCGCACCGGGATGCCGGTGAGCGCCGACACGAAGGCCGTCGTCATCGCCGCGCCCGCGCTCGGGCCGTCCTTCGGCGTTGCGCCATCGGGCACGTGGATGTGAATGTCGCGCTTCTCGAACATCTCGTCCTTGATGCCGAGGCGGCGCGAACGGCTGCGCACCACCGTGCGTGCAGCCTCGACCGATTCCTTCATCACGTCACCGAGCGAACCCGTGCGGCTGATGACGCCCTTGCCCGGCATGGTCACGGCCTCGATCGTCAGCAGGTCGCCGCCGACTTCGGTCCATGCGAGGCCGACCACCTGGCCGACCTGGTTCTGCTTCTCGGCACGGCCGAAGGTGTACTTGCGCACGCCCAGGAAGTCGTTGAGGTTCTCGCCGTTGACCGTGACCTGCGGCGTCATCTTCTTCAGCAGCAGGCCCTTCACCACCTTGCGGCAGATCTTGGACAGCTCGCGCTCGAGCGAACGCACGCCGGCTTCACGGGTGTAGTAGCGCACGATGTCGCGCACCGCTTCCTCGGTGACCAGCAGTTCGCCTTCCTTCACGCCGTTGTTCTTCAGCTGCTTGGGCAGCAGGTACTTCAGCGCGATGTGCGTCTTCTCGTCTTCCGTGTAGCCGGCCAGGCGGATGACTTCCATCCGATCCAGCAGCGCCGGCGGAATGTTCATCGAATTCGACGTCGCCACGAACATCACGTCGCTGAGGTCGAAATCGACCTCGACGTAATGGTCCCCGAAGGTGTGGTTCTGTTCGGGGTCCAGCACTTCCAGCAGCGCGCTCGACGGGTCACCACGGAAGTCCGTGCCGAGCTTGTCGATCTCGTCCAGCAGGAACAGCGGATTGCGCGTGCCGACCTTGTTCAGGCTCTGCAGCACCTTGCCCGGCAGCGCGCCGATGTAGGTGCGGCGATGGCCGCGGATCTCGGCCTCGTCACGCATGCCGCCCAGCGCCATGCGGGTGTACTTGCGGCCGGTCGCCTTGGCGATCGACTGGCCCAGCGAGGTCTTGCCCACGCCCGGAGGCCCGACCAGGCACAAGATCGGCGCCTTCACCTTGTCGACGCGTTGCTGCACCGCGAGGTATTCCAGGATGCGGTCCTTGACCTTGTCGAGGCCATAGTGGTCCTCGTTGAGCACTTCCTCGGCATGCGCCAGGTCGTGCTTGATCTTGGTCTTCTTGCTCCACGGCAGGCCGACCAGCACGTCGATGTAGTTGCGCACGACGGTCGCTTCGGCCGACATCGGCGACATCAGCTTGAGCTTCTTGAGTTCGCTCTCGGCCTTCTTGAGCGCGTCCTTCGGCATCTTGGCAAGCTTGATCTTCTTCTCGATCTCCTCGATGTCCGCGCCCTCTTCGCCTTCGCCAAGCTCCTTCTGGATCGCCTTGACCTGTTCGTTGAGGTAGAAGTCGCGCTGGTTCTTCTCCATCTGGCGCTTCACACGGCCACGGATCTTCTTGTCGACGTTGAGGATGTCGACTTCACGCTCCAGCTGGCCGAACAGGTTTTCCAGCCGCGCCTTGACGTCGGCCAAGTCCAGCACCGACTGCTTGTTGTCGAGCTTGAGCGGCAGGTGCGCGGCGATCGTGTCGGCCAGGCGGCCCGGATCATCGATGCTGGAGATGGACGTGAGGATCTCCGGCGGGATCTTCTTGTTGAGCTTCACATACTGGTCGAACTGCTGCATCACGGCGCGACGCAGTGCTTCGATCTCGGTGCCGGTCTGCGCGGCGCCTTCACCGCCGATCGGGCTCACGTTGGCCGAGAAGTGGGTCTCGCCATCGTCGATGCGGTTGACGCGGGCGCGCTGCTGGCCTTCGACCAGCACCTTGACCGTGCCATCGGGCAGCTTGAGCATCTGCAGGATGGTCGAGACGCAGCCGACTTCGAACATGTCTTCGACGGCAGGCTCGTCCTTGGCCGCGGCTTTTTGCGCGACCAGCATGATGCGGCGCTCGGCTTCCATCGCGAGTTCCAGCGCCTTGATGCTCTTGGCGCGGCCGACGAACAGCGGAATCACCATGTGGGGGAACACCACGACATCCCGCAGCGGCAGCAGCGGCAGATCGATGGCTTCAGGTGGCAGGGGTGTGTGACCGGACATGCGAATCCTCTTGATGTGTCAGGCAAAGATGGAACGCGCCGCGCGGATTTCAAGCCCGCGCGGCGCGTTCAATGTGGGGCACACGCCGGTTGGCGTGTGAAAGGTCGGCGTGAGGACCGCGGCCACCTATGCCTTTTTGGCCGCCTCGCGGTAGACGAGCAACGGTGGCTTGCTTTCGTCGATGGTCGATTCCTCGACCACGACCTTGTCGACGTTGGTGGCATTCGGCAGTTCGAACATCGTGTCGATCAGCGACTGTTCGAGGATGGAACGCAGGCCGCGCGCGCCGGTCTTGCGGGCCAGCGCCTTGCGGGCGATGGCCTTCAAAGCGGCGGGGCGGATCTCCAAGTCCACGCCTTCCATCTGCAACAGCTTGGTGAACTGCTTGACGACGGCGTTCTTGGGTTCGGTCAGGATCTGCACCAGCGCGTCTTCGCTGAGTTCAGCCAGCGATGCAACGACCGGCATACGACCCACCAATTCGGGAATCAAGCCGAACTTGATCAGGTCTTCCGGCTCGACCTCGCGGAACACTTCCGTGACGCTGCGCTGCTGCTTGCTGCGCACCGATGCGCCAAAGCCGATGCCCGAGGCTTCCGTGCGGTTCTCGATGACCTTCTCCAGCCCCGCGAACGCGCCGCCGCAGATGAACAGGATGTTGGTCGTGTCGATCTGCAGGAAGTCCTGGTTCGGATGCTTGCGACCGCCCTGCGGCGGCACGCTGGCCATGGTGCCTTCGATGAGCTTCAACAGCGCCTGCTGCACGCCCTCGCCCGACACGTCGCGCGTGATCGAGGGGTTGTCTGACTTGCGCGAGATCTTGTCGATTTCGTCGATGTAGACGATGCCGCGCTGGGCGCGCTCGACCTCGTAGTTGCAGCTTTGCAGCAGCTTCTGGATGATGTTCTCGACGTCTTCGCCGACATAGCCGGCTTCGGTCAGCGTGGTGGCGTCGGCCATCACGAAAGGCACGTCGAGCATGCGTGCGAGCGTCTGCGCGAGCAGCGTCTTACCCGAGCCCGTGGGGCCGATCAGCAGGATGTTGCTCTTGCTGAGTTCGACGTCGTCGCCCTTGGCCTTTTCCTTGTGGCGCAGGCGCTTGTAGTGGTTGTAGACCGCCACCGCGAGCATGCGCTTGGCCGGCTCCTGGCCGATCACGTAGTTGTCGAGGTTGGCCTTGATTTCGAGCGGCGTCGGCAGGTCGTTGCGGGCGTCGCGCGCTTCCTCGCCGGCCGGCAATTCATCGCGAATGATCTCGTTGCACAGGTCGATGCATTCGTCGCAGATGAACACCGACGGACCGGCGATCAGCTTCTTGACCTCGTGCTGGCTCTTCCCGCAGAACGAGCAGTAAAGCGTCTTTTCGCTGGAGGAGCCTTTTTTCTCGGCCATGAAGGTGCCTCGTAACTGGAATTTAACAATGATAGCGAAACAAAAACGGCGTTCCCCGTGTGGGCAAACGCCGTTGTTGCTCGAATACGCGCCCCTGGCGCGGTACTGGCGCCGCAGCGCTTTGCAGCTGCGATCAGCTGCGCTTGGAAATCACCTGGTCGATGAGCCCGTATTCCTTGGACTCGTCGGCCGTCAGGAAATAGTCGCGTTCGGTGTCGCGGGCAATTTTCTCAAAGCTCTGGCCGGTGCGTTCGGCTAGGATTTTGTTCATTTGCTCGCGCGTCTTCAAAATGTCACGGGCATGGATCTCGATGTCCGTGGCCTGGCCGCGAGCGCCGCCGAGCACCTGGTGGATCATGATCTTCGAATTGGGCAGCGAGAAGCGCTTGCCCTTTTCACCCGCCGCCAGCAGGAAGGCGCCCATGCTGGCCGCGAAGCCGATGCACAGCGTCGACACGGCCGGCTTGATGAACTGCATGGTGTCGTAGATCGCCATGCCGGCGCTCACGCTGCCGCCCGGGGAATTGATGTAGAACGAGATGTCCTTGTCCGGGTTTTCGCTCTCGAGGAACAGCAACTGCGCCACCACGAGATTGGCCGTCTGGTCGTTGACCTCGCCGACCAGGAAAATCACGCGCTCCTTCAGCAAGCGCGAATAGATGTCATAGGACCGCTCGCCGCGGCCCGATTGCTCGATCACCATCGGCACCATGCCGAGAGCTTTAGTGTCCAGTGCGCTCATGAAAATGCTCCGTTCAGTGCTTGACCTTGCCAGCGGATGCCGGCACGGTGCAAATGGGGTGGGCCTGCGCAGTTACAAGCCCGCCCGATCGTGCAGTATCGGTCAGCTGGCGATCAGCCTTGTTGCTGCTGCGCCATCAGTTCGTCGAACGAGACAGCCTTGTCAGCGACCTGCGCCGTGCCCAGCACGAAATCGGTCACGTTGTTTTCAATGACCACCGATTCGACTTCGGCCAAGCGGTTGTTGTCGCTGAAATACCAGCGGACGACGTCTTGCGGCTTTTCGTAGCTGGCGGCGAGTTCGTCGATGTGGGCCTTGATCTGCTCCGGCTTGGCTTGCAGGTTGTTGGCACGCACCAGTTCGGCGACCACCAGGCCGAGGCGCACGCGGCGTTCGGCTTGCGACTGGAAGATCTCTTCGGGGATCGGGGCCTTGTCGGCGTCCTTGATGCCGCGCTGCTTGAGTTCGGCACGGGCGCCTTCGACCATGCGCTGGACTTCCTGCTGTACGCTGGCCTTGGGCAGGTCGAGTTCGGCATTGGCGATCAGCGCGTCCATGACGGCGGTCTTGTTCCTGGCCAGCAGGCGGAACTTCACTTCGCGCTCGAGGTTGCGCTTGATGTCGGCGCGCAGGCCTTCGACCGTGGCTTCGGCAATGCCGAGCGACTTGGCGAGTTGCTCGTTGACTTCGGGCAGGTTGGTCGACTCGATCTTCTTCACGGTGACCATGAAGTCGGCTTGCTTGCCGGCCACGTCCTTGCCGTGGTAGTCGGCCGGGAAGGACAGCGGGAAGGTGCGGCTGTCGCCGTTCTTCAGGCCGCGCACGGCATCTTCGAATTCCTTGAGCATCTGGCCTTCGCCGACGATGAACTGGAAGTCCTCGGCCTTGCCGCCCTGGAAGGTTTCGCCGTCGATCTTGCCTTCGAAGTCGACCGTCACGCGGTCGCTGTCCTGGGCTTGCGCGTCCATCGCGCGTTGGGCGAAAGTGCGGCGTTGCTTGCGCAGGATGTCGAGGGTCTTGTCGATGGCTTCGTCGCTGACGTCGGCCGTGAGGCGTTCGACGGTGGCGCCGGACAGGTCGTTGATCTTGACCTCGGGGAACACTTCGAAGACGGCGTCGAAGGCGAGTTGGCCTTCAGGTGCTTCTTCCTTTTCCGTGATGCGGGGCTGGCCGGCGACGCGGAGCTTCGCTTCGTTGGCGGCTTGCGAGAAGGCTTCGCCGACCTTGTCGTTCATGACCTCGTAGTGCACCGAATAGCCGTATCGCTGGGCCACGACGTTCATCGGCACCTTGCCCGGACGGAAGCCGTCCATCTTGACGGTGCGCGCGAGCTTCTTGAGGCGCGAATCGACTTCGTTCTGGATGGAGCCGACCGGCAGGGTCAGCGTGATCTTGCGCTCGAGCTTTTCGAGGGTCTCAACAGTCACGGTCATTTTTTGTTCCTCAAAAGGAGTTTGGAGCTGGTGCGCGGGGCCGGACTCGAACCGGCACGTTCTTGCGAACGTCAGGACCTAAACCTGGTGCGTCTACCAATTTCGCCACCCGCGCGGTCCGATGAAATCAACGAAAAACGGGCGGTCCTGAAAGCAGACCACCCGCTCGAAATCGGTCAACTGCGCATTTTAAACTGGAACGGAACCCGCTTTCGGCTCGCGCTTGATGCGAAACGCCGCGGCGTACATTGCGGGCAGCGCCAGCAGCGTCAGAACCGTGGCCACGATGAGGCCGCCCATGATCGCCACGGCCATCGGGCCCCAGAAGACGCTGCGCGACAGCGGGATCATCGCCAGCACCGCGGCGGCGGCCGTCAGCACGATGGGGCGCAGCCGGCGCACGGCCGATTCGACGATCGCATCCCAGGCCGGCACGCCGGCACGACGGTCGCTTTCGATCTGGTCGATCAGGATCACCGAATTGCGCTGGATCATGCCCATGAGCGCGATCACGCCCAGCAGCGCGACGAAGCCGAAAGGCCGGTCGAGCAGCAGCAGCGCACCGGCCACGCCCGCGATGCCGAGCGGCCCGGTGATGAACACCAGCAACGAGCGGCTGAAGCTGTGCAGTTGAAGCATCAAGAGCGTGAAGACCAGGAACAGCATGATCGGCACGCCGGCCACGATGGACGAGGAGCCCTTGCTGCTCTCCTCCACAGCGCCGGCCACGGCGATGCGGTAGTTGACCTGGCCGTCGGCATGCCACTTGGCTTCCAGCTCGCGCAGCTTGGGCAGCAGTTCGTTGGTGACCGTCGCGCCTTGCAGGCCCTCGACGATGTCGCCCTGCACGGTGATGGCGTAGTCGCGGTTCTCCCGCCACATCACGCCGGGCTCCCAGGTGAAGACCGGCTTGGCGATCTGCGTCAACGGGATCGAGCGGCCCGACGCGGTGGGCAGGTAGGCGTTGCCGATGTCGGAGATGGCTTCGCGCTCGTCGGGCGACTGGCGCAGCACGATGTCGATGAGCCGGTCGCTCTCGCGGTACTGGCCGACGGGGGTGCCGGTGAACATGGTGCGCGAGGCCTGGGCGATCGCCTGGCTGGTGATGCCGAGCGCGCGCGCCTTGGCCTGGTCGACTTCGAGGCGGATGACCTTGACGGACTCGTTCCAGTTGTCGTTGACGCCGCGCATGTGGTCGTTCGCGCGCAGGGCCGCCTTGACCTCGTCGGCGCGCGCGCGCAGTTGGGTCGGGTCGGTGCCGGTCACGCGGAACTGCACCGGGTAGGTGACCGGCGGGCCGTTGGGCAGCAGCTTCACGCGGCCTCGCACCTCGGGGAATTCACTGGCCAGCAGCGCGGGAACCTTCACGCGCAGCGCCTCGCGCTCCTTCAGGTCGCGGGCCAGCACGATGAACTGCGACACGTTGGTCTGCGGGAACACCTGGTCGAGCGGCAGGTAGAAGCGCGGCGCGCCAGAGCCGACCCAGGTGGCGACCGAGCTCACGCCGGCTTCCTCCATGAAGCGGCGCTCGACGCGCTTTGTCACTTCTTCGTTGGCCGCGAAGGAGGTGCCTTCCGGAAACCAGATCTCGACCATGAGTTCCGGCCGGCTCGAATCGGGGAAGAACTGCTGTTGCACCTTGCCCATGCCGAAGATGCCCAGGCCGAAGATCAGCACGGTCGCGCCGATGGTGATCCAGCGGTGCGTCACGCACCAGTTCACCGCGCGCCGGAAGCTGTTGTAGAACGGCGTGTCGAACAGCTCGTGCGGCGGCGCTTCAGGATCGTGCGGCTTGATCTTGAGCAGCACGGTGCCGAGGTAGGGCACGAAGTACACCGAGACGATCCACGAAAGCACCAGCGCCACCACCGTCACGCCGAAGATCGCGAAGGTGTATTCGCCGACCTGCGACTTGGCCAGGCCGATCGGCAGGAAGCCGGCCGCGGTGATCAGCGTGCCGGTGAGCATCGGCATGGCCGTCACTTCATAGGCGAAGGTGGCGGCGCGGACCTTGTCGTAGCCCTCCTCCATCTTGCGCACCATCATCTCGACGGCAATGATCGCGTCGTCCACGAGCAGGCCGAGCGCGATGATCAGCGACCCCAGCGAGATCTTGTGCAGGCCGATGCCGAAGTAGTTCATCGCTAGGAAGGTGACGGCGAGCACGAGCGGGATGGTGATGGCCACCACCAAACCCGGGCGCAGGTCGACATACCAGCCGCCAGTGAAGCGCGTCCAGCCCTGCTTGCTGCCCTTGTGCAGGCCGAGCGAAATGAAGCTCACGCCGAGCACGATCACCACCGCCTCGATCAGCGTGCCGACGAACTCGTTGACCGAGCGCGACACGGCCACCGGCTGGTCCTGCACCTGGGCCAATTGCACGCCGGCCGGCAGGCGCTTCTGGATGTCGGCGGTGGCAATGCGCAAGGCCTTGCCCAGCGCGATGATGTCGCCACCCTTGGCCATCGAGATGCCGAGGCCGATCACCTCCTCGCCCTGGTAGTGCATCTTGACGGCGGGCGGATCGACGTAGCCGCGCTTGACCTCGGCGATGTCGCCGAGCTTGAGCAGGCTGCCGGAACTGCCGCGGATCGGCATCGCGCGCAGTTGCTCGACGCTGGTGAACTGGCCGCCGACGCGCACTTGCAAGACGTCGTTCGGCGACTGGATGGTGCCGGCGCTTTCCACCGCGTTCTGCGCGCCGAGCTGGGCCAGCACGGCATTGAAGTCGAGGCCGAGTTGGGCGAGGCGCTTCTGCGAGACCTCGATCCAGATCTTCTCGTCCTGCACGCCGAACTGGTCGACCTTGGCCACGTCCTTTACGCGCAACAGTTGCTGGCGCACGTCGTCGGCGAAGTCCTTGAGCTCGGCGTAGCTGAAGCCGTCGCTTTCCAGCGCGTAGATCACGCCGTAGACATCGCCGAACTCGTCGTTGAAGAACGGGCCCTGGATGGTGCCGGGCAAGGTGTAGCGCATGTCGCCGATCTTCTTGCGCACCGTGTACCAGACGTTGGAAACGTCGGCGGGCTTCGAGGAGTCCTTGATGGTGAGGATGATCTGCGACTCGCCGGGCTTGGAATAGCTGCGGATGCGGTCGGCGAAGGGGACTTCCTGCAGCGTCTTCTCGAGCTTGTCCGTGACCTGCTCGGCCACCTGCTGCGCGGTGGCGCCGGGCCAGTACGTACGCACCACCATCGCGCGGAAGGTGAAGGGCGGGTCTTCGTCCTGGCCGAGCTGGAAGTACGACGCGAAGCCCAGCAGCATCAGCACCAGCATCAGATAGCGCGTGAGCGGGCCGTGGTCGAGGGCCCACCTGGAGAGGTTGAAGCCGGGTTTGCCGGGGCTCGCGGGGCTTGCCGTCTCCACGCTGGACATCAGATGGCCACCCTGCCCCTCAAGGGGGTGCGAGCTTGCTTCAGGTTGGCTCGGCGCGGCATTCATCGATGCTTCCGCGCCCAGCACTTCGCGGTCTCGCTGCCCGCCGGGAAGAGGCGAGCCTTGTTCGCCAGCCGCGCTCATCGTGCGGCACCCGCAGCCAACGGGTCGAGCGCCTTCGCTTCCCGCTGCGAAGGCGCGGCGGGTGCCGATATCACCTTGGGCTCATAGAGCGTGACCTTCTGGTTCGGCTGCAGCACATGCACGCCCGCCACAACCACCATCATGCCCGGCGTGAGGCCGCCCGCGACCACGGCTTCGTTGCCATCGGCGGTGGCGAGTTGCACCGGCTGCGAGCGCACCGTCATCGTGCTCTTGTCGAGCACCCAGACCGCGCTGTTCAAGCCGTCCTGGCGCAGCGCGCTGGTCGGCAACTTCATCACCGCCGCGCCACCATGCGAGAGCGACTTCGGACGCGCGTAGACAGTGCTGCCGAGCGGGGGGGATTTCGCGGCGTCGATGGCGACTTTCACCGTGTAGGTCCGCGTCACCGGGTCGGCGCTGGCGGCAACCTCGCGCACCGCGCCGTCGATCTCGCGTTGGTCCGACCACCCCCGCACCGCGACCGGGGAGCCGACCTTGACCAATCCCGCACGGTCTTCCGGCACGGCAAACACAACGTCCCGGGCGCCGTCCTGCGCAATGCGCACCACCGGCATGCCGGCCGTGACGACCTGCCCCGGCTCGGCCTCGATGGCCGTGACCACGCCGGACACATCGGCCACCAGCGTGGTGTAGCTGGCCTGGTTGCCTTGCGACGAAAGTTGCGCCTGCGCCTGCTCGAACTGGGCTTGCGCAGCCTTGAAGGTGTTCTCGCGGTTCTCCAGATCGGCGCCGCTGATGAAGTTCTGATCGCGCAGTTCCTTGTAGCGCTTGAGATGGGCCGCCGCCAGGTCGCGATTGGTGGTGGCCGCGGCCAGTTGGGCACGCGCCGCTTCGGCGGCGAGTCGGTAGTCCTGCGGATCGAGCTGGGCCAGCACCTGGCCCGCCTTCACCTGCTGGCCGATCTCGGCCTGGCGCTTGGTGATCTTGCCCGCCACGCGGAAGCCCAGGCGCGATTCGACGCGCGGCTTGACCTCCGCGGAGAACTCGGGCTCGGTCCCGAAGGCGCTGGCGCCGACGGTCATGACCTTGACGGCGCGGATCGGCTCCTCGGTGGCGACGGGCTTGTGGCATGCGACCAATACGGCAGCGGTCAGCAGCAGCGCGAGAGCCTTGACGGGGAGGGTTGGAAAGTTGCGCGGAACGGTCACGGTCATGGAAACACCCTCAGAGATGGAGCGGTCCAGTTACTGACCGAGCGGTTAGTAATTTAGGGTAAACGCGAATCCTTGTCAATGACAACGATCGCGAAACGACGCAGCGCCCAACGGCTGTGTGAACGACCTCAGTTCCGCTGCCCCATCTCCACCAGCCGATTCCCCGGCAGTTCGAAGTAGTCCGACGCCCTGCCCGCATTGCGCTGCAGCCAGCCGAAAAGCGCCTGCCGCACCGGGTTCATGCCTGGCAGTTGCGCTGCAGTGACGGAAGCGCGCGAGGTGAAGTAGGACGTGCTCATCGCCTCGCAGGCCAGCCCCTTCTGGTACGCGAAGATGCGGATGAATTCCGGCACGTCGGGTCGCTCCATGAAGCCGTGGTTGGCGGTCACCGCCCAGATGCCGTGGCCGAGGTCCCGCGCCTGGATCCGGTCGACGGCATCGACGCGCGGCGTGGGGCTCGAAAGCACCACCAGCACGATCACCTGTGTGTGCAGCACCTGGTTGTGCTTGAGGTTGTGCAGCAGTGCGTGCGGTACCGAACGCGCATCAGCGTTCAGGAACACGGCGGTGCCGCTGACCCGGTGCGGCATCTGGCCGGCCAGCGATTCGATGAAGGGCTCCAGCGGCAGCTGGTGGGCTTCGGCTGCCTTCAGGCCGAGGCGGCGGCCCTTGGCCCAGGTGCTGAACAGCACCATCACGATCGCCGCGACCGCCAGCGTCAGCCATCCGCCCTGCGCCACCTTGAGGCTGTTGGCCACCACGAAAGTCAGGTCGATCACCGCGAAGACGCTGGCGCCGACGATCACCGCCAGGCGGTTCCAGCGCCACAGCTTGTAGGCCACCACGCTCGCCAGCAAGGTGGTGGCAACCATCGTGATCGACACCGCGATACCGTACGCGGCCGACAGCGCGCTGGAACTGCCGAAACCCACCACCAGCAGCAACACGCCCACCATCAGCAGCCAGTTGATGGCGGGCACATAGACCTGCCCGATGGCCGTGCCGGAGGTCTGCACCACGCGCATGCGCGGCAGGTAGCCCATGCGCATGGCCTGCGCGGTGAGCGAGAAGGCCCCCGAGATCACGGCCTGCGACGCGATCACCGTGGCCATCGCGGCCAGCGCCACCATCGGCAGCACGGCCCAGGACGCGAACATGCGGAAGAAGGGGTTGTCGATGGCGGCCGGATTGCCGAGCACCAGCGCACCCTGGCCGAAGTAGTTGAGCACCAGCCCCGGCATCGCGATGAAGAGCCAGGCGAGCCGGATCGGCCGGGCGCCGAAGTGCCCCATGTCGGCATAGAGCGCCTCGCCGCCGGTGAAGGCCAGGAACACCGCCCCGAGCACGGCCAGCGACTGGGCCCGGTGCGTCACCAGGAACCCGACCGCCCGCGACGGATCGAGCGCCGCCAGCACCTGCGGCTGCTTCAGCACCTGCAGCAATCCGGCCAGGCCGAGCACCGCGAACCACAGCAACATGACCGGCCCGAACACCTTGCCGACCACATGCGTGCCATGGCGCTGCACCGCGAACAAGACCACCAGGATGGCCATGGTGATCGGGATGATGAAGGGCTTGAGTGCATGGGCCTCGACCTCCAGGCCCTCGACGGCCGACAGCACCGAAATGGCGGGCGTGATCAGGCTGTCGCCGTAGAACATCGCCGAGCCGATCAATCCCAGGAGGCCGAGGAAGCGCCACATCCGGGTTGGCGTGCTGGGGCCCCGCACCGAGCGCCGTGCGAGCGCCTGCAGGGCCAGGATGCCGCCTTCGCCGTCATAGTCGGCACGCAGCACGAAGATCACGTACTTGAGCGTGACCACCACCATCAAGCCCCAGAAGATCAACGACAGCAGGCCCAGCACGGCATCGGGCGTGAAGGCTACGCCGTGCTCCGGGTTCAACGTTTCCTTGAAGGCGTAGAGCGGCGAGGTACCGATATCGCCGAAGACGACGCCCAGGGCCGCGACCATCACGCCCAGCGATCCGCCGGCATGGGCCGCGTGGTGGCCACCGGGTGAATTCGGCGTGGTCGCGGAGGTGATCGTCATCTTGCAAGGATGGCACAGGCGTGCCCGACAATGCGCCGCGTGGCTGAACATTACGAAAACTTCCCTGTCGCTTCGCTGCTGTGTCCACCACGGCTGCGGCCCCCTATCACGGCCATCTACGGCTTCGCGCGCACGGCCGATGACATCGCGGACGAAGGCGATGTCTCCGCCGACGAACGCCTCGCGCAACTGAAGGCCTACCGCACCGACCTGCGCGCCGTGGCGCGTGGCAGCAAAGTATCGGCCCGGTGGCCCGAAGTATTCGGCCCGTTGTCCAAGGCCATGCACGACTTCGCACTGCCGGAGCCGCTGCTGGCCGCCCTGCTGTCGGCCTTTGCACAGGACATCGAGAAATCCCGCGACGGCACCGACTACATCGACCGCACCCAACTCCTCGACTATTGCTCACGCTCGGCCAATCCGGTCGGGCGGCTGATGCTGCATCTGTTCGACATCCATGAGCCCGAGTCGCAGGCACGCAGCGACGCGATCTGCACGTCCCTGCAGCTCATCAATTTCTGGCAGGACCCGAGCGTGGATTTGCCGCGTGGCCGCTTCTACTTTCCGCTGGCCGATTGCGCGGCGCATCGGGTGAAGCCGGGCAAGCTCAAGGCGTACAAGTCGTCGTCTTCCACGCCGCCATCGCAAGCCATGAAGAAGCTGATCGCGTCCGAGGTCGCCTGGGCGCGCGAGCTGATGGACCAAGGCGCGCCGCTGGTGCACCGCGTGCCGGGCCGCATGGGCTGGGAGCTGCGGCTCGTGGTTCAAGGCGGGCTGCGCATCCTCGACAAGATCGAGGCGCTGGACTTCGACACGCTGCGCAACCGCCCGACTGTCGGCGCGACCGATGCGCCGCTGCTGGCCTGGCGCGCGATGATGATGTGAGCGCCGCGCGTCGTTGACAATTGAGGGCAATGATTCCGGATTCACGATGACCACGCCCGAGCAATATGTCCAGCAAAAAGCCGCCGCATCGGGCAGCAGCTTCTACTACGCCTTCCTGTTCCTGCCCAAGCCGCGCCGCGCGGCGATCACGGCCTTCTATGCCTTCTGCCGCGAGGTCGACGATGTGGTCGACGAAGTGCGCGATCCGGGCGTCGCGGCCACCAAGCTCGCCTGGTGGCGCACCGAGGTGGCCCAGGCCTTCGCCGGCCAGCCGAGCCATCCGGTGATGAAGGCGCTGATGCCCTGCGCCGCCGAATTCGGCATCGAGGCGAGTCAACTGCAGCAGGTCATCGACGGCTGCCAGATGGACCTGGAGCAGACGCGCTACCTCGCGTTTCCGAACCTTGCGCAGTACTGCCACCTGGTGGCCGGCGTGGTTGGCGAGGTGGCGGCGCGCATCTTCGGCCAGACCGAATCGGGCACGACCGAGTACGCGCACAAGCTTGGCCTGGCGCTGCAACTGACCAACATCATTCGGGACGTGGGCGAGGACGCGATGCGCGGTCGCATCTACCTGCCGGTGAACGAATTGCAGCGGTTCGACGTGAAGGCGCACGAGTTGCTCAACCGCGTGTACTCCGAGCGCTTCGTCGCGCTGATGAAGTTCCAGGCCGCGCGGGCGCATGTGGCCTACGACGAGGCGCTGGCGCTGCTGCCACCCGCCGACCGGCGCACGCAGAAGCCCGGCCTGATGATGGCCAGCATCTACCGCACGCTGCTGCGCGAGATCGAGAGCGACGACTTCCAGGTGCTGAACCAGCGCGTGAGCCTGACGCCCGTGCGCAAGCTGTGGCTCGCATGGCGGGTGCAAGCTCTGGGCCGGATGTGACCCGGTTTTTCCTCCCTCTCCCGCAAGCGGGAGAGGGCTGGGGTGAGGGCAAGCGCCGATGACAAGGCACATCGCCATCATCGGTGCCGGGTGGGCCGGCCTCGCAGCCGCGGTCGAAGCCACTGCCGCCGGCCACACCGTCAGCGTCTTCGAAACCGCCCACACCCTTGGTGGCCGCGCACGCGCCGTACAGGCGAGGCGCGGCGACGGCACACCCATCACGCTCGACAGCGGCCAACACATCATGATCGGCGCTTATGCGCAGACCTTGCGGTTGATGCGGCAAGTGGGCATCGATGTCGACGCAGCGCTACTGCGCACACCATTGGCGATGGTGTTCCCGGATGGCAACGGCCTGCGCTTGCCGAAGGTGCCCGCACCGATCGATGCGTTGGTCGGCATCCTCCGGGTGCGCGGCTGGTCGTGGCGCGACAAGTTCGCCCTGCTACGCGTCGCCACAGGCTGGCAGCGAGCGGGCTTTCGCTGCGATGCGGCCCTGTCCGTCGCGGACCTGTGCACCACCCTCACGCCGCGCGTGCGCGACGAGATGATCGATCCGCTGTGCGTGTCCGCGCTCAACACGCCGACGGCGCAGGCCAGCGGGCAGGTCTTCCTGCGTGTGTTGCGCGATGCGATGTTCGGCATCAGTGGCGGCTCGAACCTGCTGCTGCCGCGACAGGACTTGGGCGCGTTGTTTCCCGATGCCGCAGCCCGCTGGATCGGCGAACACGGTGGCCGCATCGCCATCGGCCATCGTGTGCAGGCCATCGCGTCGACGGCAGGCGGTTGGCAGGTCGACGGTGAAGGCTTCGATACGGTCCTGCTCGCTTGCCCGCCGGGCGAAGCCGCACGGCTCGTGGAGGGCAGCGGGGTCGGCAACAGCGACTGGTGCGGCGAGGCCCGCGCGCTGCGCTTCGAAGCCATCGCGACGATCTACATCGAAGGCGGGCACCGCCTGCCGGAGCCCATGCTCGCACTGCGCTCGACGCGGAATGCACCCGCGCAGTTCGTGTTCGACCGCTCGCAACTCTGCGGCGATGAAGGCGTCTGGGCCATGGTGGTGAGTGCCAGCGGAACCGAGCGCGCCGCGCTGGAGGCCCGGGTCTGCGCGCAGGCCGCCGAGCAACTGGGCTGCGCCGATCCGCGCGTGCTGCAGACCGTCATCGACAAGCGGGCGACTTTCGCCTGCACGCCCGGCCTCCAGCGCCCGCCCATGGCCATTGCACCCGGCCTGATCGCGTGCGGAGACTACGTCGAAGGGCCCTACCCCGCGACGCTGGAAGGTGCAGTGCTGGCTGCCATCGCTGCCGTATCGGCTTCCTGAACGCAGCGCTTCAACTTCAGGCACGACGCAGCCTGTGCTGGATCGAGGGCATCGGGTGTTCCCCGCAGCGAAATAAAGGAGGAGGCCGAAAGGCCGGGGGACATTCGCGGAGGGGAATACCCGGTGTCCTCGATCCTCGCTCCGCCCTGCCCCATTCAGTTCGCGTCAGGCTCCAACGCCGCGCACAGCGCATGCAGGTTCGGCACGATCAGCTGCGGATGCATGCCGTGCACCCAAGGGCGCTCGTCGCGCACCAGCCAGGCTGCCTGCATGCCGGCATTGAGCGCACCAACCACGTCGAGTTCCGCGTCGTCGCCGACGTGCAGCACATCGCGCGGCAGCAGCCCGATCGACGCAGCGGCCGCACGGAAGATCGGCGCCTGCGGCTTGCCGCTGCCGAAGGACCGCGCGCTGAACGCGGTGCGGAACCAGCGCCCCACCCCGGTGAGATGGATATCGGCATTGCCGTTGGAAACGGCGACCAGCGGATAGCGCTCGCTGAGCCATTGCAGCGCGGGAAGTGCATCGTCGTAGAGCTTGACCCGCTGGCGCGCGGCGAAGAAGGCGTCGAAGGCCGGCTCGGCCAGCGTCGGGTCCTCGCCCGCGCGCTTCAGGGCCGCACGGATCGACTCCAGGCGCATCAGGCTCATGTCGTGCGCCAGATCCGAGCGCTCCTTTTCAGTGGCCTCGCGCAGTTCGCGCATCACGCCCGGCGTGAGCAGCAAGGCCGCGGTCTTGGGCGCTTCCGCTTCCAGCCACTTGTGCAGCGTGCTCTCAGCGTATTCGATGGTGGGCCAGATCGGCCAGAGGGTGTCGTCGAGGTCGAGGGAGATGCCCGCAATGCGCTTCACATCGAGCGGTGGGGCCAGGGTCGCGGAGGTCATGCGCCAGAATACCCCATGCCTTTTCGCCCCGAACCGCCTGCAGTTTCTCCTGCCGACGAGCGCGTTGCCGTGCTCTGGTGCAACCTTGGCTCGCCCGACGAGCCGACCGCCCGTGCCGTACGCACCTATCTCGCCGACTTCCTGGGCGACCCGCGCGTGGTCGAGATACCCAAGCTCCTGTGGTCGCTGATCCTGCACGGCATCATCCTGCGCACGCGGCCGGCCAAGTCGGCCGCCAAGTACGCCAGCGTGTGGACGCCCGAAGGTTCGCCGCTGAAGACCTGGACGCAGAAGCAAGCGGTGCTGCTGACCGGCTGGCTCGGTGAACGCGGCCATAGCGTGAAGGTGGTGGAGGCGATGCGCTATGCCAACCCATCGATCGCGGCGCAGCTCGATGCGCTGAAGGCCGAAGGTGCGACCCGCGTGCTGGTGCTGCAGGCCTATCCGCAGTATTCAGCGACCACAACGGCCAGCATGATCGATGCGGTGAACGACTGGAGCCGCGAAGTGCGCCGCCTGCCCGAGTTCCGCTTCGTCAACCAGTACCACGATGACCCGCTCTACATCGAGGCGCTGGCCGCCAGCGTGGAGGCGCACTGGAAGCACCACGGCCGGCCCGACCAGTTGGTGATGAGCTTTCATGGCATTCCGGCGCGCAACGTGCAGTTGGGCGATCCGTACCAGGCGCAGTGCCTGGAAACCGGGCGCCTGCTGGCGGAGCGGCTGCAACTGGCGGTCGACCAGCACCGCGTGACCTTTCAATCGCGCTTCGGCCGTGCCAAGTGGCTGGAGCCGTACACCGAGCCGACGCTGCGGGCGCTGGGCACGGCGGGGGTGGGCCGCGTCGATGTGATGTGCCCGGGTTTCCCGGCGGATTGCCTGGAGACGCTGGAGGAAATCGCGATGGAAGGGCGGGATGCGTTCCTGCAGTCGGGCGGGAAGGCGTTCCACTACATCCCCTGCCTCAACGACAACCCCGCATGGATCACCGCGCTGGCCGGGATCGCGGAACGAAACCTGTTTGGCTGGCCCACCGGCGCGGAGTGAAGGGTCAGCTCTGCGCACCGGGAGAAGCCGTTTGCAGCGCTCCGGCTATGCCGAAAGAGAGACGCAATCGTGCAACGGATTGCGCCAATCGGCACATTGACCCCTTGCGGCAGGCAAGTGATTCTCGATGCCCATGAAACTCGCATTCAGGCTCGCCGCCACCACCCTGTCGTTGATCGCTTGCATCGTCGCATTGGGCGCGGTGGCGACCCTGCTGTATGACGCGATCATGGGGGCTCGGCAGAACTTCGGGACGCTGGGCATCCTGATGCTCATCGGCCTGCTCGCGGGTCAGCTCCGAATCCTCTGGGTGCTGCTGCAACCAGCGACGGCCGAGGAGCCGAAGCTGCCGTACACCCCCGCCGTCTACGAGCCTCAGGCCCGGCCGAGATAGTCGCGCTTGCCAATCGGCACGCCGTTGTGGCGAAGGATGTCGTAGGCGGTGGTGACGTGGAAGAAGAAGTTCGGCAACGCGAAGTGCAGCAGATAGGACTGGCCGACGAAGCTCAGCTCCGTCGGGCCGGCCTTGAAGCTGACCGCACGTTCCTCGCTGGCGGCAAAGGCCTCGCGTGACAAGCCTTGGAGCCACTCGCGCGTCTTTGCGATGCGCGCCTTCAGCTCCTCGAAAGTGGATTCGTTGTCTTCGTAGCTAGGCGCAGTGGTGCCGGTCAGGCGTGCGGCGGCGAGCTTGGCCGTGTCGCTGGCGATCTGCACCTGATTGGACAAGGGCAGCATGTCTTCCGCCAGGCGCGCGCCGATCAGCGTGGCCGGGTCGATGCCGGTGGCGTTGGCATGCGCCAGGCCCTTGTCGAGCAGGTGCGAGAGCTGGTTCAGGTTGTGCTGGAAGACGGTGACAGACGCGTCGTACATCGAGAGGGGCATGAGGAGATCTCCTTGTTGTGTGTTTGGCGCGAGATTGTGGCCCCAAAAATCCCTCAGCTCGCCGCAGCGCGAATGAAAGCCTCGATCGGCTCCAGATGCCCAGGCACGTTCAGCGCCGGCGCATGGCCGCAGCCCGGCACCTCGATCACCTGCAGACTTCCGCGCGCACCCGGGCCGCGACCGTGCATCTCGACGATCGTCTCCCGCCGCACCAGGTCCGAGTCCACGCCGCGCAGGCACAGCACCGGTGTTTCGATCGCGTCGTAGTGATTCCAGATGAGGTAGTCGTCCGGGTGGACGATGAACTGCCGCACCATGGCCGGGTCGTAGTGCGGCGTGACGCGGCCATCGGGCAGGCGGCGGGTAGAGGTCTCGGTGAGACGGCGCCATTGCGCATCGCTGAGCCAGCCGTAGGGCTTGTAGACGGTGCGGAAGAAGGCTTCGAGTTCGAGCACGCTGTCGAAGGCGGGCGGGCTGCCGGCGTAGGAGCGGATGCGCTCGATGGCGGAGGCCGCGACTTCGGGCGCGGTGTCGTTGATGACCAGGCTGCGGATGCGCTGCTTCATGCGCGCTTGCGCCAGGCCCGACGCGCAGACCATGCCGATCGCGCCGCCCATCGATGTGCCGACCCAATGCAGGCGGTCCAGGTTCAGCGCCTCGCAGAAGGCATCGGCGATCCGGGCGTAGAAGGAGAGCTGGTATTCGTCGTCCGGCACCGGGCTCCATTGGCTCAGGCCGCGGCCGATGGTGTCGGGGCAGAGCACGCGAAAGCCGCGTTCGGCAAAGTGCTGCGCCAGCTCGTCCATGTCGCGGCCGGTGCGCGCCAGGCCGTGCCAGGCGACGATGACTTCGCCGTCGCGCGGGCCCCAGTCCATGTAGTGGATCTCGCGGCCGACGAGCTGGACATAGTTGGAAGACGGTGCAGCAAGATTCATCGCAAAGCCCTAGTGCGGAGCCGGCCGACGATGCCGGTCGGGAAGTAATAAACCGAAAGCACGAACAGCACGCCGAGCCACAGCAGCCAGCGGTCCGGCGACAGCAAGGCCGACAGCCACGGCAGGTCGCTGGCGGCGCTGTTGGCCAGCTTGAGCAGATCCTGCAGGTAGCTCTGCGCGATCACGAACAGCGTCGCGCCGATGACCGCGCCGTAGATGCTGCCCATGCCGCCGATCACGACGATGAGCAATACGTCCACCATGATCTCGAAGCTCAGCGACGTATCCGGCCCGTTGTATCGGAGCCAGATCGCGAGCATGGCACCGGCCAGGGTGGCGAACAGCGCCGACAGCACGGCCGCCGTGGTGCGGTAGACCACCACGCGGTAGCCGATCGCCTCGGCACGGAACTCGTTCTCGCGGATCGCCTGCAGCACACGGCCGAAGGGCGAGTTGACGATGCGCAGCAAGGCCAGCACCAGTACCACCGCGGCGACGAACAGCAGGTAGTAGCAGAGCAGGCGCCCGTCGAGCGAGACGCCGAGGAAGGGCTCGTCGGAAAACTCGAAGCTCGGCGAGATCAACTCCGGCAGCTTGAAGGTCAGGCCGTCTTCGCCGCCCGTGATGTCAGACAGTTGCGAGGCCAGCGTCTGGAACGCCGAGGCCACGGCCAGCGTGATCATCGCGAAGAAGATCGCCCGCACGCGCAACGAGAACAAGCCGATCGCGAACGACAGGACCAGCGAGACGACGAGCGCACCGCCCAGCCCGACCAGCATCGCGCCCCACCCTGCCCCCAGCCGCGTGGCCGAGATCGCGATGCCATAGGCGCCGATGCCGAAGAACATCGTGTGCGCGAAGCTCACGATGCCGGTGTAGCCCAGCAACAGGTCGAAGCTCGCGACCAGCACGATGAACACCAGCACCTTGGCCGCCACGCTGAGCGCCTTGACGCCGGGAAAGATGAACGGCGCGAAGGCCAGGCCGAGCACGACCGTGATCAGCAACATGGCGAGCAGGTGGCTGCGCGGCGAGTCGTGGGAGAAGAGTCTTTTCAGCATTTGGGGCCGGAATGCGGGAGCGGACAGCCGTACGCAGAGGACGCGAAGGTTCCGCGAAGGACGCGAAAGGACAGCCAGAAAAAATTTCTTGGATTCATTTGCGACCTTCGCGCTTCTTCGCGACCTTTGCGGCCGGTCAAGTCCGGATTCAAGGAGTTCATCGATTCGCCACCGGATACACGCCTTGCGGGCGCCACAACAGGATGCCGACCATCAGCAGGATGTTCGAGAACAGCGCCAGCTTGGGCAGCAGGAAGCCGCTGTAGTTGGCCATCAGGCCGACGAGCAGCGCACCGATCAACGCGCCACCGGTCGAGCCCAGCCCGCCGATGATGATCACGATGAACAGCAGCACGTTCACCTGCGCGCCGATCTGCGGCACCACGCTCTGCTGGAACAGGCCCCACATCACGCCACCCAAGCCGGCCAGCGCGCTGCCCACCACGAAGATGCCGATGAAGAGCCGCCGGATGCGGTAGCCGAGCGACTCGACCATCTCGCGGTCCTGCACACCGGCGCGGATCAGGAGGCCGACCTTGGTGCGCGACAGCGTCCATGCCATGCCGCCGAACACGACCAGCCCGATGGCCACCGCGAAGAGCCGGTACTTCTCGATCGCCGCACCGAGCCAGAACACCGTGCCGGCCATCGCTGTGGGCGGCAGCAACGGCAGTTGCGCCGGTCCCCAGATCACCTTGATGAGTTCCTCGCCGATGATCATGCCGCCCATCGTGATGAGGATCTGCTTCAGGTGCTGGCCATACACCGGCCGCACGATGAATCGCTCGAACAGCAGGCCCAGCGCGCCGGCCGCGACCATCGCGATGACCAGTGCAGGCGCGAGCGCCATCAGGTTGCGGCCCAGCGCGTCCGCCGTCGACCAGTCGCTCAGCCCGCCAAGCACCGTGGTCGCCATGTAGGCACCGAGCGCGATGAACACGCCGTGACCGAAGTTCAGCACGTCCATGAGCCCGAAAACCAGCGTCAGGCCGGAGGCGATGATGAAGATGATCATGCCCATCGCCAGGCCGGCGATGGTGAGCGTCAGCCAGGTCGAGAACGAGCCGGTGAGCGGCAGCGCGATGAGCGCGAGCACAGGGACGAGGAGCAGCGGCTTCCAGTCGAAATCCATCCCCTTCATGCCGCCATCTCCTCGCTTTGCTCCCTCTCCCCCTGGGAGAGGGTTGGGGTGAGGGCACTGGGCCTTTGCAAGGGGGGACGCGCGAATCCACCGCCGCATGCCCTCACCCTGCCCTCTCCCGGCGGGAGAGGGAAAAGATTCAAAACCTTCATAGCGCCAATCCCAGCAGCGACTGCTGCAACTGCGCATCGGCCGAGAACGCCGTCATGCTGCCGCTGTGCACCACACGGCCGTTGTCCATGACCGCAACCGTGTCGCCGAGCCGTTGCGCGAAATTGATGTTCTGCTCCACCAGCAGGATCGTCACGCCGCTGCGCTTCAGCTCGTCGAAGGCATCGATCATGTTGTTGATGATGGCCGGCGCCAGGCCTTTGCTCGGCTCGTCGATGATCAGCAGTTCACGTGGCTCGACGATCGCGCGCGACACGGCCAGCATCTGCTTCTGCCCGCCGGACAGCTTGCCGGCCGGATGGTTCCAGAACTTCTCCACCGCCGGGAACAGCTTGAAGATCCATTTCAGCCGGGCATCGTCCATCTGCGACGCGTTCTTCGCGGCGCGCGCGGCCAGCAGCATGTTCTCCTTCACCGTGAGGTCGGCAAAGATGCCCATGTTCTCGGGCACGTAGGCGATGTTCAGGCCGGCGATCTGCGGCGTCTGCAGGGCAGTGATCTCCTTGTCGCCAAAGCGCACGCGGCCTTGCGACGCATGCCACAGCCCCATGATGGTCCGCAGTGTCGTCGTCTTGCCGGCGCCATTGCGCCCGAGCAGCATCGTGAGTTGCCCCTTCGGCACCGCGAGGTCCACGCCATGCAGGATGTGATACGCCCCGATGTGCGTGTGCACGCCGCTCAGTTCAAGCAGGTTCATGCAGCCTCCTTCGGCGCCACGCCCAGGTAGGCTTCCTGCACCACCGGCGAGGCAATCACCTCGGCCGGATCACCGTCGGCGACCAGCGCGCCGTTGTGCAGCACGATGATGCGGTCGGCCAGTTCGCGCACCACGTCCATCTTGTGCTCGACCAGCAGGATGGTCTTGCTCTTGTCCTTCTTCAATTGGCGGATCAGGTCGAGGATGACCGGCGCCTCCGCCGCGTTCATGCCGGCCGTGGGTTCGTCGAACATGAAGACCTTCGGCTCCAGCGCCATCAGCAATGCAACTTCGAGCTTGCGCTGGTCCCCGTGCGGCAGGCTGGCAACTGTTGCGTACTCCTTGGACTTCAGGTTGATCTGCGCGAGCAGTTGGTCCGCCCGTCTGATCAGCGCCTTGTGATCGCTCCAGATGCTCCAGAGGTTGAGTCCGTGGCGATGCGCGCCGGCACGCGTGGCCTGCACGGCGAGTCGCACGTTCTCCAGCACCGTGAGATTGGGAAACAGGTTCGTGAGCTGGAACGCCCGCCCCAGCCCCGCGTGCGTGCGCGCCGACGGCGACATGCCCGACAGCGACTTGCCATCGAGCGACACCGTCCCTGCACTCGCCTTGAGCTGGCCGGAGATGAGATTGAAGTACGTCGTCTTGCCGGCACCGTTGGGGCCGACGATGGCGGTCAGCGTGCCGGGCGCGAACGCGCAGGACACGCCATTGACGGCCACATGGCCGCCGAAGCGGATGGTCAGGTCTTTGGTTTCGAGCATCTGGAATTCGGGGTCGGACTTCCGGACGCAGAGGACGCGAAGGTTCCGCGAAGGACGCGAAAGAACATCCAAAGAAATTCTCTGGATTCCTCTCGCGTCCTTCGCTTTTCTTCGCGCCCTTCGCGTACGGTCAAGTCCGCATTGGGCTGCTTCGCCTTCCGCTTAACGCTTGTTGCGGATCGGGATATTCATCTCTTCCGGCTTGATCTCATGCACCAGCTCCGGCACGCCCCACGCGAACGCGGGGTCCACCTTGATCTTGAAGTGGTACATCGACTGCATCGCCTGGTGGTCTTCCTTGCGGAAGGTCATCTTGCCCTTGGGCGTCTCGAAGCTCATGCCTTCCATGGTCGAGATGAGCTTGTTGGTCGTCGTGTCGCCGCCGGTCTTCTTGAGCGCGGTGACGATGGCAGTGGCCGCCGCGAAACCACCCGCGGTGAAGAAGTCCGGCGGTGCCTTGTACTTCTTGTAGTGGTTGGACACGAGCCACTCGTTGACCGGGTTCTTCGGGATGCCGAAGTAGTAGTAGATCGAGCCTTCCATGCCCGGGAAGGGCTTGTAGTTGACCAGCGCCGGCAGGATGTTGCCGCCGCCGGCGATCTCGATGCCGCTGCTCTTCAGGCCCAGGTCCGACACCTTGAACGGATTGGCCGCGCCGGCCCACACGATGTAGACCACCTTGCGGCCCGCCGTGCCCTTGAACTTGTCGAGGATGCGCTGCGCGGCGGCGGTGAAGTCCGTGGTCGCGGGCGGCAGGTATTCCTCGCCGACCACCTTGGCCTTCTTCAGCGATTCCTTGAACGCGGTCATGCCGTCGCGGCCGAAGGCGTTGTCCTGCGCCAGCAGCACGATCGAGGTGCCGTCCTTGTCCTGCGCGACGGCGTTGCTGATCGCGTCCTGCGAGCTGTTGCGCGACGTGCGGAAGACGTACTTGTTCCACTTGTCGCCGGTGATCGAATCGGCCACGGCGGGCTCGACGACCAGCAGCTTCTTGTATTCCTCGGCCACTGGCAGCATCGCGAGCGCCGCGCCTGACGAGGAGGTGCCCACGGCCAGGTCGGCCTTGTCGTCGCTGTAGGCCGCGGCCAGCAGCGACTTGGCGACGTCGGGCTTGCCCTGGTCGTCCTTCTCCATCACGACGATCTTGCGGCCGTTGACCGTCATGGTGCCTTCGGTCGCGTACTCCAGGCCCAGGTTGAAGCCGATGGCGGTCTGCTTGCCGTAGGCTTCCAGCGGGCCGGTGTTGCTGTAGATGTGGGCAATGCGGATGTCCTTGCCGGACTGGGCAAGGGCCGGGGCGGAAGCGGCGGACGCGATGGCGGCGAGGGCTGCGATCGCGACGAGGCTGCGACGGTTCATGGATCAGGTCTCCTGGTTGCAATGGCTGAATATTGCACAGTCCGTGCCAGCGTGGAGACGTTTGATTACAAAAGGATTTCCCCTGCGAAGAGGGAACCACATCTCGCTTTCAGACAAATGTACTGATCAAGATTCAGTCAACTGCCTGAATTTCAGTCAGGGTTTTCCAGAGTTCTCAACTCCGCTGCCGTGCGCGCCCAGGTCTTGCGCAGCACCCTCGACAGGTACGAGCCCGATTCCCAGCCCACCTGCTGCGCGATCGACAGCACCGAATCGCTGGTTGTCTGCAGCAGGTAGCGCGCGCGCTCGACGCGCCGCGCCTGCTGGAATTCCAGCGGCGACATGCCGAATGCCGAACGAAACTGCCGCTCCACCTGCCGGCGCGACAGCCGGTGCTTCTCGGCAAAGGCGTCGAGCGACAAGGGCCGCGCCAGGTCCGCATCGATGAAGTCGGTGAGCAACTGAGCCACCATCCGGGCGGGCGTGCCGCGTTCGTGCAGCACCGGGTTCGCGCTGAGCCGCGCGGCCTCCATGATCAGCGCGCCGCAATAGACCGCATTGGCCTCGCTGTCCGCGCCTTCGAGTGAAGTCTGCAGGAGCTTCTGCGAGAGCATGTTCATTGCCACGCTGCCGGAGCGCATGCCCTGCTGCGGTCGCTCGATGCCCTGGGCGCGCAGCACCAGCGACCAGAAATCGGGATCGACATAGATCGCCAGGTGCGTCTGCCGCAAGGTCTGTGCCGTGGTCGCATGTCCCTCGCCCGCCGCGAACCAACTGAACTCGCCCGGCCCCGACGTGAGCGGCTCGCCATCCGGGCCGATCACGTCGAAGCGGCCGGCCACCGGCACGAACAGCATGTCGCAATCGTGCGCGTGCCAGGGCGTCTGGTAGCCCTCGCGCACGTTGACGACCGTCTTCGTGCGACCGCTGAGTTGTTCCGCGTACGGCGACAACCGCGGCGCCGGCCCTTCGTCCTTGGGTTGCATGGATTCGATTGTCGCGATTGTGGGCGTCCGCGTCGCGATCGGAGCCATCGCCTGGCGCCTGCTCGACAAAACTGCGGGCACCCCAGCAAAGGATCCCCCGAATGACCGCACACCGACTCCTCCGCCGCAGCCTGCTCCAGCTTGCCGCGGCAAGCGCCCTGCTTGCCACCAGCATCGCATCGGCCGCACCTGAAACGTGGCCCGCCAAGCCGGTCACCATCGTCGTGCCCTTCCCTGCGGGCGGCGGCACCGACGTGATTTTTCGCGCGGTGCAGGTGCGCCTGCAGGCGGAGCTCGGCGTGCCGGTGATCATCGACAACCGCGCCGGCGCGGGCGGCACCGTGGGCACCGGCTACGCGGCGAAGACCACGCCGGACGGCTACACGCTGGTCGCGGCCACCACCACGACGATTGCCTCGGCCCAGGCGGTCTACGCCAAGCTGCCCTATGACCCGGTGAAGGACCTAGTGCCGGTGGCCACACTCGGTTCCACGCCCTTCGTGCTGGTCGCGAGCCCGACGCTGCCGGCGAAGTATCTGCAGGAGCTAATGCGCTACGCCAAGTCGAAGCCCGGCACGCTGAACTACGGCAGCATCGGCAACGGAAGCTCGAGCCATCTGGTCGCGGAGTTGTTCAAGCAACGCACCGGCATCGAGATGACGCACATCCCGTACAAGGGCGCGGCGCCGGCGCAGGCCGATCTCATGGGCGGCCAGATCCAGCTGTTGTTCGACAACCCGACGGCGCTCGTCGCACAGGTTCGCGCGGGGCGCATGCGCGCCATCGCGATCAGCGAGGCATCGGCCGTGTTCCCCGAAGTGCCGACCTTCGAGTCCGCGGGCGTCAAGGATTTCAAGCCCGAACTCTGGTACGGCCTGATGGCGCCGGCCGCCACACCCAAGGACGTGCTCCAGCGTTTGCGCGGCGCGGTCGACAAGGTGATGCAGGATCGCGCACTGCGCGCCGACATGCTGGCCAAGGGCGTGGCACCGCTGTCGCTGGCCCCCGATGCCTTCGCGCAGAAGATCCGCGCCGACATCGCGCTGTGGGGCGGCATCGCGCGCTCCGTCAACGCAAAGGCGGACTGAACATGACCACGATGCAGATGATCCGCGTCTTCGGCATGAAGGACCGCGAGGATGGCGGCAACCCCGCGCCGGTGTGGCTCGATGCCGACGCAATGAGCGCCGACGACATGCTGGCCCAGGCGCGCCGCAGCGGCCATGAGTCGGTGTTCGTGCTGAAGCCCGCCGACGCGGCACATGCGCTCCGCCTGCGCTACTTCGTGCCGCGGCACGAGATGGAGATGTGCGGGCATGCGACTGTGGCGGCCCTCTGGCTTCTGCACGAGCGCGGCGAATGGGACGGCAGCGCCACGACGATCGAGACACTGAGCGGCACCGTTCGCGGGCGCTTCGTCGATGGCATGGTGGAGATCAGCCAGCCGTCTGCCGTCATGCATCGCGTCGACGATGTACTGGTCGCGGAGATCGCGGCCTGCCTGCGCATTGCGGTCGGCGACATCCGCGGGCCGGTGGTGAATTCGTGCACCAGCCGCGTGAAGACGCTGATCCCGCTCGACGCCGCAACGCTCGCGGGGCTGCAGGTCGATCTCCCGCGCGTCGAGTCGCTCTGCGAGAAGCTCGGTTCGACCGGGCTCTATCCCTATGCCTTGGTGGCCGGCGAAACGGCCACAGCGAGCGCTCGGCAGTTCCCGAAATCCTCCGGCTATCCGGAAGACCCGGCCACCGGCATCGCGGCCGCCGCCCTGGCCTGGGGGCTGCGCCAACGCGGGGCGGTCGGCGATGCGGGAGTGCTGGTGACCGTTCGGCAAGGCGAAGCCATGGGTTCGCCTTCGGAGATCTTTGTGCGGCTGCCGGCAGCCGATGCGGCATCGCAAGACTGCTGGCTGCGCGGCGACGCACGGCCGATGCTGGCCGATGCCGATCGGCGCCTGGACGCCGTGGCGCCACGCGACGAAGTCACGCGCGCACGGCCGTCCGGCCACTACGCCAGCCTCTCGCGGGCGGGCGACATGCTCTACACCAGCGGCGTCGTGGGCCGCGAGAACGGCCGCATCATCACGGGCCGCCTCGAAGGCCCGGGTGACGTGTCGAACGGACAGCGCGCGGCCATGGCCGCGGTGCGATCCCTGTTGCACGCCGTGCAGCATGAACTGGGCAGTCTCGGCCAAGTGCGCAGGGTCGTCGCGCTCAACGGATACCTCGCCGCATCGGCCGGCTTCACGGACCACGTGCAGGTGATGGACGCCGCTTCGAAGCTGTTGCGCGAGGTCTTTCCTGACTCGGCCCTCCCTGTTCGCACAACGGTGGGCGTGTCATCGCTGCCCGGCGGCGGGATGGTCGAGGTGTCGATGGTGCTCGAACTGCAAGCGCCCTGACGCGGCTACTTCGCGTTCGGGTCGGTCATCCGGTCGTACAGCGTCGCGCGGGAGATGCCAAGCAAGCGCGATGCCGCGAGCTTGTTGCCGCCCGTCTTCGCCATCGCAGCGGCGATCGCGCGTTGCTCCAGCTCCGCGATCTGCTCGGTGAGCGGGCGCAACAGGCGTTCGCCTTCGGCATCGTCATGGGATTCGGTCATTGGCGCCGGGGTGGCGATCTGTTCCAGGCCGGTCTCCGCGAGCACGCGCTTGACTTCGGCCGCATCGATGCGCGTCGAATCGCTGCGCATCGCGAGCTGCTCCAGCACGTTGCGCAACTCGCGCGTGTTGCCGCGCCAGTGCTGCGCCGCGAGCAGCGCCAACGCGTCGGGCATCAACTCGGGCGGCGCCTCGCCGCTGCGCTGCGCCATGTCCTCGCCCAGCGCCTCGACCAGCGCCGGAATGTCGCCCCGGCGCTCCCGCAACGGCGGCACGCGCAAGGGCAGCACGTTGAGGCGGTAGTAGAGGTCTTCCCGAAAGCGCCCGTCGCGCACCAGCGCAGGCAAGTCGCGCGAGGTGGCGGCGATCACGCGCGCATCGAAGGCGACGAGCTTGTTGGAACCCAGCGGCTCGATCTCGCCCTCCTGCAGCGCCCGCAGCAGCTTGGCTTGCAGGCTCATCGGCATGTCTCCGATCTCGTCGAGGAACAGCGTGCCGCCATCAGCCAGCTTGAACTTGCCCTCACGCCCGCGGCGGTCGGCGCCAGTGAAGGCGCCGGGTGCGAAGCCGAAGAACTCCGCCTCCAGCAAGGTGTCGGGCACAGCCGCGATGTTCAGGCTGACGAACGGCCCGTTGGCCCGCGCCGAGGCCGTGTGAATGGCATGCGCTAGCAACTCCTTGCCCGTGCCCGTCTCGCCGAGCAGCAGCACCGGGCTCGACGACTGCGCCGCGCGCCGCGCATGGCGCTTCACGTCCACTGCCGCGGGGCTGCTGCCGATAAAGCTCGCGAAGGTGTACTTGGCGCGCCGCTGCCCGTCGCTCGACGGCCGCAGCAGCGGATTGGCCCGCTGCGTAGCCAGTTCGCGCCGCGCATCGTCCAGGTCGCGCTGCAGCATCGCGAACTTGCTGATCAACGGTTGCAGCGTCGTCTCCGGATGGTCGAACAGCACGATGCCGATCGCGCCGATCACCTCGCCCGGCACATGGCCTGCGTCGCCTTCGCGCTCCTCGTGCAGCGGGATGCGGCTGACCACGAAGGTACCGGCCTTGTTGGTCAGCAGGTCGATCAGGATCGGCTTGCCGGTCTCCAATACCTGCCGCATCAGCGTGTTGGGAATCACGTCCTCGACCATGCGCCCCATGAACTGGTCCACCGAAGAGAAACCGAGGGCCGGCAGGAAGCGCTTGTAGCCCTCGTTGACCCAGACGATGCGCCCGCTGCGGTCGACCAGGAACATGCCCTGGCTGATGCTGGAGAACAGGTGGAACATCGAACGGGCAGCCAGCGCATGGATGGCGTTGGCGTCGAGGGGAAGCGCAGGGCTTGCGGGAGATGGCATGGCGCGGATCGTAGCCGGCGCATCTCGCATGGCGCACCGAGGCGCGATTGCCGTTCTCGAGTCGATGTGGCTTTGCCAACTCGACTCGACGCCCAGGCGGGGAGGCGGGCTGGCCGCAGCCCGCCGCTGGGGCCTCGAAAAACAGTCACCAGCCGTCACCGCGGTTGACGGCCCGCCCGAATTCATCAAACATGCAACCCCATCCACCGGGGGAGAACAAGCATGCAGAACATCGGCAAGCATCTGGTCTGGCTCATCATCGCCGTGCTCGGGGCCTTCGCGCTCGGCACGGTGGCGCTGTCGCGCGGCGAGTCCATCAACGCACTCTGGATCGTGGTCGCGGCGATCTGCGTGTATCTCATCGCATACCGCTACTACAGCCTCTTCATCGCGAACACGGTGCTGGGCGTGGACCCCAAGCGCAAGACCCCGGCGCACCGCCACAACGACGGCCTGGACTACGTTCCCACCGACCAGAAAGTGCTGTTCGGCCATCACTTCGCGGCCATCGCGGGCGCGGGCCCGCTGGTCGGCCCGGTGCTGGCGGCGCAGATGGGCTACCTGCCCGGGCTGCTGTGGATCCTGGCTGGCGTGGTGTTCGCGGGCGCAGTGCAGGACTTCATCATCCTGTTCATCTCGACCCGGCGCGACGGCCGCTCGCTCGGCGAGTTGATCAAGACCGAGATGGGCACCGTGCCCGGGATGATCGCCCTGTTTGGCACCTTCATGATCATGATCATCATCCTCGCGGTGCTGGCGTTGATCGTGGTGAAGGCGCTGGCCGAATCGCCATGGGGCACCTTCACCGTGGCGGCAACGATTCCCGTGGCCATCTTCATGGGCATCTACCTGCGCTTCATCCGGCCCGGCAAGATCGGCGAGATCTCGGTGATCGGCTTCGTGCTGCTGATGGCGTCCATCTTCGGCGGCCAGGCCGTGAGCCACAGCGAATACTGGGCGCCGCTCTTCACCTTCGATGGCAAGCAACTGACCTGGATGCTGATCGGCTACGGCTTCGTCGCCGCGACGCTGCCGGTGTGGCTGCTGCTGGCGCCGCGCGACTACCTCTCGACCTTCCTCAAGATCGGCACCATCGTCGCGCTGGCGATCGGCATCGTCTTCGTCGCGCCGACCTTGCAGATGCCCGCCATCACGCAGTTCGCGCAGGGCAACGGGCCGGTCTGGTCGGGCAACCTGTTCCCCTTCCTGTTCATCACCATTGCCTGCGGCGCGGTGTCGGGCTTTCACGCGCTGATCTCGTCGGGCACCACTCCCAAGATGGTCGACAACGAAAGCCACATGCGCCTGATCGGCTACGGCGGCATGCTGGCCGAATCCTTCGTCGCGGTGATGGCGCTGGTCGCGGCATCGTGCATCGAGCCGGGCGTCTACTTCGCGATGAACAGCCCGGCCGCACTGGTCGGCTCGACGCCGGAAGCGGTGGCGCAGGCGATCTCCGGCTGGGGCTTCGCGGTGACGCCGGAGATGCTGACGCAGACGGCCAAGGACGTGGGCGAGACCACGATCCTCGGCCGCGCCGGCGGCGCGCCCACCTTGGCGGTGGGCATGGCGCACATCCTCCAGCAAGCGGTCGGCGGCCCCGGGATGATGGCCTTCTGGTACCACTTCGCTATCCTGTTCGAGGCGCTGTTCATCCTCACCGCGGTCGACGCCGGTACGCGCGCCGGGCGCTTCATGCTGCAGGACTTGCTCGGCAGCTTCGTGCCGGCACTGGCCAAGACCGATTCACTGCCGGCCAACCTCGTGGCCACAGCGCTGACGGTGGCGGCCTGGGGCTACTTCCTCTACCAGGGCGTGGTCGATCCGCTCGGCGGCATCAACACCTTGTGGCCGTTGTTCGGTATCTCCAACCAGATGCTGGCGGCGGTGGCGCTGATGCTCGGCACGGTGGTGCTGTTCCGCATGAAGCGCGAACGCTACGCATGGGTGGCGATGGTCCCGGCGACGTGGCTGCTGATCTGCACCTTGACGGCCGGCTGGCAGAAGATCTTCTCGGCGGACCCGAAGGTCGGCTTCCTCTCGCATGCCAGCAAGTACGCCGAGGCACTGGCGCAAGGCACGCTGCTGGCGCCGGCCAAGACGCCGGAGGCCATGTCGCGCATCGTGTTCAACGACCGGCTCGATGCGGCCTTGTGCGGCTTGTTCATCTTTGTTGTGCTCAGCGTGCTGTTCTACAGCGTGAAGACCTCGCTGGCCGCGCGGGCCATCAACCGCCCGACCACGCGCGAGACGCCGTTCGAGCCGGCCACTTCGGCCGGATGAGGCTGCGATCATGTTGAACACCTCGCTTCCCGAAGCCGGCCGCTACCTGGCTCGAACGCTGACGCAGACACTGCGCCTGATGGTCGGCGTGCCGGACTACGACGTCTACGTAGACCACATGAGGATCACGCACCCCGACCGCGAGCCGATGAGCTACGAAGCCTTTTTTCGGGAACGGCAGCAGGCGAGGTACGGTACGGGGCGGGGGCGCTGCTGCTGAAACGAGTCACTCGTCCACGACGACCTTCACCGACCCGTCCTGATTCACCACAACATTGAGACCCACTTCCGCCTCGGCCACATTGTCGAAAGGCGGAATACGCACGCCTGCGAGCCGTTGCAGCGCGCATTCGCCAAACGGCGGCGCCTTCAGGGCGCAGGAGCCGGAAGCGAAGTACACATTGCGCACGCTGCCGTCGGGCACGAAGCTGAAGACCAATGGACACTCTCCCGCCAGGCCCCGGGCGGGCTTGCACGCTGATGCGGCCTTGGTGGTGGCGGCCAAGGTGATCTCGTGAGCCCGGCCCCGGTCGAATGCAGCGGGCGCCGGCGGCGACTTCAATGCCAGCCAGGCCACTGACGCAGCGAGCGCCGCCACAACGACCCCGCCCGCCGCGATCGACCGCACCGGCCGGCTGATCTTGAGCGCGACCCTCAATTCGCGGGCGAGATTCGCGACATCGTCTTTCCACCGGTCGTCCCGGATGACCGTGGCCTGGCGGTTCACCAAGGGCTGCAGGTCGGCCGGCAATTGCCCGGCGGCCGGCAGGCTTGCGCCCTGCATCAGCACGGGCACCACCCGCACATCCGCCTGCGCGAGCGCTTGCGCCAGTTCCAGGCGTACGTAGTCCTGACCCTCGCGAGGCGCGTCCAGGGCTTCGCGCCAGCGCGGGCCGATGACAGCGAGCACCGCACCACACGAACTCAGCTCGCTGTGCAACGCACGCTCGAAATCCACGCCGGGTGCGATATCCGCAACGTCCATGAACACCCGATCGCCCAGCATGCGGGTGAGGTCGTCATTCAGGCGTCCGGCGTGGCCAGCGCTGTCGGCGCGGCGATAGCTGATGAAGATCCGGTCACGCCGTACCCGCCGGGGATCGGGCTCGGTCTTCTGCGTGTTCATCGCCCGATCTTCGCAGGGACCGCGCCCGCCGTGTGCGCACGCGAAGGCACGTCACAGCCCGGCAGTCTTCATGGCAAGTCCACACGCCGACCTGGGTCAAGTCAATCAAACGATTGACTTATGTTCCAATACGAACCCATGCCCGCACCCACCCTGCCACCCCATCCCACCCGTGCCGACGGCGTGGAGGCGCGCGCCCGCATCCTCCATGCCGCCCTCGCGCTGTTCGCGGAAAAGGGCTTCGCCAAGACCTCCACGCGCGAGATCGCGCAGGCGGCCGGCGCCAACATCGCCGCCATCAGCTATTACTTCGGCGACAAGGCCGGCCTCTATGCGGCGACCTTCACCGAGCCCATGGGCAGCGATGCCGGCGAACTGATTGCGCAGTTCACGGCCCCCGACCTGTCGCTGGAACAAGCACTGCGTATCTTCATGACCGGCTACGTCGCGCCATTGAAAGACAGCGAGACGGCACGGCAATGCATGCGCCTGCACATGCGCGAGCTCATCGAGCCCACCAGTCAATGGAAGATGGAGCTGGAGCGCGACCTCAAGGCGCCGCATGAAGCCCTCGTCGGCCTGCTGTGCCGGCACCTCGGCATGCCGGCGAACAAGGCCGACGACGACATGCACCGCCTGGCCTTCTCGGTGACGGGCTTGGCCATCCAGCTCTTCGTGATGCAGGACGTCATCGGCGAGATTCGGCCGCCGCTCCTACGTTCGCCATCGCATATCGATACATGGGCCGAGCGCCTCGTCCAGTACGCTCTTGCGCTGGTCGCCTCGGAGGCCCGACGCCGCGGCGCCATCCCCTCCCCCCAACCCCGGCGGGAGCCTGTCGCCCGCAAGAAGAAGACCGACAAGATCCTATGAGCCTTCGCAGATCGAGACGGTTCGGTCCGGCCGCCTGCCTCTCCGTCCTGGCGCTCGCCTTGGGCGGCTGCAGCCTGACGCGACCACCCTCCAGCGTCAACGCGCCGCTGCCCGCGCAATGGCACGCACCGTTGCCGGCACCCGGCGCTTCGGCCGCCCTGCCGCACGGCGGATCGGTCCGCGTGATGACCGAATGGTGGCGCCAACTCGACGACCCCTTGCTGGTCGAACTGATCGACGCGGCACAGAACGCAAGCCCGACGCTGGCCAGCGCCGCGGCACGTGTCAGCGAGGCGCGCGCCAGCAGCGTCGCGGCGGGTGCAGCCCTGTTGCCCAATCTTTCCGGAACGGCGTCGGCTTCGCGCGGCAATTCGCAGTTCGCTGGGACCAGCAGCTTCGGCAGTGCGGCCACGAGCAGCGGCGGATCGACCGCCACGCCCATCGTCACCACCTACCAGGCCGGCCTGCAGGCCAGCTGGGAAATCGACCTGTTCGGCAAGCTGCGCGCGGGTCGCGACGCCAGCTCCCTGCGCCTCGCCGGCGCCGACGCGCGCTGGCACCAGGCACGCGTGTCCGTGGCCGCCGACACGGCCAACCTCTACTTCAACGAGCGGGCCTGCGAGCAGCTCGTGACGGTGGCCGAGAACGACGCGAAGTCGCGCGGCGAAACCGCCCGCCTGACTGAACTCTCGATGCGCGCCGGCTTCACCGCCCCCGCCGACGCCGCCCTGGCCCGCGCCAGCGCGGCCGACGCATCGAACCGGCTCAAGCTGCAAAGCTCGCAGTGCGCCGTGGTGCGCGCCGGCCTGGTGGCCTTGACCGGCCTCAGCGCCAGCACGATCGAGCAGAAGATGCGCGCGACACCCCCGGACAGCGCCCTCCCCAAGACCCGCGCGATCGACAGCGTGCCGGCCGAGGCGCTGGCACAGCGGCCCGACCTGTATGCGGCCGAGCTCGATGTCGCGGCCGCCAGTGCCTCGGTCGGCGAGGCGCAGCGCGCGCGCTACCCGAGCCTGTCGCTCACCGGCACCGTCGGCAAGTTGCAGCTCCGTACGCAGGGCTTCAAGGAGACGCTCGACACCTGGAACATCGGCCCCCTGCAGCTCACGGTGCCGATCTTCGACGGTGGCGCACTGGCAGCCAACGTCGATGCCGCGACCGCACGCTATGACGAAGCGGCCTCGGTCTATCGCGGCAACGTGCGGCAGGCCGTGCGCGAAGTCGAGACGGCATTGCTCAACCTCGACAGCACCACCCGCCGCGCCGACGATGCCAACATCGCGGTGCTGAACTACCAGGCCTCGCTCGATGCGATGCTGGCCCGCTATGAAAGCGGCCTGGCCAGCCTGCTCGACCTGGAGACCTCGCGCCGGCTGCTGATCACCGCGCTCACCGCCCGCGTGCAACTGCAGCAAGAGCGCGCCGATGCCTGGGTCGCGCTGTACCGCGCCATGGGCGGCGGATGGGTCCGGCCCGACGGCGCTACCGCCATCAGCCAGGCAGCGCCCCAACAAGAAACGACATCCTCGAAGTCGCAATGAACATCAAACGTCCCACCCTCATCGTCGCCGCCCTGGTGCTGCTGGTCATCGCGGCCGGCGCCTTCTTCATGATGCGCAAGCCCGAGCAGCCCGCCGCATCGGGCGCCGCCAGCCCGGCCAGCGCGAAGCCAGGCGCGCCACCGGCACGGCCCACCCTGACGGTCACTGTCGCCAAGCCCGAATCCGCAGAACTCACCGACACGCTCGCAGCCAACGGCAACGTCATGCCCTGGCAGGAAGCCAGCGTCGGTTCCGAATCGAACGGCCTGCGCCTGGCCGAGGTGCGCGTCAACGTCGGCGACGCGGTCAAGCGCGGCCAGGTCCTCGCCACCTTCGCGCCCGAGACGATCAACGCCGACATGGCCCAAGCCAAGGCATCGCTCGCCGAAGCCCGCGCCACCGCCGCCGATGCCGCCGGCACGGCCGAACGCGCACGCACGCTCGACAAGACCGGCGCCCTGAGCCAGCAGCAGATCAACCAGTACACCACCGCCGCACAGACCGCCAAGGCCCGCGTCGAAGCCGCCGAAGCCGTGCTCGCCGCGCAGCAGGTCCGTGGCCGCAACACGCAGGTGCTGGCCCCCGATGACGGCGTGATCTCCGCACGCACCGCCACCGTCGGCAGCGTGGTCGCCGCAGGCACTGAACTCTTCAAGCTGATCCGCCAGGGCCGCCTCGAATGGCGTGCCGAAGTCACCTCCGCCGAACTGGGTCGCGTGCCCGTCGGCACGCCAGCCACCGTCATCAGCGCCAGCGGCGCACAGGTGCAAGGCAAGGTGCGCGCCGTGTCGCCGATGGTCGACCCGCAGACGCGTGCCGCCATCGTCTACGTGGACATGCCCAACCTGCAGCAGAACAGCGCCATCAAGGCCGGCATGTTCGCGCGAGGCGATTTCCAACTGGGCCGCAGCAACGCACTGACCGTGCCCCAAGCCTCCATCGTGCCGCGCGACGGCTTCAACTACCTGTTGCTGCTGCAGCCCGACAACCGCGTGAGCCAACTCAAGATCGATACCGGCCGGCGCGTGGGTGAGCGCGTCGAGATCACGACCAAGCTGCCGCCCGATGCAAAGGTGGTGGTGCAAGGCGCAGGCTTCCTCAACGATGGCGACCTGGTGCGCGTCGTGGACTCGGCCAATCCTGCCCCCGCTGCAGCCAAGTAAAGGATCACCATGAACGTCTCCGCATGGTCCATCCGCAACCCGATTCCAGCGGTGATGCTGTTCGTGCTGCTCACCTTCGGCGGGCTGCTGTCCTTCAATGCGATGAAGGTGCAGAACTTTCCGGACATCGACCTGCCGACCGTCACGGTGTCGGCCGCTTTGCCCGGTGCGGCACCATCGCAGCTGGAAACCGACGTCGCGCGCAAGCTCGAGAACGCCATCGCCACCATTCAGGGCCTGAAGCACATCACGACCAAGGTGCAGGATGGCGCCGCCACGCTGATCGTCGAGTTCCGCCTGGAGAAGCCGGTACAGGAAGCCGTCGATGACGTGCGCTCCGCCGTGCAGAAGGTGCGCTCCGACTTGCCCGCCGACGTGCGCGATCCGGTCGTCACCAAACTGGACTTCGCGGCCCAGCCGGTGCTCGCCTTCACCATCGCATCGAGCAAGCTCGATGCCGCGGCGCTGAGCTGGTTCGTCGACAACGACGTCACCAAGAAGCTGCTGGCGCTGCCGGGCGTTGGCGCGGTCAACCGCGTCGGC
Source organism: Variovorax rhizosphaerae (assembly GCF_037889975.1). Taxonomy (NCBI): domain Bacteria; kingdom Pseudomonadati; phylum Pseudomonadota; class Betaproteobacteria; order Burkholderiales; family Comamonadaceae; genus Variovorax; species Variovorax rhizosphaerae. The sequence continues at coordinate 25,789 of NZ_JBBKZT010000005.1, read as the reverse complement.
GGCGTCACGCGCGAGGTGCACGTGGACCTGGACCCGGCCAAGCTGCAGGCGCTCGGCGCCAGCGCGGCCGACATCTCGCGCCAGCTCCGGCAGGTGCAGACCGAAAGCGCCGGCGGCCGCACCGACCTGGGCGGCAGCGAACAACCCGTACGCACGCTCGCCACGGTGCAGTCCGCCGATGAACTCGCCGACCTGCAGATCGCCCTGTCGGACGGCCGTCGCATTCGCCTCGACCAGGTCGCGCGCGTGAGCGACACCATCGCCCAGCCACGCGCCGCCGCCTTGCTCGATGGCAAGCCCGTGGTCGGCTTCGAAGTCGCGCGCAGCCGCGGCTCCAGCGAGGTCGAGGTCGGCGCCGCGATCCAGAAGGCGCTCGGCGAGATGCGCGCGGCACATCCCGACATCCAGCTCACCGAGGCCTTCAACTTCGTCAAGCCGGTCGAGGAAGAGTACGAAGGCTCGCTGCACCTGCTCTACGAAGGCGCCATCCTGGCGGTGCTCGTGGTGTGGCTGTTCCTGCGCGACTGGCGCGCGACCTTCGTCTCGGCCGTGGCCTTGCCGATGTCGGTCATCCCCGCCTTCATCGGCATGTACCTGCTGGGCTTCTCGGTCAACGTGATCTCGCTGCTGGCGCTGTCTTTGGTGGTGGGCATCCTGGTGGACGATGCGATCGTCGAGGTCGAGAACATCGTGCGCCACCTGCGCATGGGCAAGACGCCTTACCAGGCCGCCATGGAGGCCGCCGACGAGATCGGCCTGGCCGTGATCGCCACCACCTTCACGCTGATCGCCGTGTTCCTGCCGACCGCCTTCATGAGCGGCGTGGCCGGCAAGTTCTTCAAGCAGTTCGGCTGGACCGCATCGCTCGCTGTGTTCGCCTCGCTGGTCGTCGCGCGCGTGCTCACGCCGATGATGGCCGCCTACATCCTCAAGCCCATCGTCGGGCAGGAGAAGGAAGCCGGCTGGCTCAAGGTCTACATGCGCATGGTGGGCTGGTCCATGAAGCACCGCTTCTCGACCATGGTGCTGGCCACGCTGTTCTTCTTCGGCTCGCTGGCGATGATCCCGCTGCTCAAGACCGGTTTCATCCCGCCCGACGACAACTCGCAGACGCAGGTCTACATCTCGCTCGCACCCGGCGCCACTTTGGCCCAGACCACGGTGACGGCCGAGGAAGCACGGCGGCGCGTGATGGAGGTCAAGCACGTGCGCAGCGTCTACACCACGGTGGCCGGCGGCAGCGCGGGCGGCGACCCGTTCGCCAACTTCGGCACGCCGGAAACGCGCAAGGCCACGCTCACGATCCAGCTCGACGAGCGCGGCGACCGCCCGCGCAAGCAGGTCATCGAGAACCAGATCCGCGCCGCGCTCGAAACCCTGCCCGGCGTGCGCAGCACCGTGGGCCTCGGCGGCTCCGGCGAGAAGTACATCCTGGCCCTCTCCGGCGACGACCCGAACGCGCTGACCACCGCTGCCCGCGCCGTGGAGCGCGACCTGCGCACCATCCCCGGCCTCGGCAACATCACCTCCACCGCGAGCCTGATCCGCCCCGAGATCGCCGTGCGCCCCGACTTTGCCCGCGCCGCCGACCTCGGCGTGACCAGCAGCGCCATCGCAGAGACCCTGCGCGTGGCCACGCTCGGCGACTACGACGTGTCGCTGCCCAAGCTCAACCTCGCGCAGCGCCAGGTCCCGATCGTGGTCAAGCTCGAAGACTCCGCGCGCACCGATTTGGCCCTGCTCGAACGCCTGAGCGTGCCGAGCGCACGCGGCCCGGTCATGCTCGGCCAGGTGGCCAAGCTCACCGTCGAAGGCGGCCCGGCCGTGATCGACCGCTACGACCGCTCGCGCAACGTCAACTTCGAGATCGAACTCTCGGGCGTGGGCCTGGGCGACGCGAAGGACGCGGTCATGAAGCTGCCCTCCATCACCAACCTGCCGCCGGGCGTGCGCGTCGCGGAAGTGGGCGATGCGGAAGTGATGACCGAACTGTTCAACAGCTTCGGCCTCGCTATGCTGACCGGCGTGCTGTGCATCTACATCGTGCTGGTGCTGCTGTTCAAGGACTTCCTGCATCCGGTCACCATCCTCTGCGCCCTGCCGCTGGCCCTGGGCGGCGCGTTCGTCGGCTTGCTGATCGGCCAGAAGGCCCTGTCGATGCCCTCGCTCATCGGGCTCATCATGCTCATGGGCGTGGCGACGAAGAACTCCATCCTGCTGGTGGAGTACGCCATCGTCGCGCGGCGCGAGCACCACATGAGCCGCTGGGATGCATTGCGTGACGCCTGCCACAAGCGCGCCCGGCCGATCATCATGACCACCATCGCCATGGGCGCAGGCATGTTGCCGATCGCGGTGGGCTTCGGCTCGGCGGATTCGAGCTTCCGCTCGCCGATGGCCGTGGCCGTGATCGGCGGGCTCATCACCTCGACCGTGCTGAGCTTGCTGGTGGTGCCCGCCGTCTTCACCTACATCGACGACATCGAGCACTGGATCCGGCGTACCGTGCGCAAGGTGCGCGGTCAACCTGCCGACCCGCACATCGACGACGACCTGAAAACGACGCCGGGCTGAGAAGTTGACCCCAGGCCGGGCCCAGCGCCCCGGGGATCAGGTCGAGTTGGCGAGCTCAAGTCGGCTTGGGATGTCGCCGTAGCGGCGGGTGACTGGTAATGGACAAAGCGAGGTTCTTCCATGAAATTCTTGCGCATCCCTGGAGTCCTGGCCCTGCTGGCGCTTGCCTCGTCGACGGCAAGCGCACAGCCCTCCGAGGCCGCCCGCCTGCGTTACGAGCAGGCGATCGCGCAGTGCGACAGCGCCAACCTGCCGCGGCCCGTGCGCAACGCCTGCATCCGCGACGCCGGCGAGGCGCTGGCGCGAGCAGGCGGCGGGCAGATCACGGCATCCCCGGACACCATCCCCGACAGCCGCTCCACGGTGATCGGCCCCGACGGCACGCCGAGGCGCGGTGATGACAACAATTCGCCCTACATCACCCCCGACGGCCGCGCCGTCGTCGTGCCGCCTGCCGGGGACTGACGCCGAAGCCACGGAGGACCTGCTCGAAGACCTCGCCCCGGCCATGGCCTCCCTTCACGCCGGAGGCAGGCGCAATCCCTGCGCGACGAGCGCATCGCGGAACGCATGGGCGTCGTACCGATCGACGGAATCCGCGACCGGCAGGGACGGGTTCGTGATGTAGAGGCCTCTCTTGTCACCCAAGCAAGAAAGTCCAGGCAGCGTCACTACCGCGATTGCCGGCGACCTGTCTGTAGTGCATTGCCAACATCATCGCGCTCGAAGCGAAAAAATACGGAAGGGTCGGCAGCACTTCACGCGCTGTCGCACGCCCCGCCCCGCATCATCCAGCGGGCGCGGCCGTTGAACCGAAGACACGTTTGCCTCGCGCCGTGCCGCGAACGCCAGGGCCGGAAATCGTGCGGACGCAGCGCCTGCCAAGCGCAGCGACCGTGGCCCTGGCGACAAGGTGCCCCTGCCCCAAGCCTGCGAATCGCCGCACCGGAAGGGACAGAAGGCGGGATCACCCTGAAGTAACAAGAACGTAAACATCCCCGACCTACACCCAAAGCAGCCCCCTGAACGATACCTCTGGAGGTAGTCGAGATGACTATGTACAACCTTTGGTCAGGCCGCTACGCTCCTAAAGTCGGATTCCGGAAACAATTTGCATGCCAAGCGCCACTCGCCACGACTTCATGTCCAATCTCCTCCTTGGCGTGGATTGGGTGGACGTGCATGCGATCGAGGATTCCCTGGGGGAGTTCGGGGGCCGATTCGTGCATCGCATCTTTTCCGCGCACGAGGTCGAGTGTTCAAACGGATCGCCTGAGCGACTGGCCGCGGATGTCGCGGGCAAGAAGGCTTTGACCCAGGCGCTCGAGCATGGCGAACTCGGTATCGATTGGCGAAATATCGAAGTCCGAAGCGATGCCACGGCGCTCCCGGGAATGCGCCTCGCGGGCAAGGTCGCGGCACGTGCGCGCGGACTCGGCACACATGACATCGCTGTCTCGCTCAGTCATGAAGGAAACTGGGCGTTGGCCACGGACATAGCGCAGGTCGGCCCGGAGGAACTGGCCGATACGGGGTAGCCCCGGGGGGCCGGGTATGGATAGTCAAAAAAAATGAGATCGTTTCAGCTGTCACACACATGAATACAACATTCGACATCACACCGTCGCGGGCGCAGTACGGGAGGTACGCGCCAGACATGGGCGTCTTGTCCAGGACGTATCCACGCTCGCCAATGACGCGAGCTTCCGCAAGGCCGGCCTCACTTCTCTGGCCAATGTCCACGTGACGCTGGCGCTGGAAGCGGCGTTCGGCGAGATCCCGGAACACCTGCTCACGCGCAGGGTGTTCCGCAGCATGGCCTCCATCACCCGGGCCATGCAGTCGCTCACGGCCTGAAGGCGCCCTCGTCCGATCCGGACGTCCCCGACAGATTCCCTCGCGAGCTTCGCCAGCCCTGACGCCTGCATGCGTGGCGAGCAGCACTTTCCTTCGTTCGATTGCCGCCTATGAAGTCAACTACGTCTATTTCAACGACCCCGTCGAAGTCCATTGCCATCATGGGAATTCGAGGCATTCCCGCCAAGCACGGTGGCTTCGAGACCTTTGTGGAGCAACTTGCGCCCTACCTGTTGTCCGCCGGGTGGGCGGTCACCGTCTATTGCCAGGAGGAGGGCACGGCGCCGACCTGGGAAAGCACGTTCCACGGCATCCGGCGCGTTCACATCGGCGTCGGGCGGGACACGGCCTTCAACACGATACGCTTCGACTGGGCCTGCATCTCGCACGCGTTGAAGGACCGTCCCTCGCTGGTGCTCACGCTGGGCTACAACACCGCCCTCTTCAACCTGCGCCTGCGCGCGGCCGGCATACCGAACGTGATGAACATGGACGGCATGGAGTGGGCGCGCCGGAAGTGGGGCCCGATGGCGCGCGGCTGGCTGTACCTGAACGACTGGGCGGGCTGCATGGGCGCGACGCACCTCGTGGCGGATCACCCGGAGATCGCGCGCCACCTGAACTCGCGCGTGCATGCACGCAAGATCACGACGATTCCCTATGGCTCCACATCCATCGAAGAGGCGGACACTGCGCCGTTGAAGGACCTGGGCGTGCAGCCGGGCAAGTTCGTGACCGTGATCGCACGCCCCGAGCCCGAGAACTCCATCCTGGAAATCGTCCAGGCCTTCTCGGCGAAGAAGCGTGGCGTCGACCTGGTGGTGCTGGGCAACTACCGGGCGGAAGTCGCCTATCACGCCCAGGTGCGGGCAGCGGCCAGCAGCGAGGTGCGCTTCCCCGGGGCGATCTACGACACCACCACCGTCCATTCGCTTCGCAAGCACTCCATCCTCTATGTGCATGGCCACCGGGTGGGCGGAACCAACCCTTCGCTGCTCGAAGCGATGGGCTCCGGCAACGCGGTGCTGGCGCACGACAACCATTTCAATCGCTGGGTCGCAGGCGACGGCGCTGGCTACTTCAAGGACTCCAGCAGCTGCCGCGACGCACTTGACGACCTGATTGACAACGCCCCGCGGCGCCACGAGATGAGCAGCGCGACGTTGAAGCGGGCCCATGTCACCTTCGCCTGGCGCGACGTGCTGGCGGCCTACGCCTTCCTGCTCTCCGATGTGCACTCCTGGGCGCATGGCCGCCCCTCCACCTGGCAACGCCTTCCCGCATCGCTCCCGCAAGAACCTGAAAGCACATAGATGATCTTTTTCCGATCGATGGTCGCGGCGCTTGAGTCGATGTGGCTTCGCCATCTCGAGTCAATCCCCCGCGGGGGGCGGGCTGGGCGCAGCCCGGCCCTGGGGGCTCTCGAGTCGATGTGGCTTCGCCATCTCGACTCAATCCCCCGCGGGGGGCGGGCTGGGCGCAGCGCGGCCTTGGGGGCTCTCCTGGCATTCGCACTCGCAGGTTGTTCGAACCCATCCCGTCAGCAGGAGGCGAGCACATCGTCGCCGCCCGTCATGGCGGCCGCGACGACGACCGGCAGCGCGCCGCAGCCCGATGCCGACTACACCTTCTCGCCCGGTGACGAATTCGACCTGCGCGTGCCGGACGCGCCGCAACTCGACCAGTCGCTGCGCGTGCTGCCTGACGGCACCGTGAGCCTGCCGCTCATGGGCTTGGTGCGCTTCCAGGGCCGCAGCGTCGACGAGGTGCAGAAGGACTTGCGCACGCGCCTCGACAAGCTCGCCGGCGAAGCGCCGAACCGCGACTACCTGCTGCGCCGGAACGATGAACTCGAGATCAAGTTCCCCTTCGCAGTGATGCTGAACGACGTGGTGCGGCTGCGACCCGACGGCAAGATCCAGCTCCAGCTGGTCGGCATGGTCCGCGCCGAGGGCCGCTCGCCCGAAGAACTGGCGCAAGACCTCCGCACCCGGTATGCCACCTACCTGCGCAACCCCGACCTCGCCGTCATCGTGCGTTCGGTCAACTCGCAAAGCGTGCGCACCGCCAATGGCGTCGGGCGCGCCGGCCTGCAGGGGCTCCGGCCGACCATCGTGGTCCGCAGCTTCCAACCCGCGCAAGTCTTCGTCGGCGGCGAAGTGGCGCGGCCAGGCATGCTGCCGTTCCGGCCCGGCCTGTCGCTGGTCCAGGCGATGGTCGAGGCCGGCGGCCAATTGCCCAGTGGCGATCCGTCGGCCCTGATCCTGTTGCGCCGCGGCCAGGACAACACCCTCGAGGCCGTCAACGCCGGCTTCACCGCCGACGCGCTGCGTTCGCCCGATCGCGACATCCTGCTGCGTCCCTACGACGTGGTCATGCTGCCCAAGTCCGGCGTAGCCATCGTGGCCGACAACCTCAACCAGTACCTGTACAACCTCGTGCCCTTCCTGCGCAACGGCTCCGTCGCGCTGAACTACGACAACGTCGGCAGGCGCTGAACAAAGAAGAACAAAAGCTCCAATGCCCGGTATCACGCCCCTGTTTCCAAACCCACCCACCGCTCCATCGACCCTCATCTCGCCCGGCGAAATCGCAGGCATGTTCTGGCGCAACGGCCGGCTCGTCGCGAGCTGCACCGTGCTCGTCTCGGCGCTCGCACTGGGCCTGTACTTCGTGCAAGTGCCCGTCTACACATCCACCGCCCGGTTGCTGGTGCAGATCGACCAGATCGGCACGCCTTCGTTCCTGTCTGGCATTGCGGCCTATCGCGAATCCCAATTGGCCGAGCCGGTCAGCCGGAAGATCGAAACCGAGATGGCGCTCGTGCTCAACCGCACCAATGCCATGGAAGTGGTCGACAAGCTCGGCATCCAGCCTTCGCAGCTGCCGGTGTCGCCCATCGCCAGCGCCAAGTCGCGGCTGATGGAGATATTCCCCGCCTTTGGCGCACCGGAGAAGACGGACAGTGCGACCCGCCAGAGCCGCATCGCCAGCGACGTGCTGGCCAACATGAGCATCGAGCCCGTGCGTTCCAAGACCGCCGAGACCACGTCCAACGTGCTCGAGGTCCGCTTTTCCAGCACCGATCCCGACCTTGCGCCGCGGGCGCTCGAGGGCATGCTCGACGCGTACCTGCGCGTCGGTTCGCAGCAGAACCGGCGCCTCGGCACGGCCACGACCAACCTGTTGAAGTCCCAGATCGAATCGGCCCAGGCCGAACTGAAGAGCGCCGAGGATGCGATGGTCCAGTTGGCCATTCGCGAGAGCCACGACACCGATCTCACCGCCTCCGCCACACTGGCCGGCGCGACGACCGGCGCAGCCGGCACGCGCCGCGAGACCGGCCGCGGCGCCAACCAGGCCGCAAACGCACAACTGGTCGTGCAATACCTCGACCTGCAGAGCCAACTCGACGAACTGCGGCAGACCTTCACCGACGAGACGGACGGCGTCAGGAAACTGAAGCAGCGCGTGGCCGACATGCGGGCCCGGCTCGCCTCCCAGGTGCGCTCGACCGCCACCAATACGGCAGCCTTCAACCGCCTGGAACGGCAGCGCTCGCTGGCGCTGGACCGCTATGTGGAACTGCGCCGCAAGTTCGACCAGATCGACATCTACATGCAGCTCACGCCCGCGGCCCTCGATGGCCGGATCGTGGTCGACCCCCCGAGCGCGCCCGACACGCGGCAGGCAGGCAAGAAGAAGCTGATCGCGCTGGCCGGCCCCGTTGCCGGCCTGTTGCTGGGCCTGCTCCTGGTCACGTTGAAGCAGTTCATTCGTCCGCGCCTGCAAAGCCGGCGCGAAGTCGAGCGCCTGCTGGGCGTTCCCGTGCTCGGCACGCTGCCGACCTTTGCCGAAAAAGCTGCAAGTGCCGGCCCGCCAGACGCCACCCGAGGCGCCCTCCAATGAAAAGCCATGACTCGCTGCTGGCGGCCCGCATCACGCTGGCCATGCTGGAACAACTGCCTGCCCGCGACGACGGCGGGCATGTGGTGCTGGTGACCAGCGCAATGGCCGGCGAAGGCAAGAGCTTCGTCTCGCGCATGCTCGCCCATGAATCGGCCCAGACGACACTGGGCGATATCGGCCTGGTGTCCACCGGTTTCATCGATGCCACCATGGGGACCAAGCTGGTCGACACGTCCATCCACGCCACCCGCACGCCGCACCTGTTCTACATCCCGTTCTCGCAGGAGCAGCGGGCCGACGAGCTCTACAACGCCACCGCAGTTGCCGCGGGCATCGTGGCGCTGCGTGCTCGCTTCCAGCTCAGCCTGATCGACGGACCGGTGCTCGCGGACTGCGGCGCCTTGCTGACGCGCGTGGACGCGGTGCTGCTGGTGGTCGACGCGGGCCGCACATCGCCGCGGCAGGTCCGGCGCGCCTTGAGCGAGGCAGCGGTGGCGCCGTCCGACATTGCGGGCGTGGTGCTGAACCATGCGCCGCAACCCCTTCCGGCGTGGATGGGCTGCGATTGAACACCTCGCCGGCCCGTGCCACGTCGAGCTTCGAGTGCATTGCGCTCGCGGCCGGCGTGGTGCTGGGCGGGTTTGCCATGGCGGCATTGCTGGGTGCGGAGTCCATCGGGTTGCAGGTGCCGGGGCTGGGCGCCGTCGCGGCGGCCGCCCATGCGCTGGCCACGCGCCAGTTGCGGCGGCCTCTGCTGGCGGCGATGTTCTTCCTGGCGCCGGTCGGCATCAGCAAGGCCGTCATCGCGCCGCTGACGGATTGGTACTACCCCGCCGGTCCCTACTACTCGCCGGGCCTGTACCTGACGCTGTCTCATGTCGCGCTGCTGGCGCTGCTGGTCGCATGGCTGGGCCGCCGGGCGCTGCTGGAGCGGCGCTGGCCACCCATGACCCGGCTCGACGGGCTCGCCATGGGCTTCATGGTGTTCATCTGGATCCGCAGCTTCGGCTCGCCGCAGGGCCTGCTGTCGCTGGGCAGCGCGGCGACGTATTCGCTGGCGGTGATCGGCTTCTACGTCGCCTCGCACGCCATCCAGGACACCTCGGACCTGCGGCTGGTCGTCAAGGCCTCGCTGGCGATGCTGTTCCTGACCATCGTCTACGTCGCGCTGCAGGCGATCACCCAGTTGCCGCTGTCGCTGCCCGGCTCCAAGGGGCTTTCCTTTGGCGCCATCGTGGACTTCGGCGGCGGCGTGACGACCTATCGGCCCGCGGGGTTCATGAGCCACCCCAATTCGCTGGCGCACTACCTGGTCATCGTTCTTCCGCCCGCCATCGCGCTGTGCCTGCTGGGGCGGGCGCGCATTCCCCCGGCGGCCTGGTGGGCGGCCGTCGTGGCGACCGTGGGCGGGCTCATGATTCTCCTGCTGACCCTGTCGCGGGGCGGGTGGGCCAGCGCCGCGCTCGCCACCTGTGTCATCGTGGCCGTCTACGTGCGCAGGGGGCTCATCGGCCGCACCCACCTCGCACTGATCGTCGTGGCTGTGATCGTGGGCGCGCTCGTGGTGGTGACCGTCTACCCCACGATCCTGCTGCGCCTCACGGCGCCGGACAACCGCTCGCTCGAGTCGCGCGTGCTGCTGGCAGACATGGCCTTCACCATCATCAAGGCCAATCCCTTCATTGGCGTGGGCTTCGGCGACTACAACCGGGCGGCCTTCGAGTACGCCGCGCCACTGTTCGCCACCGTGACAGCCGACTACCAGCACGAATTGCGTCAGCTGGTGGTGCACAACCATTTCCTGCTGCTGGCAGCAGAACTGGGCATCCCGGCGATGCTGCTGTTCGTGGTCCTGCTGTGGCGCCTCGCCCGCCTGCCCTGGCCGCTCACACGCTGGCAGGACCATGGCAGCTTCGCCGTCGCGATCGGGCTGTCGGCGGCGGTCGTCGGCGAGGCGCTGTTCTTCAACTCCGACAACTACTACGCCGACATCCGGGTCTACATGTTCTGGCTGGGCGCCGGCGTGTTGCAGGCGCTGACGCTGCTCGCCGACCGGGAGAGCGCGCGGTGAAGCGTGGCAAGTTCCTGGCGGCGCTGGGCTCGGCCATGGGTTCGCGGCTGGCGACGGCCGCGCTCAACTACGGGCTGTTCTGGGCGCTGTCGCGGCTGCTCGGCACCGAGGCGCTGGGCGGCTTCTCGCTGTTGATGAACGTGTTCCTGATGGTCCAGTTGCTGCCATTGCTGGGCCTGACGGTGCCGTTGATGCGCCGGGTCGCGACCACGCCGGGCAGCCTGCCGGCGGAGACCACGAATGCCTTCGCGTTCGCGGTGCCCGTCAGCGTGGTGCTGGCATTGATCGTCGCGGTGTGGGGCCATGTCTCGTACAGCGGCGACATCGCGCTGTCGTTCGGCCTGGTCGCGCTCTCGCTGCTGCCGACGGCTTGGACCATCGTCGCTGAAGCGGGGTTGCTCGGGCAGGAACGCGTGGCCGACGTGGCGCGGCTCTACTTCATCGAGGCGCTGTTGCGCACCGTGCTGGCCATTGCCTGCGTCTGGCTCGGCCATGGACTGGTGGGCGTGTTCACCGTCTTCCTGGTGCTGCGCTTCGTCGCGGCGCTGCTGTATGCGCTGCATTCGATGATTCCCTTCCCGCGACTCGCGGCCTGGAATTGGCAGTTGCAGAAGCGCAACTGGTCCGAGGTGCCCGTGTTCCTCAGCATCGCCGTGGTCGCGGCGCTGGTGTCGCGTCTCGACGTGCTGACGCTGTCGCACCTGCGCGGGCTGCATGACGTGGCCACGTACTCGGCCGGCTCGCGGCTCTACGACGCGGCGCAGATGCTGCCGACGATGACCGCGCTGGTCGTGCTGCCCACGCTGTCCCGGCAGTTCGTGTCGGCGCGCGACCGGTTCCGCACGACGCTCGGACTGTCGGTGCAGATCGGCCTGCTGCTGGGCCTGGGTTTCGCGATGGTGGCCGCCGCGTTCGCGCAACCCGTGATCGACCTGCTCTACCGCCCCGACATGGCCTCGGCCGCGGCCGGCCTGCGCTGGCTGATATTCGCGGGGTCCATCATGATGGTGGACGTGATCCTGTCGTCCACGATGCTGGCGGCGAGCGCGCAAAAGCATGACCTGCGCTCACTGACTCTCGGGCTCGTGGCGCTGGTGCTGGCACTGGGCGCGCTGGTGCCCAGCTTCGGGCCCACCGGGGCCGCCGCGGCCGTCGTGATCGGCCTGTCCGTCCGCGTGCTGTGGCGCCTGCGCTGGGCGGTGCGGGAGCTCAGCATGCCCCCGCCCTGGCTTCACATCGCCCGGCTGATGGTCGGCTGCGCAGCGGGCGTGGCCGCCCTGTCGCTGGCGCTGCCCCATGGCGCGCTGGCGGCAGCGCTGGCGGCGCCGACGGCCTACACGGCCACCGTCGTCCTGCTGGGCACGCTGGGTCGCCACCCCTGGCGCACGCTGCGCGCCGACATGGCGTTGCTGACCCAGCGCAATCCGCAATGAAGGAAACCCGCCAACCATGCAAATCCTCCACCTCGATCCGGATGACATGGGCAACCCCTTGTCGGGCGGCGGTCCGGTACGGACTTACGAAATCTACAAGCGCCTCGCGCTGCGGCACGAGATCACTGTGCTCACGCCGACCTACGCCGGGTCGACGCCGGAGATGCACCGCGACGGCATCCGCTATGTGCGGCTGGGCCGCAAGATCCGCAACCACGGCTCGTCGCACCACATCACCTACCTGGCCTCCCTGCCCCGCGCCGTGCGGCGCTTCGACCACGACCTGCTGGTGGAAGACTTCATGCCGCCGTCGTCGGCCACGTACACCCCGCTGTTCCGGCATCGCGACCGCCCGTTGATCGCCTCGGTGCAGTGGTTCTTCGCGCGTGCCTACACCCGTCGGCTCAAGCTGCCGTTCCACTGGGGCGAGGAATACGGCGTGCGCCTGTACGACAACTTCGTGGTGTTGACCGAAGCGATGCGGGCCTTCATCGAGGCACGGCATCCGAAGGCCAATTGCCGCGTGGTCGCGAACGGCGTCGACGACGCCCTGTTCGAAACCCATCCGCTGCCGGGCATGGGCATCCTGTACCTCGGCCGCATCGAGATCCAGGCCAAGGGCATCGACCTGCTGCTCGCCGCCTACGCGCAGATCCCCGAGGCCGAGCGCGAAGTGCTCACGCTGGCCGGCACGGTGCAGGAACCGCAGCAACTCCAGCAACTGATCGACCGCTACAAGCTGCAGCGCTGGGTCCGCGTCACCGGCCCCTTCAATGCGGCCGAGCGACTTCGGCTGCTGGCGGGATGCCGCTTCGTGGTGATGCCGTCGCGCACCGAGACCTTCGGCATGACCATCGCCGAGGCCAACGCTGCCGCCCGGCAGACTGTGACCTGGGACATCGCGCCGATGAACGAGGTGGCATCGCCGTTCAGCCCCCGCGTCAGGGCCTTCGATGTCGAAGCCTATGCCGCGGCCATGCGCGTGTTGCTGCACGCGCCCCTGGCCAACTTGGCCGGGCTCGGCGAGGGCTCGCGCGAACACGCGCGACGATGGGACTGGAGCGCAGTGGCCGATGCGCAGGAATGCTTCTACCTGGATGTGATGGACCGGCACCGGCACCAGCGCGCCAGGTCCCGGGCCTGAGCGCCACGACATCACGCGCGGCGGCACCGGCACTGCCCATCCCATGAATCAGGACAAGACATGAATCTTCAACCGCTGGTCAGCATCGTCATCGTCAACTGGAACGTGCGGGAACTGCTGCATGCCTGCCTCAAGTCGGTGTACGAACAAGGGGGCCTCCCGGCTGATGCGATGCAGGTGATCGTCGTCGACAACGCCTCCGGCGACGGCAGCGCCGCCATGGTCCGGGACGGCTTCCCGCAGGTTCAACTGGTCGCCAACGTCGACAACGTCGGCTTCGGCCGCGCCAACAACCAGGTGCTGGAGGACTGCGAGGCGCCCTACGTGCTGCTGCTGAATCCCGATACGGTGGTCGAGCCCGATGCCATCGTCGACCTGGTCAAGGCCATGGACGCACGGCCCGACGTTGCCGTGATCGGCTGCCGGCTCCTCAACGCCGACGGCACCCTGCAACGCTGGACCGGCGGCGCCTATCCGCGCCTGCTGAACCTGATGACGCACAACTTCTTCCTCGACCTGCTGCTGCCCGCTGCGTGGCGGCCGCAGCCGCTCTACCTCGACCACGACGTGCAGGAGGACATCGATGTCGACTGGGTCTCCGGCGCCTGCATGATGCTGCGCGGCAGCAAGCTCGGCGGGCGCCTGTTCAACCCCGACTACTTCATGTACGGCGAGGACATGGAACTCTGCCACCGCCTCAAGCTCGCGGGCAGCCGGGTCGTCTACAGCCCGAAGGTATCGATCATTCACTACCAGGGCGCGAGCATGAAGAAACAGCACGGCGACGTGCTGCTGTCCTCGCTCAAGGGGCCGCGCCAGTTCTACCGCCAGATGCGAGGGGGGCGGGGCCTGCGTGCCTACGACATCGTTACCGTCTCCGGCTTCGGGCTGCGATGGCTGATGTACCGCCTGGCCAGCCTGCTGAGCCCCGACAGCGGCTTCGACCGCAGGGCCCGTTCCAGCCAGGACATGATGCGACGCGCATGGGCCATCCTGCGTACCCACTGACGCGGCGCGCCTGGCTCGCGCGCTCGACGCTGGCCGTCGGGGCCGGCGGCGCGCTGCTGCTGCAATCGCCATGCCGGGCCTCTCCAGTCGATGTGGCCTTGCCTTCCCGACTTGATCCCCGGCGGGAGGCGGGCCGGGCGGAGCCGGGCCATGGCGGCCCGGGAGAGGCAGCGTTCGCGCCCACCCGTGAATCGCATGCCTTCAACGTGACCCTGGACGCGCGCGCGTCCGGGACGCCGGTCAACCGCCGCGTGCTCGGCAGCAACGTCGGCTGGGTGTACGGCGGCGACAACATGGTGACGGCCGATGGCGCTTTCGCACCCGCCATGCTCGCGATGGCGCGCCGCCTCGGCCCGACCGTGCTGCGCTACCCGGGCGGCACCTTCTCCGACCTGTTCCATTGGGACGCGCCCATCAACGAACACGTCTTCAGCCGCGAGCGCCACCGCACGTTGATGGACACGCAACGCTTTCTCGAACTGTGCGAGGCGGTCGGGGCGCAGCCGCTGATCACCGTCAACATCATGACCGGCACCGCCGATGAAGCGGCGCGCTGGGTGGCGGCCACCAACGTGGCGCGCATGACATCGCGCATCACCGGGAGCAGGCTGCCACGCGTCGTGTACTGGGAACTCGGCAACGAGCCTTATCTCAAGGAAGCGTCGCGCACCGACGTCGACCTGCTGCCGCCGGAGTTCGCACGGCGCGTCAACCTCTTCATCCGTGCCATGCGCGCGGTCGACCCGGACATCGTGCTCGGCCTGCCGCTGACCACCGACCAGCGCGCCGGCCTGCCAGTGACGCCGTACCCGGGCTTCACGCGCACGGTGCTCGGCATTGTGACGGAACGCTTCGACTATGTGTGCCTGCACAACGCCTACATGCCCTTCGGCACCCAGCGCGGCATGTCGCCGTCCGAGTTGTACTGGGGCGCGGCCGCGGGCGCACTCACCGTGAAGCGCGACTTCGGCGTCATGCGGCAACTGCTCGCCGAGTTGCGGCCAAAGCAGAAGCTGCCGCTGGCGGTGACCGAGTACAGCGCGCTGTTCAGCCTCGGCCGTGGCCCGTCGGACCAATGGACCAGCGCACCCGCCGGCGCCGTCTTCCTGGCCGACGTGCTGCGCGTGTTCGCAGAGACGCCCGACTTCCTGATGGCGAACCACTGGTCGCTGTCGGCCAACGGGCTGTTCGGCGCCATCCATGCCGGCGCGTACCCGAGGCCGGCCTTCCAGGTGCTGCAGCTCATGCGCGAGGCACTCCAGGGGCAGCGCATCCCGGCCATCGTGCAGGCGGAGACCGTGCGCGTCGCGCGCATCGGTCAGGTGGAGGCCGTCGATGCCATGCCGCTGGTCGAGGTCCTCGCCACGCGCGTCGACGCCGACAGTGGCCGCCCGGCCCTGCGCATGCTGGTCATCAACAAGGACCCTCGCCGCGCGGCCCTGGGACAGTTCAATGTCGGCCCCCTGCGCACCGCGCAGGCGCGCATGAGCCTCCTGTCCGCCGCCAATGTCTTCGATGCCAGCGACCGACCGGACATGCTCGTGCGCAGCGAGTCGTTGCTCGACGGCCCTGCCAACCAGAAACTCGGCGCGCACCTGCCTCCGCACAGCGTGGCGCTCATCACCGTGGACCTCCCGATCTCATGACCCCCACTCCTCCCCGCCCGCGCGTCGGCGTGGATTTCCATACTTTCGACGGCATCTTCCAGGGCAGCCGGAGCCACATCCTCGGCATCTACCAGGAAGCGATCGTGCAGGCGCCCGAAATCGACTTCGTCTTCCTGCTGGGCGACACGGCGCGGCTGCGCGCGGAATACCCGGTGTTCAATGCACCCAATGTCGAACTGGTCGCAGTGCCGCACACCGGCGGCATGGTGCGGCTGGGATGGCAACTGGCGCTGCTGCAGCGCAAGCACAGGATCGACCTGCTGCACATGCAATACCGCCTGCCCTTCCTGCGCTCGGGCGACTGTGCCTGCACGATCCACGACACGCTGTTCGAGACGCATCCGCAGTACTTCACGCCCAACTTCGTCCGCATGTCGCAGGTGACGAGCCTGATCGCCACGCGCCATGCCAGCCTCCTCTTCACCGTGAGCGCGTTCTCGCGCGGCGAGATCGCGCGGCTCTACGACATCGACCCGGCGCGCATCGCGATCACCCCCAACGGCATCGACACCGCACGCTTCCATCCGGGCGCAGAAGGCGCCGACCATGTGCGCAGCGCCGGCCTCGAACCCGGCGGCTACCTCTGCACCCTGGGCCGGCTGGAGCCGCGCAAGAACCACCTGAACCTGCTGCGCGCCTATGCCTTGCTGCCCGGACCGAGGTTGCCGCTGGTGATCATCGGCCAGCGCGACTTCCACAGCGAACCCATCTTCGACGCCGTGCGCACGCTCGGCCTGGAACAGGACGTCCGTTTCATGGAGAAGGTGCCTGACGCCGCCCTGCCCGCGCTGCTGCGTCATGCGTCGGTGTTCGTCTATCCGACCTTTGCCGAAGGCTTCGGCATGCCGGTCGCGGAGGCGATGGCCAGCGGGGTGCCCGTGGTGACCTCGAGCACCACCTCCCTGCCCGAGGTCGCCGGGAACGCGGCGCTCACCGCCGACCCCAACTTCCCCACCGCCATTGCGGCGGCCATTTCTACGCTGCTGTCGAACCCGGTGGCACGGTCGCGCGCCATCGAGCGCGGCCTTGTACAGGCGGCGAAATTCAACTGGCATGCGTCGGCGCAGGTGCTGGTCGCGGCTTATCGGCGGCACTTCGGGAAAGGCGCGCCGTGACCCTGCCGGCTCCGGCGCCTTCCTATCCCGACGGCCTTGCACAGCTCTCGCGGGGCCGCGACAACAACCTCAACCTGATCCGCATGGTGGCCGCCACGATGGTGCTGTTGAGCCACAGCTACGTGGTCGCATCCGGCGACATGAAGTCCGAGCCCTGGCTGGCCCTGCTGGGCATGACGCCCGGTGGCGTGGCGGTGGATGCGTTCTTCGTGCTCAGCGGCTTCCTGGTGATGGGCAGCCTGCAACGCAGCGGTCGGATCGGGCCCTTCGCAGTTGCGCGCTCGCTGCGCATCTACCCCGGCCTGTGGGTCGCGCTGCTGGTGTCGACCCTGGTTGTCGGCGCGGCATTCAGCGAACTGGGCTTCAGGGCCTTCATCTCGGACCCTCAGACCTGGCGCTACCTGGCCCGGAACGCGACGATGGTGGGCGGCAGCGAGGCCGTGCTGCCCGGTGCCTTCGCGCACAACCCGTTCGCGGACCAGGTCAACGTTTCACTCTGGACCCTGCGCTGGGAACTGCGGCTGTACATCGCACTGGGACTGATGGGGTGGTGCGCGACACGCTGGCCGCGCGGGGCGCGCCTCATGCCGGCGCTGGTGCCCGGGCTGGCCGTGACGCTGCTTGCCACCACCTTCATCCTGCTGTTCCTGGACAAGCCGAACGATGCGCCGCGGCTGGGGGCGATGTTCCTTTCTGGCGCGGCGTACTGGATCCATCGCGACCGCTTGCGCATCCAGGGCCGCTGGGCCTTGGCGGTTTGCATGGCAATGGCCGCAGGGGCGGCAGTGGCGCCCCACGCATTCGAGGTCATCTATCGCCTGGGCTTCCCCTACGTCCTGATGTACCTGGCCTTCGTGCCTGGCAGTACCCAAGGACCGGCGACCCTGCGCGGTATTCGCGCCTACAACCGGGTGGGCGACTATTCCTATGGCATGTATGTCTATGCATTCCCGGTGCAGCAATGCACAGCCGCGTTGTTGCCGGGGATCTCGACGTGGACAATGACCGGCGTCGCCGGCGCCGTGACGCTGATGCTCGCCATGCTGTCCTGGCATCTCATCGAAAAGCCCGCCACGTCCTGGAGGCGCCGCCCCGCAACGAGAGCTGAGCCTGGAAAAAGCAGTTGACCGCGCTCAACCTTTGGAAAAGCAGCATGGAGCCTGAGACTTCCGCCTTCGATCACGTTCGCCGCCGGGGTGAGAGCGCTATGCACCCGATTGCACCGCGCTCGACGCGCCATGCGGCGTTGCTCGGCCTTGCGGGCATCAGCCCGCCGCGTTCTCCCGCCTTGCCTGGCACGCCGATCACGGCGCACTCGGGCGCATCCAACTGCTTTTTCCAGGCTGAATGAAATCCTTCGCCAAACTGGGCCTGGTCATCGGCCTTGCCGCATGCCACTGGGTCACTCCCACCGACAACACGGCCATTGCCGCGACGTCCGCGGCCCCTGCGCCCAAGCCAACGCGCATCGCCTTCATCGGCAACAGCCTGACGCTCCATCCGGAGAGCAAGGAACTGGGCTGGATGAATCACTGGGGGATGGCGGCATCGGCCCAGGCCCGCGACTACGCACACCTGACCGGGGCGGCACTGAAACTGCCCGTGTCGGTCGTCAACCTCTCCAACCTTGAACTCGATCCGGTCACCAATGCCGGGCGCCTCGCCGAGGTGGCCCCTCGCATCGACGCCACGACCCTGGTGGTCGTCGAGCTCGGGGACAACGTGCGAGCCGCCCACCTCGCATCCTTCACGGAGATTTACGCCAAGCTGGTGGCGACGGCGGCCCAGGGGCTGCGCCTCGTGTGCCTGTCCACCTGGTGGCGCAATCCTTCGACCGACGCCGTCATCCGGCAGCAGTGCACCTCACACGGCGGTCGCTATGTGGACATCGGCGACATCCATGCCGATCCGGCCAGCCAGGACCGGCAGCGGACCCAGTTCGCCAACCCCAGCGTCAACGCGCATCCGCATGACTGGGGCATGGCCCGCATCGCGGAGCGCGTCGCGGCGGCGCTGCGATAGCGCCGCCGCAAACCCTTCGCGCAACCGTCAGGAAGAGGCCAGCGCCGCCCGAGCCGCCTTGCGCTCGCCATAGCGCTTGGCCAGCCGCGGCAGGATCAGCACGCCCAGCACGATGATGACCAGCGCGATCGACATCGGCCGCTGGAAGAACACCACCGCACTGCCCTCGCCGATCGACATCGCATTGCGCAGTTGCGCTTCAGCCAGCGGCCCGAGGATCATGCCGACCACCACCGGCGCGGTCGGGAAGTCGAAGCGCCGCATGAGCACGCCCAGGATGCCGATGCCGTAGAGCAGGAACAGGTCGAACGAGCTCTGGCGCATGCCGTAGGCACCGACCGTCGCGAAGATCAGGATGCCGGCGTAGAGCTGCGGCTTGGGGATCTTCAAGAGCTTGACCCACAGGCCGACCATCGGCAGGTTCAGCACCAGCAGCATGACGTTGCCGATGTAGAGCGAGGCAATCAGCGCCCAGACCAGCGCGGCCGAAGTGGTGAACAGTTGCGGCCCCGGCTGGATGCCGTAGTTCTGGAAGGCGCCGAGCAGGATGGCCGTGGTGTTGCTGGTCGGGATGCCCAGCGTGAGCAAAGGGATCAGCGCCGCCGTCACCGTGGCGTTGTTGGCGGCTTCGGGGCCGGCCACGCCTTCGATGGCGCCCTTGGTGCCGAAGTCCTTCTTGTGCTCAGGCTTTGCCAGCTTCTTTTCCGTCGCATAGCTCAGGAAGGTCGGGATCTCGGTGCCACCGGCCGGGATGCAGCCGAAGGGCGTGCCGATGGCCGTGCCGCGCAACCACGCAGGGATGGAACGCTTCCAGTCGCTCGCGCTCATGTGCACGCGGCTCAGCTTGTTCTGGCCTTCGACGAGCTTGCCTTCGTACAGCACCGCATAGAGCACTTCCGCCACCGCGAACAGGCCGACTGCGACCAGCACGATCTCGATTCCATCCAGCAACTCGGGCACGCCGCCCGTGTAGCGGCCTTGGCCGGAGATCTGGTCGAGTCCGACGCAGCCTGCGGCCAGCCCGACGAACAATGCCGTCATGCCGCGCAGCGTGCTCTTGCCCAGCACCGCGCTCACGGTGGTGAAGGCCAGCAGCATCAGCAGGAAGTATTCCGGCGGCCCGAGCTTGACGGCGAACTCGGCGACAAAGGGCGCGAACAAGGTGACGATGACCGTGGCGATGGAACCCGCCACGAAGGAGCCGATGGCCGCGGTGGCGAGCGCAGCGCCCGCCCTCCCGCTCTTGGCCATCTTGTTGCCCTCCATGGCAGTCACCATGCTCGCCGTCTCCCCGGGCGTGTTGAGCAGGATAGAGGTGGTGGAGCCGCCGTACATCGCGCCGTAGTAGATGCCGGAGAAGAAGATCATCGAGGCCGTGACCTCGACCTTGGCCGTGATCGGCAGCAGCATCGCCACCGCGACCGCCGGGCCGATGCCGGGCAGCACGCCGACGGCCGTGCCGAGCGCACAACCGACCAGGCACCAGAGCAGATTGGCAGGGGTGATCGCGAGCGCGAACCCGTGCATGAGGGCGTTGAAGATGTCCATGCTCAGATCCAGCCGGTGTTGGTCAGGCCCGGCAGGTTGATCGCCAGGAACTTGGTGAAGGCCCAGTACACCGGGGCCGAGATCAGGAGACCCGTCAGGGCGTCGGTGAGCCACATGCGCGGCTGGTTGGCTGCCGCCTGCCCGTTCGCGCGGCGCAGGCCCTGCACGGCCAGCACATAGGTCAGCGTGCAACTCAGGATGAAGCCCAGCGTGGTGATGAGCGCCGCGTTGAGCAGCAGCCCCGCCGAGACCCACACGAAGCCGGGCCAGTAGGCAGGCACGTCATCGTCCGACGCCTCCAACTGGCGAAAGCCGCCCGTGCGCGCCTCCCAGATGATCCAGGCGCCGCAGATGGTGAGCACGATCGACACCATCCAAGGCAGGAAATTGGGGCCGACGCCGCCATAGCCTGCCTCGGACGAGATGTCGATGGCGCCCATCGCGAGCAGCAAACCGGTCAACAACACACCAATCCCGACCAGGGTCTGCGGCCAAAGTGCCGCGGATGGCGTTTCCACCGCGTTTTCGGAAGTAGTCATTTTTCTGTTCCAAGAATCCCGAATTCAGGGCCGTGTGGCCGGTTCCAGAAACACCGCGGACCCGGGCCGCTGGCGTCGCCCCTTGTCGGGGTGGGCGACCTGCGCCAAGCGAGGCCGACCTGGGAAGCTATCGCGTGACCCGCGACGAATGCCTTGCTGAGCCATGCCTGTTCGTGGGCACCCGCGGAACCGGCTTTGCCCGGCCGCTGGGTGCGCCCACTTGAGGGGCTGAGGACCGAGGCTCCAAGCCTGCCTGCGCAGGCTTGGACGGTCCGCAAGAGCAGCCGCTTCTGGCGACCGCCCCGGCGCCGCAGGCGCATTCGGGGGTGGGCTTGTTCAAACCATGCCGGACTTGGTCATGATGGCGCGCAGGCTCGCAAAGTCGTCGTCCACGAACTTCGCGAATGCTTCGCCGGAGATGACCGCCGGGGTCCAGTCGTTCTTCTTGAGCGCATCGGCCCAGGCCGGCGTCTTCAATGCGGCCAGCACCAGGTCGGTCAGCGTCTTGCGTTGTTCCGGCGTGATACCGGGCGCGCCGTACACACCGCGCCAGTTGCCGATCTCGACATCGATGCCCTGCTCCTTGAGCGTCGGCACGTTGATGCCGGGCAGGCGCTGCGCCGAAGTGACGGCGATGGCCTTCATCTTGCCGTCGGCGATGTAGGGAGCGAACTCGCTGTAGCCGCTGCCGCCCACCGTGACGTTGCCGCCCAGGATGGCCGCCGTGGCCTCGCCGCCGCCACGGAAGGCGACGTAGTTGATCTTGGACGGGTCCGCGCCGACCTTCTGCGCGATCATGGCCGCGGCGATGTGCTCGGTCGAGCCGCGCGAGCCGCCGCCCCACTTGACGCTGCCCGGGTCCTTCTTGAGTTGCGCGACCACGTCGGCCATGGACTTCAGCGGCGAATTGGCGGGCAGCACGAACACGTTGTACTCGGTGGTCAGGCGGGCCAGCGGCGTGGCCTGTTCGAGCTTGACCGGCGGCTTGCCGGTGATGATGCCGCCCAGCATGACAGAGCCCATCACCATCAGCGCGTTCGGGTCGCCCTTGGAGCCGTTCACGAACTGGGCCAGGCCCAGCGCGCCGGCGGCGCCGCCCTTGTTGTCATAAGTGACGGTGTCGGCCAGCTTGCCGTCCGACAGGGCCTTGCCGAGTGCGCGGCCGGTGGTGTCCCAGCCGCCGCCGGGGTTGGCGGGGATCATCATCTTGACGTTGGCCCCAGCCCAGGCCGACAAGGGCAAGGCACCGGTGGCGGCCAGTGCTGCAAGGGATTTCAGAAAGGTATCGCGACGCATATGAGGAAGTCTCCTGTGACTGTGGTTCTGACCGGTAGCTGACTGGGTATCATGCGCCGCCTTGCTGTCAGTTGGCTGTCTGGCGGCTTGGGGAAAACACTGAAGCTTGACAGGGCACTTGATCGCGCCCAATCCTCGGGACTGATCCCATGAACATCCACTCTTCTGGCTTCGACCGCCCGCACCTGTCGGGTGCATGTCATTCACCGGCGTGCATGCAGCCACCCCTGCAAGGATGAAATGAAGCTGCTGCTGGTCGAAGACGACCCCTCCATGCAGGCCACGCTGCAACGCGCGCTGGCCCGGCGCCGGATCGATGTGCGCCTCTGCGGGGACGGCGCGCTCGCCGTGGCGCAGTGGCGCGAACTGGAACCCGACGTGGTCGCGCTCGACCTGAGCCTGCCCAATCTCGACGGCCTGCAGGTGCTGGCCCAGGCGCGCGCCGCCGGCCTGCGCACCCCCGTGCTGCTGCTGACCGCGCGCGGCACGGTGGGCGACCGCATCATGGGACTCAACGCGGGCGCCGACGACTACCTGCCCAAGCCTTTCGACCTGGACGAACTGGAAGCCCGCCTGCGCGCCCTGAGGCGCCGCCACCAGGGCATGGGCGCCGATAACCCGGTGCGCTCGCAACAAGTGGGCGCGCTGCGATTCGAAGCCGACAGCGGCGCCATCTATCACCGCGGCGAGGTGATGGAACTCACGCCGCGGGAACTGGCATTGCTCGCCGCATTGATGGCCAAGCCCGGCCACGCGGTGACGAAGGAGCGCCTGTTCGAGCTGGTGTTCCCCGGCGAGACCGAAGTGCAGTACGAGGCCATCGAGGTCGTGGTCTACCGCCTGCGCAAGAAGCTCGCCGGCACCGGCACCGCCCTGATGACCTTGCGCGGCCTCGGCTACCTGCTGCGCGAAGAAGGATGAAGCGCGCCACCTCGCTGCGCCGCACCTTGCTGATCGGCATCCTGGCACCGATCGGCCTGTTCATCATCATCAACTCGATCAGCCTCTACCGGCAGAGCCTGGCCGCCGCCACGCTGGCCTACGACCGCACGCTGCTCGCGTCGGCCAAGACCATCGGCGAGCAGCTCGACGTGGAAGGCTATGAGGACAAGGCCGAACTGCGCGCCAAGGTGCCCTACTCCGCGCTGGAAGCCTTCGAGGCCGACAACCAGAGCCGCATCTTCTATCGGGTGTCGGACCTGTCCGGCGCGATGGTGTCGGGCTTCGACGAGTTGCCGTTCTGGCACGGCCGGATACCGCTGCGCCCGGCCTACGCCGCGCTGGTCGACTTCTACGATGCCACCGTGCACGGCGAGCCAGTGCGAGTGGCCGTGTTGCTGAATCCGGTGGCCAGCGAACGCGGCCGGGGAATGGCCGTGGTGCAGGTGGCCGAAACGCTGGAACTGCGCCAGACGCTGGCACGGCGCATCCTCCTCGACACGCTCTGGCGGCAACTGTTGCTGATGGCAGTGATTGCCGCCGTGGTGGTGCTGGTGGTGCAGCGCGCGACGCGGCCGGTTCGCCGCCTCAGTGCGGAACTGGCGGCGCGTTCGGAAAGCGACCTGTCGCCCATCGATGCGCCCGATGCCCCGCGCGAACTGCGCCCGCTGGTCGATGCCACCACCGAGGTCATGGGGCGGCTGCAACGGCTGCTCGACCACCAGAAGCGCTTCGTGCGTGACAGCGCACATCAGCTGCGCACGCCGCTCGCGGTGCTGAAGGCGCAGGTGCAGTCGGCCCGGCGCGGCGACATGCCGCCCGACGAGGCGCTGCGCGAGATCAGCGAGACGGTCGAGCGTGCGACTGCGCTGGCCAACCAGATGCTCTCGCTGGCCAAGGTCGAACAGTTGCGCCAGCAACCGGAGTCGACCCGCATCGATTGGGCCGACATGGCGCGCGAGGTGGCGCTGGACGTGTCGCCGCTGATCGCCGACAAGGCGCTGGATTTCGAGTTCGAGGAAGCGCCGTCGCCCGTGCGCGCGCACCACTGGATGCTGCAGGAACTGACGCGCAACCTGCTGCACAACGCCATCAAGCACAGTCCGCACGGTGGCCGGCTGCTGCTCGCGCTGCGGTCCGAGGATGAAGGCGTCTGCCTGCGGATTCAGGACGACGGCCCCGGCATTTCGGCCGAGTTGCGGCAGCGGTTGTTTGCGCCCTTTGCCGCGGGCGACGTGACGCGCGGATCGGGTCTTGGGCTGGCGATCTGCCGCGAGATCGTGCTGGCGCTCGGCGGGCGTATTTCACTGGACAACAGGGAAACCGACGGACGGATTGTCGGATTGACCGCAATGGTCTGGCTTCCGCTGGACAATCCGCCTTGATGGAACGACTCCGCATCGACAAATGGCTCTGGGCCGCGCGCTTCTACAAGACGCGGTCGCTGGCCGCCGACGAGATCGGCAAGCACCGCGTGCAGGTGAATGGCGACATTGCCAAGGCCTCGCGCGAGGTGAAGGTCGGCGACCTGGTCACGCTGCGCCAGGGGGCGGTCACGCGGGTGGTCAACGTGCTCGGCCTCAGCGGGCAGCGCGGGCCGGCGCCGGTTGCGCAGAAGCTGTACGCGGAAACGCCGGAGAGCATCGCCGCGCAGGCCGCCGCGCGGGAGTTGCGGCGCATGGGCACCGAGCCCGCGCACAGCCTGGAGCAAGGACGGCCGACCAAGCGGGACCGGCGGCTGCTCGACGATGCCAAGGGCGGGGGCTGGGGGACGCGGTGGAGTGCGAGCATCGATGACGAGAAGGACGGCGAGGAGTAGCTGTCAAAGGGCTGCCTCGTACTTGGCGGACGACCGGCCGAGCGCCGCATCGTCGCACCGCTCAGCGGGAAGAGTTAGGCCTCATCAAGGCAAGGGATGCTGCGGCTCGCAAAATGCCGTAAAAGTGCGTTTGCGAAGCGATCTCCTGAACTAGGTAATAGCGGGGTATGCAATGGCCGAGCAAGTGAATCCATACGTTGAGTTGGCAAAGTATCCGCTCGCGGTAGCTTCAATTTTCTTAGCCTTGGTTGGCGCCAAGTTCGTCTTGGGCATCCCCTTTGGAGCCATTTCGAAGTTAACAAAGGACGGGGTTGAATTCGCGCAAGAAGCGAAGGGGGAGATTGCCTCTCTAAGCGCGCAGGTCAACGCAGCAACCAAAGCGATCGACGAAATCAAGAAGCAAGTGCCGAGCAAACCCCTGTCCAGTGAGGCCAAGTCAGATATCTTTGAAGCTAGTCAGACCGTGTCAAACCAGACGGCACAGGTAGCAACTGTCGGAAGCGATTCACTGTCAGGAAGAAGTCCCGCTGCAGGCTTCATATGGATTGGCGACTACACGAAGAGTTTGTCGGCGTGGCAGCGGGTCAAACTAGTCTCCCCAACGACAAACGCACCACTCACCACACCTCCCTCCAGCGTAGCGCCTGGTACCGTCTTCACCTTGTCTAGCAACATGGTGCTGCGCGATGGTCTACCTGCGAACGACACTGAATACTTCCAGGGGCGGAGGAGTCTAGCAGGCTGCTGAAATACTCCGCGTCAACTTGAGCCATGCTCTGCGGCGAGAGTACCGTTTCACATCGTGCATTGATCGGTGAGTTCTGAAGCCGTTTTTTGCTGATTTGAGG